>JBJOHK010000073.1:0-50100 GCA_046047755.1 Bacteroidota bacterium | reverse complement strand
TCAAACAGAAGCTCGTCTCTTTGTTCTGTGTTCATCTGGATTGGGGGTTAAAAGGAGATAGCAAATCGCGCAATTTTTGTCTTCCGCGAAACAAGTTGACTTTGACCTGAGCTTCATTTTGACCGGTGATGGCTCCAATCTCTGCATAGCTATAGCCTTCAAGATCTCTCAAAGTCACGACCAATCTTTGGGACATGCTTAGTTGATTCAAGGCCAAGTTTATTAGATTCTTTAAACCGCTGTCTGAATGGGAGGGTTCGACCAAAGGCTCAGTGAAATCAGACAATTCTTGAAATCGGGAACGTTGACGATGCCAATCAACCATAGCATGGCTTGCGACTCGAAAGCACCAAGCACGAACGTGCTCGATGGGTTCTTTACGGCTTTGGGTCCATAATTTCTCGAAGGTCACTTGCACGATTTCTTGGGCTTGGTCGGGGTCATTGAGGTTTTTTAATGCAAATCTGTACAGCGCAGGGCCAATGGTCTCCACGACCCGGTTGTACTCTGAAATTTGCATCAACTATCCCTTGACGCAAAAAGCATGCGAAAGGTTACATGTATCTTTGAAAAAATGCCCAAACCTGATTCTAGTTGGTTCAAAGAATGGTTCAATACACCCTATTACCACGCCTTATATGCCCATCGAAATGAAGAAGAGGCCCAAGCTTTTGTTGAGCGTTTGGTTCAGGCTATAGATTTGAAGTCTAATGCCTTGGTGGTCGATATCGCCTGTGGGAAAGGCCGCCATACGCGTACGTTGGAACAACTGGGCATGCAGGCCATGGGTTATGATCTTAGCCCAGAAAGCATCGAATTTGCGTCTAGAGAGTCGGAGCGATTGGGCCTGAAGGCAACTTTTTCCGTTCACGACATGCGCGATGCTTATTCGGGCCCTAAATGGAAGGCCGCCTTCAATCTGTTTACCTCATTTGGTTATTTCCAAGACCGCAGTACCGATGCTCTCGTATTGAAGCACATACAGGCGCAGTTGGAACCGGGTGCCTGGTTTGTTCAAGATTACCTGAATGCTGCGTCAGTTTTGCCTAGCTTGCCGGTGCAAGAAGTTATTGAGCGTGGAACTTTGGAGTTTCATTGCCATAAATTTCTTGAGGATGGGGTTATCGTAAAAGACATCCAAGTCTTGGAGCAAGGCCTGGAGCGGGGAAAATTCCAGGAACGGGTAGAAGTATACACGGCTCAAGAGTTGCAATCTTTGCACGAAGATGCAGGTTTTGATGTTCGAGCCCTTTGGGGGAATTATGCCGGTGACACCTACCTAGTAGACAGCTCTCCTCGCATCATTCTTCTATCTCAAAAATTGAGTTAATTTGAATGCGGTGAATTTGTTGCTGAACTGGGACATACAATGGCTTCTATGGTTAAATGGCCTTGGGTCAAATTGGGTCGATCCCCTTATGGTGGCGCTTTCGTCCAAATGGCTGCCGATGCCCGCCTATCTCTACTTTTTATTCAAGGCCTATAAGCGCTGGGGGAAATCCTTTTGGTTGCCAATTTTGCTTTGCGGCCTTGCAGTAGGCTTGTCTGATTCGATTAGTTCTAAATTGTTTAAGCCCAATTTCAAGCGTCTAAGACCCTGTTTTGAAGAGAGCTTAAGCGTGCGCACACCCGCGGGTTTGCCCGGGGGACAATATGGATTTGTCAGCAGCCATGCCTCTAATGCAGCTGCTTTGTATTGGCTCATGCCCCTAGTTTTGGGGCTTAGCCTTAGAGAGCGATATGCTTGGTTGACCCTGGCGGCGCTGATAGCCCTCAGCCGGGTTTACTTAGGGGTGCATTATCCTTCAGATATTATAGCCGGAGCCCTGCTAGGGTGGGGTATCGCCTATGTTGTTTTTCGCATTCGTCCATCTGTGTGGACTCCCAATAACTTACAATCATGAATTACGAATACATATTGGTCAATGACCAGGTGGCCGAGTACGTGGCCCACATTCAGCTCAATCGACCCAAAGAGCTCAATGCCTTGAATCTTCAATTGATGCAGGAAATCAAGCATGCCTTGGGTGTTTTGGACGAAGATGAAAATGTTAGGGCCATTGTAATAAGTGGAAATGAGCGAGCTTTCGCCGCCGGTGCTGACATTAAGCAGATGGCGGGTAAATCGGCTATTGATATGTTGAACATCGACCAGTTCAGTACTTGGGATGCCATTCGCCGAACCAAAAAGCCTTTGATAGCCGCAGTGAGTGGCTTCGCCCTTGGCGGCGGATGCGAATTGGTCATGCAATGCGACATGGTGGTGGCCAGCGAAACGGCCCAATTCGGTCAACCCGAAATCAACATTGGAGTGATGCCGGGTGCTGGAGGTACGCAGCGACTGACCAGAGCCGTAGGGAAAGTTCGCGCTATGGAAATGGTACTGACCGGTCGTTTCATCTCTGCTGAAGAAGCCATGGTGGCTGGTTTGATCAATAAAATAGTGCCCGTTGATGTCTACTTGGATGAAGCTATAGCCATGGCCAAAGCAGCGGCTTCCAAATCACCCTTGGCTGTTCAACTGGCCAAAGAAAGTGTTTTAAAGGCCTTTGATACTCATTTGCAAGAAGGCTTGTTTTTTGAGCGCAAGAATTTCTATTTGCTCTTTGCTAGCGAAGACCAGAAGGAAGGGATGGCAGCCTTTGTGGAGAAACGAAAACCCGATTTTAAAGGCCGCTAAGCAGCTGCATGAGTATAAAAAAAGGTCCCGATTACTCGGGACCTTTTTTATGTAAGGCGAATGCGTCTTACTTCACGTCAGCCCAAACAGCGTTGATGAAGAACATGCTTCCGTCCGTGTCTTTTTTCCATACCAAAACAGCAACACCGGTGTTAGCCGCGTTGTAGTTCCAGTAAATAACAGAGGGGTACTTAGACTTAATGGCGTCAGGGATGGCGCTGAAAGTGTAAGTTACTTTCTTGTCTACGGTGGCGTTAGCAGCAGGGTTGCTCATTTCAGGAGCAGTACTGAAGGCTACAGGAGTTCCGCTTCCATTATCCAAGGCAGAAGCGCGAATGATGTGCTTGTGGTTGGTGAAGCTACCAGCGGCACCCGCTTGGTATCCGTCAACACCTTTTTCTATCAACAAAACAGAAGTGTAGTAATCAGCAGCGTCAGGACTGAAAGCCTGCAATTTGTAGCTGATGTCGATACTGTTACCGTTAGCCTTAGCAGAAGCGGCTACACCTACTTCGCAAGGGTTAGCGTTGTATGTGTTTTTGTAGCCAATGATGTCAGCCGTCTTCACAGTGCTGTTACCCAAGAATGAGTTGCTGCAGTAGAAGTGAGGGATGTATCCATTAGGCTTGGTTTGAGCGTACAATTGAGAAGCGAAAGGAGCAATGAACAAAGTGTCATTGGCAGGCTTCATCCACAAGGGAACCAAATAAGAAGAACCTGATGTGTGCAAGTCCAAAGAAATCAAATCAGAACCACCTTGCTCGATGGCACCTTTGTACTCAGGGCTACCGTAAGCGCCGCAAGGTCCGCACCAAGTGGCAGTGTTGTAAATGAGAGCAGAACGCTGCTTGTTCTCAACTGTCAAAGAAGCGGTACCGCTGGGGTTGTCAGGGTTGTCTTTTTTGCAGCTTTGCATCGCAACTGTCAATCCGGCAGCCACGACGGCAAACATCAAGAGTTTTTTCATAGTTTGAGTTTAGTAGTATTTTAGAAATACGAATTAATGCTTTTAGGCTAATATTCGCAATAAATAAGCGGTGGTGGGCTCGAAAAAATGGAAAAATGACCAAGAATTGCCGGTCTGCCTGCTCCAATTATATTTGTGAACATGAGTGGAGGCCAAATTGCGCGTCAAAGTTTCTGGGCCTCAGTGGTCAATTATTCAGGCAGTTTGTTGGGCCTGTTTACCACGTTCTATGTTTTTCCTTTGGTCTTTTCTCCGGCTGAATTCGGGGTAACTCGCGTTTTTATTGAAATTGGGGCCCTGCTGGCCGCTGTGGCTCAGTTGGGTACGGGCTATTCCATCTGGAAATTTTTTCCTCGGTTTAAGGACGAAAAGGGGCATCATGGCGCGGGTTTTTGGCTATTGATTGTCCCGGCTTTCGGATGTTTGATTTTGGGTGTGGCCCTGCTGGGCTTCAAGTCTGAACTTCTGGGTTTCTTTGGTGCCAATGCCGCTCAAATTGAGCCCTACTACCTTTGGCTGCTGCCCTTTGTCTTTTTCTTCGTTTTCAATACCGTTTTTGAAACTTTTTCGGCCTCGCTGGGTCACATTATTTTTCCGTCCTTTTTGCGAGAAAATGTTGTCCGCATCGCGTTGGGGGGATTAGGTTTTCTGTATTACATGAAGTGGATTGGCTTTGCTGAGTCCATTCAGTGGGTGCCTTTTGTGTATGGCTTCGTGGCCATTCTCAACTTGGGAAACATTCTTAAATTGACCCAGTTGTCCTTTCGTCCGGATCTTGGCTTCGTTCGATCTCAACCTGATTTAACGACAGAGTTTTCGAAGTATACCTTGTATTTCTTCTTGACAACCCTGGCTAATTTATTTGTTCAACGCCTGGATATGCTCATGGTATCTTCGGTTAAAGGATGGGCAGATTCTGGGGTTTATGCCATCGCCATCAATATGGCTGTGCTCATTGAAGTGCCCACTCGTTCCATCTTGCAAGTGGCCAATCCTAAATTGTCGGAAGCGCTTCATCAAGAAAATCATGCAGAGGTGCAGCGATTGTATACCAAGACAAGTTTGAATCAGTTCTTATTGGGTGCCTTGGTCTTGCTGTGCATCTGGTTGGGCTTGGATGCTTTTTACGCGTTCATGCCCAATGGAGAGGTCTATCGAGCCGGCAAAATGGCGGTATTGCTCCTGGGATTGGGCAAGCTGTTTGTCTTGATGCAAGGAAATTCTTCGGCCATGCTGGCCTTTTCCAAAAAGTATTATTGGGCACTCCTGATCAATGCTATTGCAGTCTTCGTCGCCCTACTGATGAATCGCTGGTTGATTCCTATATACGGGCTCAATGGTGCCGCTTTAGCCACGGCTAGTACGTGGTTGGCTATTTCCATTGTAACAGGGTTTTTGGTGTGGCGCATATACCGAATGCATGCCTTTCACGCTGAGATGCGCAAGGCTTTGGTATTTGTGCTGCTCTTGCTAGTGTGGACAGCTTTGGTAGAGTGTGCCTGGTCTGAATGGGTAGTTTGGGGAATAGTAGGGTCAACCCTAGCCAAATCCTTGCTCGTGTTGCTGCCAATATTGGCCTTGCTCTGGAAATTCAATATCTCAGAAGACCTCAACAGTTTGCTTCGAAAAGCAGGCGCCCAATTGCGTCAGATGTTGTAAATGTCTGCCTTGTAGGCCGCTAAATTTTTGGGATCCTTGAACCACTCTATGGTTTGGGCCAATCCATCTTGCAAGGGAGTGGAAGGCCTCCACTGGGTGTGAGACTCCAATTTGGCACGGCTGCCCAACAGACGAAAAACTTCGCTGGCTGCGGGCCTTAAGCGTTCGTCTTCGCTAACCACTCGCGCGGCTGGGTTGATCTGTTCAATGAGATTCTGGGCCAAATCACCCACTGAAATTTCCTGTTCAGTGGCGATGTTGACTTCGTGCCCGATCAAAGAAGGGGTTTGAGCAATTCGAATGAACCCTTGGGCCGTGTCCTTTACATAAACCAAATCACGCGTGGGGCGAGTGTCGCCGAGCTTGATTTCAGTATAACCATTCAGCAGTTGAGAAATAATGGTGGGGATCACGGCTCTTGCACTTTGACGGGGCCCATAGGTATTAAAGGGTCGAACCAAGGTGACTGGCAATTCGAAACTTCGGTAGAAACTATCGGCCATGGCGTCGGCTCCAATTTTGGATGCCGAATAGGGAGATTGGGGTTGTTTGGGGTGCTCCTCAGTGATGGGTACAAATTGAGCGGTTCCATACACTTCAGAGGTGCTGGTTACCAGCACGCGCTCAACGCCCAATCGTTTAGCCGCTTGAACGATGTTCAAGGTGCCCTTTACATTGGTGTCCACATACGAATCGGGTGAATGGTAGCTGTAAGGAATAGCGATCAAGGCGGCTAAGTGAAATACGATTTCACATCCTTCCATTGCGGTATACACTCCATTGGGATCGCGCACATCTCCAGAGAAAATTTCCAACTGGCTCTTCAACTCTTTTGGAAAGTGGTCAAGCCAGCCCCAAGAGTTGAATGAATTGTAATAGACAAAGGCTTTCACTCGGGCGCCTTCTTGAATCAAGGCCTCCACCAAATGGCTTCCGATAAAACCATCGGCACCGGTTACCAATACGCGTGTCCCTTTCAAGGACATGAAGCAAAGATAAGCAATCAGCCAATCGAACGACGCTCATAGGCGTCGATGAAGGAATCGGGAGTGCTGTTGAACACCTGCACGTTTCGGTAGGCCGCGTATTGAGCCAATCGATGATGCGCCCAAAAAGCTTTGTTTAGGTTGGCGAAGAATTCGTGCATGCGCACGGGAGTATTCGTGGCATCGTCGTGTTTCAATGGGGTCTCTTTTTGGCCCACTTCATAGAAATGATCGTCGACCACTACGACTTGGTTGTCCTGGCGTACCTTGATGTTGCGGTGAAAATTGTTGTCTACGCCAATGAGGTACAGTTCTTCGAATCCGGCATTTATACCTTGGAATATGCAGCTGTTGATGACGTTTTGGCTTTGAGGAGAGCCTAGGCCTAATGAGTACAATTGGTTTTCCAACCACTCGAAACCACGAGTAACGGTGTAATTGAAAACAACAAGTTCGAGCTGAGGGTTTGATTTTGCTTGCTGCAGTATCCAGCTCTTCCGGTAAATCTGGGGAACGAATAAGGTAAGCGGGTGCTGGCTGCTCAAAAGGGCTTTCCAAGTTTCGTTGATCAATTGCTGCGTTTGCTGATAGCCCTCGTGCCTTAGGCAATGGGGGTGCAGTGCGGCATTTTCAAAGGTCTCGGCATGGAAGTTGAAAAAAGCTCCGTCGGCTAACAAATAATAAGCCGGCTTGAGCTGTTGGAAATAGGGGCTTCTGGCCATCATGTTTACCGCCATTAATGGCATGGGGCATTGACCGGCCGATGACCACTGGTCCAATTGGGCTTTGGCACTTGGGCCATTCCCTACGATGATCACCTTTTTATCAGGGCTAGAGTAACGGGGTAAAAGTTGGCTTCGAATGCCAATTTTACCCAGTGAAAGTAGGCTGTTCCAAAGATTCAATGCAAAGGTCTTGGCCATGGTTCAAAGGTAGGCTTTGCCTTGTTGGAGCAAAAATTCAGCCCAGAGCCAATCCAGTTCAGTGTCTAAATCTACCAAACTGTTGGAAGGCATTTTGTAGGCCATTCGCTGCGGCAATTCGGCCAAGGTATGAGCAAGTAAGGAAGTAGCTCGTATCGCGTACAAGGAACCGTTCAGTTCCCATACTTGGGGGAGATCTTGTCGGCGCGTGTATTGGCCATTGAGCAAGGGTTGCAAGCAATCCTGCTCCAATCGAAAATGGGTGTAGTAGGGGTTGCTGCGGCTCTCGACAACCGAGAAAACGGCATCAGCCGTAGGGTTTTCTAACAATTGTTCTTCGATGCCAACCAAGTCAGATGAGCGTCGAAATGGGGAGGTGGCTTGAAGCAATAAAAGGTTTTCAAAATGCTGACCCTGCTGCTGAAAGTGATCCAAGGCATGAAGCAACACTTCGCGGCTGCCAGCGGTGTCACTGGAAAGGGCAGCGGGGCGAGTGAAGGGAATGCTTAAACCCAGGTTTTGGGCAATGCTTTGAACCTCGGGGGAATCAGTGCTGATGCAAATTTGATCGGGATGGGCTACTTCCAAAGCCTGTTCCATGGAGTACTGAATCAATGCTTTGCCGCCCAATGACCGCCAGTTCTTACCAGGAATCCCTTTGGATCCGGCTCGAGCGGGAATGATCACAAGTGTTTTGGGAGACAACATATCAGTACAAATGCAGGTTGGGAACGTCGCTTTGCGCTTTTTCGTAATCAGATAGGGAGCCTATGTCGCTCCAATATCCCAAAATGGGATGTGTGCCCACTTTCGACCCATCGGCAATCAAGAGATCCATGAAATCGGTGGCATTGAACAATTCGCCTTTAGGAATTCGACCCAAATCTGATTGTTGCAAGAGATAGAATCCAGCATTGGCGAAATAGGTATAGGTGGGTTTTTCGACAAAAGCTTTCACCCGATCTTGGTCTTGTTCCAAAATGGCATAGGGGACTTTTACCTTATAGGGAATGCTGGCCACGGTGAGGTCATTGCCTTGGTCTTGGTGCCTTAAATAAAAGGCTTCTAAGTCTAAATCGCTGAGCAAATCGGCATTGAACAACAGTATCTCTTGATTTTCAAGATGTTCGGGCAAATAGGCCAATGCTCCCATAGTGCCCAAAGGTTGGTTTTCCTCGATGTACTGTATATGGCAGTCCCAAGCTGATCCATCTTGGAAGTGATCCATGATTTGCTCCTTCTTGTAACCCACACAAAGAAAGATTTCCCGGATGCCGTATCTCACCAATCGCTTGATGTTGATTTCCAGGATGGGAACTCCGCCAACAGGCAACATGGGTTTGGGTGTCTCTAATGTCAGAGGTCTTAGTCGTTGCCCTAATCCGCCGGCCATGATGACCGCCGTCAAAGGAAGATAAGAACGCAGGTCATTGAGATCTATGATGCGCTCCAATCGATCGTTTTCATCCAATAATGGGAATATGCAAATGTCTTTTTCGCGAAAAGCCTGAAGCTGGCGAACATTGATTTGCCCTTTTCGCAAAGAGCGAAAGGATGTGAAAGCGAAGGCGGAACAAGGGTCCTGTGCCGACAAACCCCTAAGGAGGCCGCGGCGTATGTCTCCGTCTGAAAGCGTTCCCGTCACTCGCCCAGCAGAGTCAGTGACGAACAAGGTTCGAAGATGCCCTGCAATACCCATTAGGGTCAAGGCTGCGCTCAGCGGTTGGCTGGCTTCCACTTGGTGCTGCTCGAGAAGGGTCATTCTTGCAAGGTAGGGAAAATGTGGGTTTTCAATTGTTGTAAGATGCAGGCCGTGCTTTGGCCTTGACCGTAAATGGCGCTGCTTTTTGGGTCGAATGTTTGACGACTATGGCTTCGAACCAAATTCACAATGTCGGCTTTGACGAAGTCACAACCGGCAATATTGGGAGTGAGAATTCGGCCTTCTTGTCGTTTCCCTAAGTTGATGACAGGTTTAGGGAAAAAAGAAGCCTCTACGAAGCCACTGCTCGTATTGCCCAACATAGCCACGCAGTGTTTCATGGCCGATGCGTATCCTAGCGTTCCTAGATTTTCTACGCAGACCATTCCGGAACGGCGTTTCTGCAAATCCAGTACTCGGCTTCGAATTTGATTGCCATGGGTGTCGGAGTTGGGCATAGTGAGCAGTACTTGAAATTCTGTCAATGCCTCAAGCGCATCACAAAGTTCATCGGCAAAATGAGCGGTTTGGGTATAACGCTCGGTTTCTGGATGCATGGTGACGAGTAAGGTAGGATGGCTCATGTTCAACCCACAGCGCTCGTGCATGCCTTCGGGACTGATGAAGTTCAATCTAGAAAGGGTATCGAGGTTGATGTATCCGCAGTTGAAAATGTGCTCAGGACGCTGAGTCAACTCCTGAACGCGCTCGGCATAGGCCTCGGCGCCCGTGAAGTGCCATTGGCTCAAGTGGCTGATGCTGTGACGAAATGCCTCATCCATGGCCCCCAAGGTGGTTTCCCCTCCGTATAAGTGGGCAAAAGGGATGTTGAAAGGCTTAGCCGCCAAAACAGCCGCCAACATTTCATATCGATCGCCTAGGCAAAATACAAGATCGAACGTTTCTCTCGCCCAGAGTTTGGCAAACTCAACCATGGTTCGGCCCATAGCTTCTGATATAGCCGCTGGTTCATCGGCATTGGCGTAGCAATGGTCGAGGGCATGGGCAACGGTGAACCCGCTTTGGGTAATAGAATCCAAGGTGTAGCCATGAGCCCGAGACAGATGCGTGCCAAAAGCGATGAGCTGTGTTTCAAATGCAGGGTCATCGTTTAGCGCTCGAATCAAAGGCTCGTAAATGCTAAAATCGGCCCTGGAACTGCTCAGTATGCCAATTTTTTTGGGGGCCATATGGGGCTGTGACATACTCATGTCAAGTGGTAGGGGCTGCTGGGCAAGCTAACCAATCGCTCGTAAATGAATTGACTTTCATCTAGTTTTAAGGCTCTTGGGCTGCGCTGAAACATGGGTAGGGTATGCAACAACTCCCAGGCCGGGCGACACATGAAATTCAAGCCGTTGGCCTCCTCTAAAAATTGGTCGCGCTGTTCAAGGCTGTCGGTCAGCATTCCGCACAGCCAATAATTGCAGGTTTGGCCGTAAGGCTCCTGCAAAAAGGAAAGTCTATGTTCGCTGCTCTGGGAAAAATTCTCAATAAGGCTGTTGTATTCTTTTGCCAAGCTTCGTTTGACTTTGAGAAAAGCGGGCAACTGTTCCAATTGGGCGCATAGTAAAGCCGCATTGATGTTGGGCATTCTGTAATTATAGCCGGTTTGGTCGTGGTAGAACTTCCAGGCATGCGGCTGCTTAGCCTGAGTGGTTAGGTGCTTGGCTTTTTTGGCCATTTCAGCATCTTGGGTGAGGATTATGCCACCTCCCCCAGCGGTAATGGTTTTGTTTCCATTGAAACTCAGGGTTCCAAATAGTCCAAATGTGCCGCTGTGCTTGCCATTTATATAAGAGCCCAATGATTCGGCGGCATCTTCAATTAGGGCAAGGCCGTATGGAGTGGCCAATTCTTGGAGGGATAGGACATCGGCGCAAAACCCAAAACTGTGCATGGGGACAATCGCTTTTACCCGTCTTCCGCTCGCGTTGTGTACGCATTCTTTGCGGGGATTGAGGCTGCATTCTTCTTCTAAAAACTGGGCAACAGCCTGGCTTGAAAGGGATAGGGTTTTTGGGTCTATATCCAGAAATAAGGGCTCGGCTCCCGTGTAAGAAATGGCGTTGGCTGTAGCTACGAAAGAGAGGGACTGGGTAAGGACCAAATCGCCTTTTTGAACACCGGCTAAAAGGAGGGAAATGTGCAAGGCGGCTGTTCCGTTAACACAAGCAATGGCATGAGCGGAACCGGTAAATTCGGCCATTTCTTTTTCAATTCGGTCAACAAATGGGCCTACGCTGCTCACAAAAGTGCTGTCAATGCATTCGTTCAAATAGGCTTTCTCATTGCCATGAAAAGCGGGAGCATGCAAAGGGATGAACCTCGATGTGTCATCGCTGAACAAGGCTCGCATGGGCATGATGAGATCGTGAAATAGCGCTGGCATGGGCTTGAGGGCTAAGCAAAAATAACGGCAGATGTGGCATAAATGGAGGATTTGGTTTCCTTTTCGCCCGTCTGGTATACATTTGCAGCTTCACGTATGTTCAATTTGATACTATTTGGCCCTCCAGGGGCAGGTAAAGGAACCCAGAGTGAGCGCTTGCTGGAAAAATACCAATTGTCCCACATCTCAACGGGTGATCTGTTGAGAGCAGAACGGGCAGCCGGAACCCAGTTAGGGCTCCAAGCTAATGAATACATTGCCAAGGGTGAATTGGTCCCAGATGCAGTGGTCATTGGCATGGTTCGCAATTTCATTTTGGAGCATACCGATGCCAGTGGGTTCATTTTTGATGGTTTCCCTCGTACAGTGGCCCAAGCCGAAGCCCTCGATACCATGCTCGAAGAATTCGGTGCTGGAATTGATGCCGTTTTAGGCCTTGAGGTGGATGAAGATGAATTGGTGAAGCGTTTGTTGCTCAGAGGCCAAAGTTCAGGCCGAGCTGACGACCAGAGCGAAGAGACCATTCGGAACCGCTTTCAAGAATACATGCATAAAACCTTGCCCTTACAGTCGTTCTATACCCATCAAAACAAGTATAGCGGCGTGCCTGGAATGGGGGAGATAGAGACCATTTTTGGTGATCTCTGCAGCCAAATTGATCAGGTTCGGTCATGAGCTGGCAGCCCTTTGAAGACTTAAACCTTCAGGGTTTTAAGCCTTCTTGGGTGTTTTTAGATTTGGATAATACGCTGTGGGATTTTGACGGCAATGCCGAGGAGGCCTTGCATGTCTTGTTTCAACGCCATTCAATTGAAGAGCATACCGGGGCAAGTGCCGAAGATTTTGTTCGGGTGTATAACCGAATCAATCACGAGTATTGGGCTCGTTACGAGAGAGGGGAAGTAAGCAAAGAGGTGTTGAGAAGCGCCCGCTTTACCGATTCTTTTCGGGAACTCAATTACCCAGAATCATTGATACCGGATGGAATTTGGAAAGAGTATTTGGATTTGTGCCCAGTGCTGACTCGCTTGATGCCAGGGGCTCGAGATTTTATCCAAGCCATTGCTCCACATTTTAAGTTGGCCATTTTGACCAATGGGTTTGAACAAACCCAGCAAACCAAGCTGGCCTGTTGCGGTTTAGGGGGGTATTTTGAGTTCATGCTTTCCAGCGAAGGCCTTGGACATGCCAAGCCCAGCCAAGTGTTTTTTGAGGCCGCTTTGAACCAAGCTCAAACAGAAGCGGCCGACTGCCTGTACATCGGTGATACGTTTCGAACCGATGTGAGGGGTGGTGTAGAGGCGGGAATTCGTACGGCTTGGTACCTGCGGGAACGCGAAGCGGTTGAAGCTGAGAGGCAGGATTCAGCCGAATGGAAAGATTGGGCCCCTACTGACCCAGCACTCTATGTGGGTTGCTTTCAACATTTGCCGCAAATACAAGAGGCTTTGCTGACAGGGATTTGACGGCTTGAACAACCGCCATCGATTATATTTGCAATATGAACATTAGCAAAATGGCCGCATTTGTCGCAACCTTGGCCTTCTCAACTGTTTCATTTGCTCAAGATTTTGAATTAGAGGGGGGCGCCAATTCCCACGATTTCTACCCTGAGTCAAGCGGGTATATGGACTGCGCCATACACGTAACCAATAAATTGTCTAGCGATTTGATTTTGGAGTACAAAAAGGTTTCGGTTGATTTTCCATCGGCCTGGGATGTCTCTTTTTGCGATAACCGTAATTGCTATGGGGTGTTCATTGATCAAGATACCATGTTTCCTATTTCTTCTCAACAGGACGCTTATTTGAAAATAACGGTTTTCCCCAATGGAGTAGCCGATACCGCTGTTGTTAAATATGCCATTTGGAATCGCTACAACGAAAGTTCGATGGATACCTTGACCTACAACATTTTCGTACGTTGGTCTGCGGGTCGTGTTTCTTTGATGAGTGGCGAAGTAGCTAGAGTGTATCCGGTTCCCGTAAGTGAGGTGTTGAATGTGGATTTGAGAGGGGTTCAAAATGCCTCTATTTTCGATGCCATGGGTCGCAAAGTGATGCAATTGCCGGTTCAAGAGCAAGCTCAAGTTCAAGTAGGGCAATGGCCAGCAGGTACTTACACCTTGCGTTACCAAGAGGGTGTGAATACCCTTAGCCAATCTTTTATTATAGGCCAGTAAGGTTTAAGGATGGCGGGGATTTCCGGGCTATGGGTTCTCGCCATTGCGGCATTGGCTGCGCTACTGGCTGTTTTTCAATATTGGAACAGACTGAGACAGCGTATGTGGTGGCTTCCGATGGGAGCTCGTTTTTTGGCTTATTTCTTATTGGGCTTATTGCTCCTAAATCCCATTAGTGAGGGGCTAAATTCGGTCAAGCGAAAACCCAAGGTATGGGTGATCGTTGATCGCAGCAGCAGTTTGAGGGATGATACGGCGGCCATGATTGAGTGGGTGAGCCGTTTTCAAGAGGCATGGGGCGAGAAAGTAGAACTATCCTTGGGTGGGCTAAGTGGTAATTTGCAATTTGATACAACGGCTTATGTCGATCAGAGCCGGACTCGATTGGATGCCGTTTCAGAGGCTTTGGCCTTGCAGCCCAATCCCGTTGATGCGGTGGTTTTGTTGACCGATGGTCAATGGAACGCAGGTGTGCATCCGCAGTATGCCACCTGGCCAAACGAAACAAAATTGTATACGGTGCCCTTTGGAAATTCACCTGATCAGGCTCAGTTGGTCATGGAGCATTGGGCCATGAACGCAGAGGTCAAGGTCAATGAGCCCTTTCGCTGCGAATGGGCCTATCGACTCGTAGGTGATTTCCCATCGTCCTCAACCCTGCTTGTTTCGCACAAGGGTAGAGTCATTGGGCGACTGCCCTTGGGTCAGCGCACGGCGGCCCAATTAACGATGGATTTGAGGTTGCCGGAATTAGGCGATCAGGTGTTGGAGGCTCAGGTACTCGACCCATCGGGTAAGGTTTGGTACCGCGATCAAAAAACCATAAGGGTCATCGAGTCTGGTAAAAAAGTGTTGGTGGTTTACAGTGAGTTGCATCCCGACGTCGGAGCCCTAACTAGAAGTTTGAAAGCGAGCAATGGGCATACGGTAATCACTCAGTCATGGAAAGAATCCATGCCTGATGATCTGGACTTGATTGTTCAATTTGGGCTCAATGCAACCCAGTTGAGTCAGATGCCTAGTGATGTCCCGATTTGGCATTTTCCATTGCCCGAAGAGGCCAGTTCTCTGTTTGCTCATCGAACTCGTCTTGAACTGCCCCAATCTGGAGTTTGGCAGGGTTCTGGGTACTGGACCCAGGAGTCAGAATCTTTCATTGAGGGCTTGGAGGATTATCCGCCTTTGTACATGCCTGTGCTTAAGTCCGTTTCCATTCCTGAATCTTCCATTTTTTTAAAGCAGGTTGCGCTTGGAGCCAAGACTTCCTTTCCACTAGGTGTGTTTCAAGCCTCGTCAGGTCAGGAAGAAGCTTGGTTTTTTGGCAAGGGTCTTTGGCGATGGCGTGCGGCTTGCTTTCGCCGAAACCAATCATTCGAAGCCTTTGATCGCTGGGTTTTGTCTGTTGCGGGTAGATTAATGGCCGGAGCGGGAGTAAGGAACGCCTTGCAGGTAAAAATCATTCCGGGAAAGCCCCGTGAATCAGAAGCCTTCGCTGTGCGTCTTTGGAGAACAGGCCCCGATGGGCAAATGAGCGCAGAGGGGAATTTTGCCTTGAAATTGGAACGAAAGTCTGGGAAAGGGTCTTGGGATCTGGTGCAAGAAGCCAACTTGAGTCGTAATGCCGAAGTTTGGCAATCTGCTTTTCAAGGCTTAGACACGGGTGATTATCGCTTGTTGGCCTACTGGAATATGGGGAGCTCCAAATTGGAACAATCGCTGGCATGGAAAGTAGCCCTACCTACCCTTGAGCCCCAACTGGGTTCGGATACGGTATTGTTGAAACAGTGGGCACTCGAACATCAGGGTGTGTTGTTGTCCCATTCATATGCGGGTGGAATTGAATTGCCTGAATCCCGTATCGATGAGCAATGGGCCCAATGGCCGTGGAGACAACAAGGGGTTTTGTTATTGCTCCTCAGCTTTTTATTAGGAGCCGAGTGGTTCATGCGGAAATGGCTGGGCCATATTTGATCAATATCCCGACCTTTGCGGCATGGCTCGGGTTGTAGTCGGTTTGTCTGGAGGAGTCGATAGCTCTGTCGCCGCGGCCATGCTCTTGGAAGAAGGGCATGAAGTCATTGGCTTGTTCATGCGAAATTGGAACGATGCCGCTGTTACCCTGGAAGATGAATGCCCGTGGATAGACGATTCCCGAGATGCCATGTTGGTGGCAGAAAAATTAGGGATTCCCTTTCAGGTTTTGGATTTGAGTGCGGCTTACAAAGAGCGAATTGTTGACTACATGTTTAGGGAATATGAGCAGGGGAGAACCCCCAATCCCGATGTGTTGTGCAACCGAGAAATCAAATTTGACCTCTTTCTGAATCATGCCTTGTTGATTGGTGCAGAGTATGTGGCTACTGGCCATTATGCTCAACGGGTAGAAAAAGATGGAGAGTATCGGTTGTTGGCCGGCAAAGACGCCAATAAGGACCAAAGCTATTTTCTGTGCCAGTTAAGCCAGTCTCAACTGTCAAAAGCCTTGTTCCCCTTAGGTTCGTTAGAAAAGTCAGCTGTTCGGGCAAAAGCGGCAGCGCTAGATTTGGTGACGGCTCAAAAAAAGGACTCTCAAGGACTTTGTTTCATTGGCCATGTTTCGCTACCTGAATTTTTGCAACAACAACTTAAACCCAAGCAAGGAAATGTGGTAGAAATAGAAGCCAATGCAGGTCTGCTTTCTGTGTGGATGCAAAACCGCAAGCTGGAAAATGAATCGAGCTGGGCCTTGCCATTATCGCCTGAAGATGGCCGGGTGATCGGCCAACACAACGGAGCTCATTATTATACCATAGGTCAGCGCAAAGGATTGAACATTGGCGGCAAGGTGAAGCCTTTGTTTGTTCTGCAAACCGACGTATTCCATAATGTGGTATACGTGGGCCAAGGAGAAGATCATCCTGCTTTGTACAGCCCATTCTTGCGGGTTCTTCACAAAGATGCCCATTGGGTTAGAGAATCGGCCAAATCAGCCGTGCTTTCCAATGAAGGTATTCGCTGCCGAATTCGATACAGACAAGCCTTGTTGGCCTGTCGATTGCAAGAAGACAATCTAGGGTTTGTGTTGATCTTTGATGAACCTCAAAAAGCCGTAACTCCGGGTCAATTTTTAGCGGTTTACCTAGGCGATGAATTGGTATTTAGCGGGGTGATTGATGATTTTCAAAAGAGTCTCGAGCCGGTGGGCTAACTTTTTAACAAATAGTTAGTTCGGCTTAGTGTCATATTTTGATGACTAGGCAATGAAAAGCTAATTTCTGCGTCTATGCATACATAGTATGCATTCAATAAAGAAACTTTTAGTATTCTGTTTGGTTTTTGTAGCCTTTTGGGGGGGCAGTAAAGCGCAGATTTCATCAACGGGAAAAACCTTCTACATGAGTTTCATGGAGATGGAAACCCGTTCAGGTGGGTATCCAGATTCGCTGTTGATCTACGTGACAAGTGAGTTCAATACCAAAATTAAATTGGATAACCCTCGCGTTGCAGGTTCTTTGCAGACCATCAATATTACCCAAAATACGGTGAACAGGGTGGCGGTTGATCCGCAGTTTTATTACCCTGTGGGCTCAGAATTCAATGCCAGCGATTTGAACTCCAAACGGGGAATGCGCATCATCGCAGATGATCCCGTTAACGTATACTGCATGAACTTGGAACAAAATCGTTCGGCTGCCACATTTGTGATGCCTTATGAGTCAATTCCCTCGGCTCCTGAATTTTATGTGCCTTCCTATGTCCCCAATGTTCGTACCGGTTTTGGAGGGAACCAAAAATACATGCAGAGTGAATTTGTCATCATTGGAATGGATAACAATGTTAAGGTGGAGATTACTCCGGCTTATGTGACGGCTGGAGGAAAAACAGCGGGTTCTGCATACACGGTTACCTTAGCTAAAGGGCAAGTATATCAAGTGCAGAGCGATGTTGGAGATGGGAATACGGGAAGCCCCCCCCAGCACAATCTAGTAGGAGGAGGCGCGATTGATGGGGATATGACCGGAACCCGTATTCGAGTAGTTCAAGGCTGCGGAAAAATCAATGTGTTTTCAGGCAATCGTTCAGGCTTTGTCGATCGTGCGGGTGGTACCTGTGGCGCTACCGGCCGCGATCACATGTATACACAGGTTATTCCTACCAATGCTCTGGGGAAGGATTATGTTCTGATGCCCTTTAAAGGCCAGACTGGCGGTTATGTTTACAAAATCATTGCCGCTCATGATTCGACCGATGTGTATATCAACGGTTCATTCGTGATGCAATTGAAAAATGCCGGAGATTGGTTGTACCGAAACGTTACGGGCTTGACGGCTACTTGCATTAAAACTTCCAAGGGAGCCTACTGCGTACAGTATATGAAAAATGGGCAGTGCAGTGGCTACGGTGGAAACCGAGGCGATGCTTCCATTTTGGTTATGCCAGATGCTACCCAGCAATTGTTGAAAACGGTTGTTGGAACGGCGACCACGAACAATATGAACCTTCATTGGGTGAATATTTTGGTGCGTAAATCAGCGACCAAAGCTGTCAAAGTCAATGGGTCTTTCATTTCTTCAAACAACTTTACTACGGTCTGTAATGATTATGCCTATGCCATGGTGCAAGTGGGAAACCCGAGTTACAATACCATTGAATGCGATAGCGGAATGGTTTGTGTGGCCTATGGCATTGGTCAATATGAAAGCTATGCTTATTCGGCGGGTGCCCTTTTTGAAAACGTTGAATATGATTTCAATATCAAACGAAATAGCAAGTGCCCTGGCGAAACGGTGACGATTGAGGCTCAGAAGAGTTATCCCAATGTCAAAGCCTACCTCTGGAATTTTGGCGATGGCAATGTGGGCTCAGGTCAGTCGGTTAAGCATAAATTCGAGAAAGTAGGTGCTTATTATGTGGTGATGAAATTGGTCGTGCCCGGTAATTGCAACGTAGACGATACCATTTTTCGAAGCAAAATTGTCAATGTTCTCCCCGGTCCTATATTCAGTTTTCCCGACACCACAATACAATGTACAAACTCGATTAACCTGACCTTCTTCGGTCCGGCCAACAATAAGTTTATATACAAATGGCAAGACTCATCTAGTAAGTTGACATTTACGGCAAAAGCCGCCGGTAAAGTGTGGTTGAAGGTTCTCGATACGAGTACCAATTGCATCAACATAGACTCTACCTTGGTCTTAAGAGCTGATCCCATTGTGGCCAAACTCTCTTATGATACCTTGAATCAGTGCGGCAAGGAGAACTATTTCTCTTTGTCAGATTCTACGTCGTTCAACAATGATGCATTTGCTTGGTCTACTTGGGATTTGTTCGATTGGAATAGGAACTTATTTGTCAAAAGTGTGGAGAAGCGGTTCATGTACAGTTTTGATACCGCAGGTTCTTTTGATTTGAGGTATATTGTTTCTAGTAAATTGGGATGTAAGGATACCCTAGACACGGCCTTGTTGGTAGAGAGAATACCCATCGCCAAAATCAACATTCCTCAAGACTATTATTGCCAATATGCCAAAGCTGATTTCTTGGATTCCTCTATCTATGATTTAGGGGTGTTGCACGCCGTTTGGGAATTCTCTGATGGTTCACGCGATACGGCAGCTCCATATTTGTACAGCTATCATTTTCAAACCTATGATACCTTCAATGTGCGCTTGATAGCGGAGTCTATCTACCATTGTCGAGATACGGCTGATTCGACCATTATTGTTCACCCAGCTCCAGTGGCAGGCTTTACGATTAACGTTGACAACCCATGTTTCAAACAGAACTCTTTTGATTTTGATGATGCTAGTAGCATTTCCTATGGCACTTATGATCATGCATGGTATTTGGAAGGTGCACCCAATGCCTCGAGTTCACTGTCTAATTATCAATTTAAGGACACGGGATACGAGAAAGTCATATTGATTGCGGTTTCTGATCAGGGTTGTGCCGATACCATTGAGAAATCGGTCTTCATTGCGAAAGAGCCCAAAGCCAAATGGACCGTTACGGATTCGAATGTGTGTTTCAAGAGCCATTTCTTCAATTTGAGCGATAGTTCTGAATCAGCTGAAGCACCTAATGCCATGAATGCCAAGAATAGTTGGTACTTCAGTGATATTACCACGGCTTCAGGCTCGCCGGTCAATAATAAGAAGTTCGCCGCTCCAGGCATGTATTTCGTTAAACTGGTAGCCATGACCAATTACGGTTGCAAAGACTCCATGGAGCGGGCTGTAAATGTTCGTGAGAACCCAGATGCTACCATTACACCGAGCAATCCGGTTCAGTGTTTCCAAGGAAACTCATTCCGATTTAAGTCGTTGAATGCTTGGGGGAATTCTGGTGTGAGCATCACGCATCAATGGGATTTGGGTGATGGTTTCCAGATAGACGCTGACAGTGTGAAATATTCTTTTAAGGATACGGGTACCTTTACTGTAAGGCATGCCATCGTGACTCAATACGGTTGCTGGGATTCAAGCAAGACCAAAGCATATGTTGTCGCTGTGCCTCAGGCACAAATGGCGACCGATAAGGATACCGCTTGTTTTGGGACCCACGCTTTCAATTTTACTGATGTGTCTAACTTCAATGGTACTTATACCCGCAAGTGGACATTGGGTGATGGTACAAACAGTACCAGCATGGATGTGATTGGAAAGAATTATTCGGCACCGGGTAAATACAACGTAAAACTGCTTATTACTTCTCCTTCGGGTTGTAAGGATTCCACCCAGCGCCAAGTAGAGCTTTTCCCTGTGCCCAAAGCTTCCTTTACGGTCAATGATTTGACCCAGTGTTTGCAAGGCAACTTGTTTGTGATTAACAATACCAGTAATGAAAATTCGGCCACCGGAGTTCAACACGGCTGGGCTTTGAATGGAAGCCCCTTGAGTTTGGGTAAGGTATTGCCCAATCAAAGCTATACCGATACAGGGGCCTACAACCTCGCCTTGGTTCTCATGAGCGACAAGGGCTGTTTTAGCGTTGATCAACAGACCTTGTGGGTGTACGAAACTCCCGTTGTTACGATAAGTGGCACCGATGGATGCGTAGGTAAGGCCATTGATTTCTTGAGCAACGTTCAATTGAGCCGCGGCAGCATTACCTCCTATGCCTGGACATTTGGAGATGGGGGTACGGCTGTAATGGCAAATCCTTCTCATACTTATAGCTCGGCTGGCGCCTATAATGTGGAACTCAAGGTTCAAAGCGACCAGGGTTGCCAAGGGGTTAGTAATTCGTTGTTGGTCAATGCATGGCCCAAGCCTGTGGCCAACTTTGATAGCGAATATTTGCTGTCCAGAGGTTTGGAAACCGACTGGAAATTCACCAATCTCAGTAGCAATGCTGATAATTATTCCTGGTCTTTCCAGGACGGGCAGTTTGTTAGTGGAGCAGGACCCCATTTCTTAACCTTCTCCTCTACCGGCGACTTTTTGGTTCGCTTGTTGGCAAGCAACAATTACGGCTGTTTCGACAGCACGGAAAAGTATATATTCTTGAAGCCAGAGCTGTTGTTCCATGTGCCCAACGCCTTCTCTCCAAACTTGGATGGATTGAACGAGGGCTTCAAGGGCAGTAGCTCATTTGGAATTGAAAATTACAAGATGCGCATCATTGATCGCTGGGGTGCCATCATTTTTGAAACCACAAACCCCGAAGAAGCTTGGGATGGAAGTGGTCATAACGGGGCGCCTCCCTTGGAGGGCGTTTACGCTTATCAGATCTATTTCCGATACGTAGACGGCAATTTGTATGTCTACAAGGGTACGGTTACGCTGTTGGATTAACAGCGCAATCTGAACCCATAAAAAAGGTCCCGCGTGAGCGGGACCTTTTTTGTTATCAACTCAGTGGGGGATTAGCCCAAATAAGACTTGAGGATTTTGCTCTTGGATGACTTGCGCAAACGACGCAACGCTTTCTCCTTGATTTGGCGAACACGCTCACGCGTAAGGCCTACCTTTTCGCTAATATCTTCTAAGGTATGGGCCTGGTTGCCATCTAGCCCGAAGTAGTACTTCAATACATCGCGCTCTTTGTCACTCAAGGTTGAAATAACACGGTTGATTTCGTTCTGAAGCGATTCATTCAACAAGGGCATGTCAGGGTTGGGCTCGTCATTGTTGTCAAGCACACCCAGTAGGGTATTGTCTTCTCCTTCTGCCAATGGGGCGTCAATCGACAAGTGACGGCCGCTAGAACGCAAAGCATTTTCTACTTCGGTAATGGGGATTTCCAAAGCTTCGGCAATTTCTTGAGGAGTGGGTTCACGCTCCAACTCCTGCTCGAGGCGGGCAGAAGCTTGAGTAATACGGCCCAATGAACCTACTTTGTTCAACGGCAAACGCACAATGCGGCTTTGATCGGCCAAAGCCTGCAAAATGCTCTGGCGAATCCACCAAACGGCGTAAGAGATGAATTTGAAACCGCGGGTTTCATCAAAACGTTTAGCGGCTTTAATGAGGCCCATGTTGCCTTCGTTGATCAAATCTCCGAGGGTCAAACCCTGGTTTTGGTATTGTTTAGAAACTGAAACAACGAATCGGAGGTTGGCATTGACCAACTTTTCCAAGGCGGCCTGATCCCCTTCGCGAATGCGTCGGGCCAATTCTACTTCCTCTTGTGCGTCAATCATTGACACTTTGGAGATCTCGTTCAGGTACTTGTCTAGAGATTTGTTTTCCCGGTTGGTAAACTGTTTGGATATTTTAAGCTGCCTCATGTAAGGTTTTGAAAATCAATATATGTATTTGGCCGAAGGTGCAAAGGTACGGTGTTTTTCTAACACTAAGTAGCTGGGACCAAAGACAAAATGCTGGTCTCTTAAGCCGCAAATTCTATGCCTAACTGCCGTTTGTTTGGTCGTTAAATGAGGAATCCTATACTCCAACGATATACGAGGAAGGCGCCTAGGTAGGCCAAGGCTCCGTATAACAAGAACAAAGAGATGGGCCAAGTCCATGATCCTGTTTCCTTTTTCATCACCGCCATGGTGCTGATGCATTGCAAGGCAAAGGCGTAAAAAATAATTAAACTCAAGGCATAAGGTATTCCGTATTTGGGTTTGCCGGTAATGGGGTCGATTTCCTTCTGCATACGAGCCCGAATGCCTGAAACATTACCATCTGAACTTTGGAATAATGTGCTCATGGTGCCCACAAAAACCTCTCTTGCGGCAAAAGAACTGATTAAGGCTATGCCCGTTTTCCAATCGTATCCGAGAGGTTGAATGGCGGGTTCAATGGCATGACCAATATGGCCAGCATAGCTGGCTTCCAACTTGAATGTCAACTCCAATTGGGATTGAAATTCGCTTGGGCTCATGCCAGTAGGGCATTCCAATTCTTGAGCGGCTTGTTCGGCTTTGATTTTGGCTTGAGCCATAGAATCACCAGGACCCCAGGTACTCAATGCCCATAGGGCCAAAGAAATAATTAGGATGACAGAACCTGCCTCTTGTAGGAAAGATTTGCATTTCATCCAAGCTTGTTGGGCCACGGTCTGAAGCCTAGGGCGTTGATAAGCGGGCAGTTCCAATATGAATTCGCTGCGCTCTTGGCTAGGGTGGAATCTTTTGAACAAAGCAGCTATGAATAAGGCCACAATGATACCGGCGAAATAGGCCGAGGTCATGACCAAGGTCTGAGCTGGAACTGGCCCGATAAAAGTTTGAGCGGGGATGGCCAGTGAAATAAGCAGTACATACACAGGCAATCGAGCGCTGCAGCTCATCAGAGGTACCACGATCATAGTGGCCAGTCGTTCGCTTCTATTGCGAATGCTTCGCGTAGCCATCATGGCAGGTATGGCGCAAGCGAACCCTCCGACTAGGGGAATAACACTGCGACCATTGAGGCCGATTTTTCGCATCAAACGGTCGGTTATAAAAGAGGCTCGTACCATGTACCCGCTGTCTTCCAGCAAGCCAATCAAAAAGAACAAGATGAAGATTTGAGGCACAAACACCACTACACCGGCTAAACCGGGTAGCAAGCCGTCAATAATCAATCCCGAAGCCGTATGCTGAGGCAAAATGGACTCAATGCCAGCTGAAGCCCAAGCAAAGGCGTCTTCTACCCATGTCATTGGACCTTCTGCTAGGGTGAAGACTCCTTGAAACAGGATCATCATTACAGCAAAAAAGGCGAGGAAACCCACCACTGGATGCACAAACCAGCGGTCTAATTTGAGGGTGAAGCTTTTCCACCCAAAGGCCTGTTGGGTCTGGCAGGCCGATAAGATGCTTTCTATGCGGTTGTAACGCAACAAGGTCTCCAAACTGAGTCCCTTGATTTTTTCCCCACCGTGAAATCGCTGCAATTTATTTACCGTGTCATTGGGTGGCAATTCAGGCAAAGGGGCGTTCAGTAATTCTTGTAAAAATTGAGAAATGGGTCCAGTCAATTGGCGGTCTTTACGGGGGTTGATGCCCATGATTGGGAGACCCAATTGTTTCTCAAGCTGATTAATATCCAATTCAAGCCCTCTGCGTTTGGCGGAGTCTTGCATGGTTAAGACGGCCGCGCTGGGGTAGCCGAGGTCTTGAAGCTGTTGTTGAAGTAAGAGATTTCTGCGAAGATTAGAAGAATCGAGAACCAACAATATGGCGTCGGGTTTCTCAACGCCTTCGCCTAATAAATGATGAACAACCAATTTTTCATCGTCAGACTCGGCGAATAAGCTGTAGATACCGGGTAGATCAATGAGTTCAATTGTCTCATTGGCTAATTTGAATTTGCCATGGTGGGCCTCTACCGTTGTGCCAGGAAGATTGCTAGTGTGCTGCTGAAGACCAGTCAGTCGATTGAATAAAGTGGTTTTACCGCAATTAGGGTTGCCCACAAGTGCAATGCGTCTCAAGCGATTCCTCCTTTGTCTTCCGGAAGAATTTCAATCAAGCGAGCTTCTTCCAATCGCAATCCCAAGAGATAAGTATCGATGCGGAATGCGATGGGGTCACCTCCAGGTGCTTGGTACTCTCTTTTGATTCGAGTTCCGGGCACACAGCCCATCTCGGCCAATCGCAAGCGAAATTCCCCTTCGTGCAAAGAGGCAATTACTGCGCTCTCCCCGTTGCGGAGCTGATCGGCTGTCATGGGCATGGCGCAAATTTAGAATCGTTTTAAATAGAAACCATGATGCCGGTCATGTTTTTGCGAAATGACTGAGCCGGGCTCGACCTATCTTAAGCCGAAGTGGGATTCCAAGTATGCGTGCGAAATAATTTCCAAGCAGCCTCGGCTTGAACGCGTAGCATCAAGCTGCCATTCGTAGCCCAATGTCCCAAAGATTGAAATTGTTCCATCAGTCTGGTTCGGCTTGGGTTGTAAACCAAATCAATTAGGGCATTGGGTCCCTTGAGAAAGCTAAGATCGGCCAGAGGGCTTGAATCTATGTCAGGAGTCATTCCTACTGGGGTGCAATTCACCACTAGGCAAGACTCCCAACTACCGGAAAGTAGTCTTTCGTATGTGAGATTCGAAGTTGATGGGGTACGGCTGACGCATTGGTACGGGAGTTGTAAATCCTCAAGGACGGCTTGAACGGCTTTGGAAGAGCCACCTGTTCCGAGAATGAGGGCTTGTTTTGGGGTGAAATTCCATTCCAAGCGCCCTTTATTAAAAGTGGCCAGAAATCCATCATAGTCGGTATTTTCAGCCATCCAGGTGCCGTTCTCCAATCGATATAGGGTATTGGCCGCACCAATACGAGCCACGCGCGGGCTGCGGTTGGCCACTTGTTTTAGAACCGTCTTTTTGTAAGGAATGGTGACATTGAAGCCAGTGAATTGGGAGGAAGAAAGCTGCTCGTAAAGCTCTTCTTCCGTGCCTGTGTCGAGGAGTTGGTATTCCCAATCCAATAGATCGGTGTCAAATAAAGGAGCAAAAAGCGCAGGCGACTGGCTGTGCGAAACGGGATGTCCCAGCAAACCTATTCGCTGTTTTAACTCCATTTTGATTTGAGCGCTTGCCACAATACGGGTAGCAAGGATATGCCGATTATACCAAAAACAACGGTTTCAAAATGGGCCTTGACCCATGGATGAGAGCCCAATACATAACCCAAGGTGCTGATGCTGCTGACCCAAAGAACCGCTCCTGCGATGCAATACATCAAAAAGGTTCGGTATTTCATGGTTCCCAAGCCAGCGGCAAAGGGAGCAAAAGTCCTGACTATGGGAACAAAACGGGCCATGATGAGGGTGTATCCGCCGTGTTTTTCATAAAAGGTTTCGGTACGCTCCAAGTATTCGCGCTTCAGGAGTTTCCAATTCAATTCGAATACCCTCACGCCAAATCGAGAACCTATGAAGTAGTTGGTGTTGTCGCCCAACAAGGCGGCCACGATAAGCAAGGGGATCAAAATGGCGATGTTGAGAGTGCCGTCAAGTGCCGCAATAGATCCTGCCGCAAAAAGCAGGGAATCGCCAGGTAGTAAGGGCATGACAACCAATCCAGTTTCAACAAAGACGATGAGGAAAAGTATGAGGTAGGTAAGGGTCTGGTATTCGCCGACCAGCCATTCCAATTTTTCGTCAAGGTGCAGCACCCAATCTTTGGCCAAATCGATAAGCGATAAAAGGAACTCCATAATGCACTGCAATTTTACATCAAAAGCCTTGGGCAAGGGGACTTGTCAGTGTAGATTTGTGAACTATGCAAAAATTCAAACAGTCGGTTTGGGCTTTGTTGGCTCTGATGGTATTGACAGCGCTGGGATCATGTGGTACGCAGAAGGCCGCTACTCGTACGCACGACCGCGGCGGGTGCAATTGTGGCTTCTAAGGCCTTGGTGAAGAAACCGCCTTACTTTGTTAAACAGCGAGATAGCCGATAGAAAGGTTGTACCTTTGCGGCGAAATGACTGCAACATCTCAATACTTACCGTACAAGGTTAAAGACATCGGCTTAGCGGAATGGGGCCGTAAAGAAATTATGTTGGCTGAGGCTGAAATGCCTGGCTTAATGGCTCTTCGTGAAGAATATGGTGAAAGCAAACCCTTGAAGGGCGCTCGCATTGCGGGCTGTTTGCACATGACCATTCAAACCGCTGTTTTGATTGAGACTTTGGCGGCTTTGGGAGCTGAAGTAACTTGGAGTTCCTGCAATATTTTCTCGACTCAAGACCACGCTGCTGCTGCCATTGCTGCGGCTGGTATTCAGGTGTACGCCTGGAAAGGTCAAACCGAAGAAGAGTTTGACTGGTGTATTGAGCAAACCTTGCATTTTGGGCCTGAGCAGCAGCCGTTGAACATGATTTTGGACGACGGTGGTGACTTGACTAATATGGTTTTGGATCGCTACCCTCAATTGGTTGAGGCTATTCGCGGTTTGAGCGAAGAGACCACTACCGGTGTTCACCGATTGTATGAGCGCGTAGCCAAGGGTACTTTGCCCATGCCCGCTATCAATGTGAACGACTCAGTGACCAAGAGCAAATTTGACAACAAGTATGGTTGCAAAGAATCATTGGTAGACGCCATTCGCCGCGCCACTGATATCATGATGGCCGGTAAAGTGGCTGTGGTTTGCGGTTACGGTGACGTAGGAAAAGGCAGCGCTGAATCGCTTCGCGGAGCCGGTGCTCGTGTATTGGTAACAGAGATTGACCCCATTTGCGCTCTTCAAGCCGCTATGGATGGTTACCAGGTCGTAAAATTGGAGAAAGCCATAACTGAAGCCAATATCGTAGTAACCGCTACTGGTAACTGCAACATTGTAACCGGTGAACATTTCAAGGCCATGAAAGACAAGACTATTGTTTGCAACATTGGCCACTTTGACAATGAGATTGACATGGCTTGGTTGAACAAGAATTACGGTTCAAGCAAATATTCGGTGAAGCCTCAGGTTGATATTTTCAATGTAGATGGCAATGAAATCATCGTATTGGCAGAAGGCCGCTTGGTGAACTTGGGTTGTGCTATGGGCCACCCCAGCTTTGTGATGAGCAACAGTTTTACCAACCAGACCTTGGCTCAAATCGAATTGTGGAACAACTACAAGAACTACGAAAATCAGGTTTACGTGTTGCCCAAGCATTTGGATGAAAAGGTTGCTCGTTTGCACTTGGCCAAAATCGGTGCAGAATTGACCGAGTTGTCTAAGGAGCAGGCTGATTACATAGGTGTTCAGGTAAGCGGTCCTTTCAAGATGGACCACTACCGTTATTAATCGTTGAAATTCTAATGAAAAGGCCCCGAGCAATCGGGGCCTTTTTTTATGCTTCGGCTGATAAAGAGACAATTTCGGGTTCGTCTTTTTCAACGACCAGGTTTTCAATGATGAATTCTTGTCGATCAGGGGTGTTCTTGCCCATGTAGTAGCTCAAGATTTTCTCAATGGAGGCATCTTCTTTTAAGATGACGGGTTCCAGTCGTATGTCTTCGCCAATGAATCGGGCAAATTCTTCGGGAGAAATCTCACCCAGTCCCTTGAATCGGGTAATCTCGGGCTTGCTTCCCAATTTGGCTATGGCATCGCGGCGTTCTTGCTCACTGTAACAATAAATGGTTTCTTTTTTGTTTCGAACGCGGAACAAGGGAGTTTGCAGGATAAACAAATGCCCATTGCGAACCAAATCAGGGAAAAACTGCAAGAAGAAGGTCATCATCAACAAGCGAATGTGCATGCCGTCTACATCGGCATCAGTGGCCAGTACGATGCGGTTGTAGCGCAAATCGTCCAAGCTCTCTTCGATGTTTAAAGCGTGTTGAAGCAAGTTGAATTCTTCGTTTTCGTAAACCACCTTCTTTTTTAGGCCATAACAATTCAAGGGTTTGCCTCGAAGGGAGAATACGGCTTGCAAATTGGGATTTCGACTTTTGGTTATGCTTCCTGATGCACTATCACCCTCTGTAATGAACAAAGTGGTATCAAAGCGGTCGTCGTTTTTGATATCGGCTAAGTGAACCCGGCAATCGCGCAATTTCTTGTTGTGAAGATTGGCTCTTTTGGCTCGCTCTTTGGCCAATTTTTGAACCCCGGCCATGTCTTTGCGCTCTCTCTCGTTTTGGAGAATTTTCTTGAGCAATGCATCGGCCACAGGTTGGTTTTGGTACAGGTAATCGTCAACTTGTTTTTTGACGAATTCCATGACAGCTACTTTGATCGAAGGGCCATCTGGGCCCATGTCGGCACTGCCTAATTTGGTTTTGGTTTGGCTTTCAAATACCGGCTCCATGACGCGTATGGAGATGGCAGCAGATATGGAACCGCGTATGTCTGTAGCATCAAAGTCTTTCTTGAAGTGCTCGCGAATGGTTTTGACAAAGGCTTCCCGAAAGGCCTGCAAATGGGTTCCACCTTGAGTGGTGTATTGCCCATTTACAAATGAGTAGTATTCCTCGCCATAGGCTTGAGTATGGGTGAAGGCTATTTCAATGTCTTCACCTTTGGCGTGAATGACGGGGTATAAAGCGTCTTCAGCCGTTACCTTGGTCTCTAGTAGGTCCAACAAACCCCGGCGAGAAGCGAAGCTCTCTCCGTTGTATTTTATGGTAAGGGCTGAGTTAAGGTAGGTGTAATTTTTAACCTGCTCCCGCAAGTAATCGCTGATGAAGCGGTAGTTTTTGAAAATGCTAGCATCGGGTTCGAACTCAATGTAGGTTCCGTTGGGTTCAGTACTGTCGCTCGCGGGAGCATCAAGGGTCAATTCCCCTCGGTTGAATTCGGCTCGTTTGCTTTTTCCATCGCGAAAACTCTGAACTATGAAGTGGGTACTCAAGGCATTGACGGCTTTGGTTCCGACACCGTTCAATCCGACTGATTTTTGGAAGGCCTTGGAGTCGTACTTGCCTCCTGTGTTGATTTTGGATACACAGTCGATGACTTTGCCCAAGGGAATGCCCCGCCCAAAATCTCGTATGTAGACTTTTTTGTCGTCGATGCGAATGTCAATGCGCTTGCCATGGCCCATGACGTGCTCGTCGATGCTGTTGTCCAATATCTCCTTGACCAAGACATAAATGCCATCGTCACTTGCCGTACCATCGCCCAGTTTACCGATGTACATACCAGGCCTTAACCGGATGTGTTCTTTCCAGTCTAGACTTCGTATCTCGTCTTCGGTATACTTGACAGTTTCGCTCATGGTGAACAAACTTACCCCATGCAAATGGGAAGATATGTACGAGTTTTTCACACCTGAATCCGGGCTTGGATTGTATTTTTGAGCCATGAATCAATGGCGTTTCACTTCGGTGGTTTTGCTGGTATTAACCGCTTGTCAAAGCAAAGTAGACCAAGCCTATTCTCAATTGGACTGGGTCGAGGGTTATCTGCCCAATCCCCAAACCTCGGTTTTGGATATCAAAGCCATTGAGTCGGAGCAAGAGAGAAAGCAAGCTCTGAGGTTGCTGGATTCGCTTGCGGAATTCAAAAACGACAGTCTGGCCGATCAATTGTGGCAATTCTACCAATTGAATACGGGTCACCCTCGCGCAAAGCAGTTAGCGGAATTGGCCATTGCTACGGCTGAATCCAGAGGGCAGTTTGGAAGGGCTGGAGTTTGGGCTTTGGAATATGCCACAGGCAGCGAGTATACTCCCGTTGATCGCTTGTACATGCGTGCGGCAGCAGCTTTTGAACAAGTAGGAGATTATGGAAATCAATTGCGCTGCTTGGATAGCGCTTCTCGCTTGAGTGCCGACAGCAATGTTCGAGCCAGTAGCCGCGTTGTAGCGGAATTGATTCGTGCCGGTGCTTTGAGTGCTGAGGAGCAGTTGGAACTGTTGCTGAGCAAACAAGGGAAAACCTTGAATGAAAATTAATAAGGGCTGATGTAAGTGCCCTGGCGGGGTACTTTTTTCTTGTAGTCACCCCTTTTCCAAGCCTCCAGAAATTGCATCCAAGCCGTTGGAGAAAGGTAATTCTGAGGTGGGGCTTGGTTATAATAGTAGAGCTGATTGGCTCGCGACTGGGCCAGAAGGGTTTGAGAGGCATGGGCATCGGCTGGATGCAGCTTCAATGCGTCTTTGGCGGCTTCCATTTCCAAGTTTTGGCGGGCTCTTTCATAGGCGTCTGCTTGAATATGGCTGTGAACGAATTCATGGGCAAACAGTGCTTTTGGAGGAAGGGCCCGAATGAAAATGGCGGGAATGTAGATCGTGTCTTGGGTCATGAGTTTGACCACATTGTATCGTTTGCCCGTCAAGGTGTCGGGGACCACATGCCAGGAGTTTACTTTTTCCACTTGGGCGAATTCGATGGTGTCGCCTTTTCGCACGACAACGTCGAAATATCCGCTGAGATCGGTGTAGCCAATTAAGCCGCGTTTGGTGCTTCTGATTTGCACATAAGGGATGGCTTTCAAGCTGTCAGAGGTCAGCACTAGACCGGTAAATAAGATGTAGGGGTTGTTTTCTGGTCCTGGCTGGGCAGAGGCCTGCTGAGGGCGAGCCAAAGAGGTAGCCAGCAGGGCCAAGAGAGCGAAAACCCGGAAATACATGGATCAAAAATAGGGTTTTAGCTGCCTTAGATAGGAAGGAAGTAGCCCAAAATCAGCACAATGATGACAATTATCGGTAAAGGCAACTTGCGGCTCCACAAAAGACCTAAGGACAATGCGTAGATAGACGCGTGCATGGCTATTTGGTCAGATCGCGAATCCATGGCCAAACTTTGCAGATTTTGAAAGAAGTACAGGTTCAATATCAAAGTAGCCGTTAGAATAAAGCCCACAGAGACAGCGAAGATTCCATCGATGCTCTTGCGAAAGCCTTCGATATTTTTCAGTCGGCCCCACAGGGGGTAAGCGAACAAAACAGCCATGGTTCCGGGTAGGAAAACGGCTACAAGTCCCAAGAAGCAGCCCAACAATTGGCCAAGGAATCCAAAGCCGCCGTTTTTCATGGCTATGGCATTCAAATAAACCGCTAAGTTGAAGTTTGGGCCGGGGAGAGCTTGCAGTAGACCAAGGCCCGTATTGAATTCTTCCATGCTCATACGGGGTTTGTGCAGTACATATTGCTCTACGCCCATCGCGGCTAGAACATTTCCCCCTCCAAATGAGAAGACACTGATTCGGTAGGTGTTCTCAAACAATCGCACCGGTAGGGCATAGGGCGAATCGTACAGGGCTAAAATGATGCCTCCCGCTCCAACAGAGGCGAAAATGGCCAGGAATATGATCAGGTTTCGCCAAACTATGGGTTTGTTGTCGGAAGGTTTGGGTAAGAATTCTCTTTGGTTGAATCGCGAACTCAAATAACCGGCAGTAAGCACTCCGATAGGGAAGAACCAGGGAGTTTGAAGAAAAAAGCCCAAAATGCCGGCTGTTAAGGCAATGCTGTAATTCATGCCGCTGGGTTTGATCCATTTTGCCATGGTAACAATGGCAAAAATCAAGAAAGCGGCTACCATGGGTTGCAAAAATCGCAGTTGGCTAAATCCTAAAAACCTGGGCGATAATGCAATGATTGACATCAGCAAAGCTCCGGGCAAAGCCCAAGCTAACAAGGCCAAAAACGCCAATTTACCTCCGCCAACCTTGTAGCCGATGGCCGTAATGGTTTGTGTAGTGCTGGGTCCGGGCAGAACGCTGCAAAAGGCGTTGATTTCAATCAGGTCTTCTTCATCAATGAATCGATGCTTGTCGACCAAGCGTTTCTTGAATTGGGGCAAATGAAGTTGGGGCCCTCCAAACGCGGTACATCCGAGCCAAAACACGGACTTTAAAAAAGTCCAATGCCGTGCTTTTCGTATTTTCGTGCCCGAACTCATATGAAGGATTGGAATTGGCGTTTAACCCTGCCGAATATAGCGCAGCATTGCGGAATATGGGCCTTGATTTTTGCTCTATTTATAGGCTCATGTGGAGAATCAGTTTCTGGTGTAGAAAACCGCAAGGTTTGCCAACAGTTTAACGACTCCCTTTTTAGGCAGCTCAATCAGACCCGTGCCTTGTATGTGTATAGCATGGAAGAGATTTCCGAAAGAAAAGAGCGCATGGATGTGCGCTTGAAGGCCTTGAAGTTTGTTCAGGCTGCAGACTTGAGCGAATCTGATCAAGAAAACGCGAGTTTGTACAACTCCATTTTTCGCATTTATCGAGATTTAAGCGAGCGGTATTCTCAAGCAGTTCTGCGTTCGGAAGAGCAATTTTATACCCTTAAAGGACTGTCAAAAGCCATACAGTCGGGACAGTATGACCAAGACAGGTCTGAATACAGAAAGGAAGCTTTGAAGCTGGAAAAGGCACTGCGTGAGAATGAAGCAGAAGCCATTGATATCACCCAGAGATTGAGGGCCGTAGAACCGAATTACCACCGTTTGGAAGAGCCCATGCAAGAATTGGCTGATCGCCTAAGTTTGGATGCCAACAGTTCAGCTGGGAAATCCAACTAAGAGAGAAGTGCCATCAATGCTTCTGTACCCCAAGCTTGGCAGAGGCGAAGGAAAATGTAGTCAACGGCTTCGGCGTTTAAGTGGGCCATATCGGCCGCAAAATGACGGTGATCGCGCAACTCTTCAGTGGCGATTTCATAGGAGGGGAAGTACATGTCGCTTGAAGACTCTATGTGCCGGTGAAGGGCCGTCAAACAATGGGCTTTGCTTCGGGCGTTTTCCACAATTCCGTCTCGCAGATGGCGAACGGGGCTCAAGGTCCATATGACTTTTAAAGATGGGTTTAACGACTGAAGATGGGAGCGAATCTCTAATAAATCAGCGGCTATTTCATCGGGGCTCAGCAGGTGTTTGGTGAAGCTGCGCTGGTCAATTTTATGGCAGTTGGCTGCCCAGATTTCACTGGGCTTGTGGTAGTAGGTATAGGCAGACCCGAGAGTGATGAACAGCAAATCCAAACGACCCAATTGAGTGCGTAGTTCTTGAATATCTTGTTGCTCGTCATGGATCGGAATTTTGTGAGCGGCCTGCCAGCTCCTGCATCCATCGGGTGTTTCGACAAGGTCCCAATGGCCTCTACGCAATGCTCGCAATTGTTCGCGCATGGCCCGGGAACTGAAAACTGTTCCGTGCGGGTGCTGCCAAATCGGTAAGCCCTTTAGACGGAAGCGTTGGGACATTTCCTGGCTAAAGCATGAGCCCCAAAATCCCCACGAATCGCTGGGGTTTAAAACAGGGTTATTCTCTATCTCAAAATTCGTTTGCAAGGGGCAGCGCTAGGCTTTGGGGTTCGGTCAAACAAAGGTAGTCGGCTGATGCTATCTTCGCCCCATGAATTCGAGATTGAGGGCCAAGGAAAATCTGCACATTGTCTTTTGGCTGTTGAAGGATTTTGCTTGGATTTCGGATTTCAAAGTTTTGGGCGTTACCATGGCTGTCCCCACCTTTCTATTGAGTCTCTGGATTACCTGGTTGAGCCGAGGCGATCGTTCAGAATTGGCTCATAACTTGGCCATTAGTTCTTGGATAACGGCGAATGCCATCTGGATGTTCGGAGAGTTCTATTTCGATGATACCAAGCGACATTGGGCCATGCCCTTTTTTATAGCCGGTTTGTGCATTCTAGCCCTGCATTATCTGCGTGTTTGTCTGAATAGTCTGAAATCCTGAATTGCCTACCTTTGTAGGGTCATTTATGGAGACTCTAGTTTACACTCCCGTCAATAAAGTGCGGGTGGTGACGGCCGCCAGTTTGTTCGACGGGCACGATGCCGCCATCAATGTAATGCGCCGCATTATTCAGTCTACCGGTTGTGAGGTGATTCACCTGGGCCACGATCGTAGCGTTCAAGAGGTAGTAGAAACGGCGATTCAAGAAGATGCCAACGCCATTGCTATGACTTCGTATCAAGGAGGTCATATCGAATACTTTAAGTATATGTACGACCTGCTTAAGGAACGAGGAGCTGATCACATTCAGATTTTCGGTGGCGGCGGAGGGGTCATACTTCCTGAAGAAATACAAGAGCTGATGGACTACGGCATTGCCCGTATCTACAGTCCTGATGACGGCCGGTCTATGGGTCTGCAAGGCATGATCAATGACTTGGTTAAGCGAAGCGACCAGGCCTTGGGCTCTGAGTCTCAGGAGAATGTTAGGCTGTCGACTCGCCATAACCGTGATTTGGCGCGCTTGATTTCAGCGGCAGAAAATTTCCCCGAAAGACACGCAGCACAACTGCAAGCCATACGCGAACAAGCTGCTGATTTGAGCACCCCTGTTTTGGGCATAACCGGTACAGGTGGGGCGGGCAAGAGTTCATTGGTGGATGAATTGGTTCGCCGCTATTTGGTTGATTTTCCGGAAAAAACATTGGCCATCATCTCCATTGATCCATCCAAGCGCAAAACAGGAGGAGCCCTTTTGGGTGATCGCATTCGCATGAATAGCATTCACAACGAGCGAGTCTACATGCGTTCAATGGCCACAAGGCAGGCCAATTTGGCCATGAGTAGCCATGTAGATGACGCGGTAGCCATTTTGAAAGTGGCGGGTTATGATTTAGTGATTGTTGAAACCAGCGGCATTGGTCAGAGCGACACTATGATCACAGAACATTGCGACGTAGCCATGTATGTGATGACTCCAGAATACGGGGCTGCTACCCAGTTGGAAAAGATTGACATGCTCGATTACGCCGATGTGGTGGCATTGAACAAGTTTGATAAACGTGGAGCTTTGGATGCGCTGCGCGATGTGCGAAAGCAGTACCAACGCAATCATAAATTGTTTGAAACTGATGTAGAGCGAATGCCTGTTTTTGGAACCATAGCCTCTCAGTTCAACGATCCAGGCATGAATGCCTTGTACCGCTGTTTGATGGATACGGTGGCGGCCAAAACCGGTGCTGATTTCAAGACTGCCGTAGAAGCCAGTGAGGAGCTCAGTGAGAAAATTTTTGTCATTCCCCCTTCTCGCAATCGCTACCTGAGTGAGATCGCTGAATACAATCGAGGGTATGATGGTCAAGTGCGCGAGCAAAAGAAATTGGCTCAGCGGTTGTACGCTTTGTCTGAGACCATTCAGCAAATGAAGGAGCAGAATGGATCAGAGGCTTTGATCCAAGAGTTGAGCCTGGTCTATGAGTCAGTAAAAAGCCAATTGAGCCCCTCCAATACGGCTCTGATTGAAAACTGGCAAGCGAAGCGTGATTTGTATAAAAACGAAGAATACGTATTCAAGGTGCGCGACAAAGAGTTGCGCTTGAAAACGCATACAGAAAGTTTGAGCCATACGGCAATTCCGAAAGTGGTGACTCCTCGTTACCAAGCCTGGGGTGATTTGCTCGAATGGCAGCTTAAGGAGAATGTGCCGGGCGAGTTTCCATACACGGCGGGTATTTATCCCTTCAAAAGAGAAGGCGAGGATCCCACCCGTATGTTTGCGGGTGAAGGTGGCCCTGAGCGTACCAATAAGCGATTCCATTATGTTTCAATGGCCATGCCCGCCAAGCGTCTGAGTACGGCATTTGATTCCGTCACTTTGTACGGTCGTAATCCCGATACTCGCCCTGATATCTATGGTAAAATTGGCAACTCAGGGGTAAGTATCAGTTGTTTGGACGACGCGAAGCGCTTGTACAGCGGTTTTAATTTGGCTGATCCGAAGACCTCGGTTTCCATGACCATCAACGGCCCAGCCCCAATGCTGTTAGGCTTCTTTATGAATGCTGCCATTGATCAACAATGCGAGTTGTACATCAAAGAGCAGGGCATGGAAGCCGAAATAAATGCCAAGATTGATGCTATGTATGCCTCAAAAGGCTTGGCTCGTCCCCGATACAATGCCGAATTGCCTGCGGGCAATGATGGCTTGGGCTTGATGCTGTTGGGTGTTACCGGCGATCAAGTATTGGACGCCGAAACCTATGCCCGCATTAAGGCCTATACCCTGAGTCAAGTTCGCGGTACCGTTCAAGCCGACATTTTAAAAGAAGATCAGGCCCAGAATACCTGCATTTTCTCAACGGAGTTTGCCCTTCGTTTGATGGGCGATGTTCAGGCTTATTTCATTGACAAAAAGGTACGCAATTTCTACAGCGTATCGATTTCGGGTTACCACATTGCCGAGGCGGGGGCCAACCCCATTACCCAATTGGCCTTTACGCTGGCCAATGGCTTTACCTATGTGGAGTACTACCTAAGCCGAGGCATGCACATCGATGATTTTGCGCCCAATTTGAGTTTCTTCTTCTCCAATGGCGTAGATCCCGAGTATGCGGTCATCGGTCGAGTGGCTCGTCGTTTGTGGGCTAAGGCTTTGAAGTTGAAGTACGGAGGAAATGCTCGCTCACAGATGTTGAAGTATCACATCCAAACCAGCGGTCGATCCTTGCACGCTCAGGAAATCGACTTCAACGATATTCGCACTACGTTGCAGGCCTTGTATGCCATATATGACAACTGCAACAGCTTGCATACGAATGCCTATGACGAGGCCATTACCACTCCCACAGAGGAAAGTGTGCGCCGTGCCATGGCCATTCAGTTGATCATCAATAAAGAGTTGGGTCTGGCCAAAAATGAGAATCCCATTCAAGGTTCTTTCATCATTGAAGAATTGACTGATTTGGTCGAAGAGGCTGTGTTGACGGAGTTTGATAGAATCACCGAACGCGGAGGGGTGCTCGGGGCCATGGAAACCATGTATCAGCGAGGAAAGATTCAAGAGGAAAGCTTGTACTACGAAACCTTAAAGCATACGGGGGAGTATCCCATTGTAGGGGTCAATACTTTCTTGAACTCCAAAGGATCGCCCACTTTGGTTCCTGGAGAGGTGATTCGCTCAACAGAAGAGGAAAAGCAGCAGCAGATCAAAACGATCAAAGATTTGCATACCTACTATGCTGACCGTTCATCAGAGCATTTGCATCGATTGCAGGTGGCGGCCATCGCTCAGCAAAATTTGTTTGAGGAATTGATGGAGGCCTGCAAATATTGCAGCTTGGGTCAAATCACGGAATCATTGTTCTCTGTCGGTGGCCAATACCGACGCAACATGTAATGCTAAGATCACGCTTTGCGCCAACTCCTAGTGGCTATTTGCATGCTGGGAATTTGGCTAATTTTCAGCGCATTCGCCGATGGATGAATGAATGCCAAGGGGAAGTGCTTCTGCGCATTGATGATATGGATGGCCCACGGGCCAGGCCTGATTACATTGAGCGCATATTCGTAGACCTCGAAGAAGCAGGTTTGACCTGGGAATTGGGTCCTCGTACAGCCGAAGAGCATCTTTCCCAATATTCGCAACGCCTGCGCGTGGATGATTACAAGCAAGCCTTGTTAGAATGGGGAGGGTCTGGGCTTTTGTATTTGTGTTCTTGTTCTCGGAAGGACAAGGTATGTTCCTGCCGAGAAACGCTGCTTTCAAAGGCCGAATTGCCCGTAGCGCTTGAAGTGTTGGAATCTGGTGCCGCTCAACGCAAGTATGCCTTGAAATTGAAGGTTGATGAATCCGTAGAAGTAGTTTGGCGGGATAAAGAACAAGGACTGGTTTGCTTGGATTTGCAGCAGGAATTGGGAGATTTCGTCATTTGGCGCAAAGATGGAATACCCGCCTATCAGTGGGTATCCCTACTGGAAGATTGCTGGCAATCGATAACCCATATAGTTCGAGGTGAAGATTTGTTGATCAGTACGGCTGCCCAATTGTACCTATCCAAACTCTGTGGGTTTGATTTTCGAAAGGTTCAGTTCTGGCATCATGAACTGGTTTGTGACGAGCAAGGCCAAAAACTGAGCAAGTCTGTGCTCAGTTCCTGAACAGAAAATAGACGCTTCCCCATACATACATTCAAGGCCATGACAGGCCAAGGCCATAAAACTGTTAAAACAGTCCATAACACCAGGGGAAGCGCGATTCTCATAGTGGAAAAATCGGTGGCAAATTAGTCCATTAGCGTTTCAGTGCCGATGTATTTTCGTTCACTATGCATTCAGTGTCTGGAATAAAGGAGTGGCAGCGAAAAGCGGTGTTGAAATTGCTCGGTGAGGGGTCTACAGTACCTTTTATTGCACGTTATAGAAAGGAAGCCACCGGTCATTTGGACGAGGTTCAAATTATCTCCATCAAGGAAGAAGCTGAAGCATTGGAGCAGTTGGAGAAGCGCCGGGTTTTTGTGCTGGATTCCATTCGTGAACAAGGCAAATTGACAAACGAATTGGAGCAGTCTATTTTGAAGGCCAATACCTTGCAAGAATTAGAAGATTTGTACTTGCCTTACAAGGCACGTCGCAAAACGCGCGCCGATGCGGCGCGCGAGAAAGGGTTGGAGCCTTTAGCGCAGGAAATATTCAAGCAAAAAAATCCGCATTTATCTCAAATTTTGAAGGCGCACCAACCTGTTGGTATGTCGCGGGAGGAGGCCTTGCAGGGCGCGCGAGACATCGTGGCGGAGTGGATTTCAGAAGACGTTCCACTGCGCAACAAAACCCGTGAGCTCTGGGCTCAGCAAGGAAGTATATGGGTCAAGCCAGCGCGAGGGAAAAAGGATCATGTGGATGCCCAAAAGTTTCGGGATTACTTCGATTATCAAGAGCCCTTAAAGAGGGTACAGCATCATAGACTCATGGCTGTCAGCCGTGGGGCAGATTTGGGTTTTCTTAGTCTAAAAGTAGAAGCCCCTTGGGAAGAGCGAACTTGGCCCATGCTCAAGCGGCATTGTTTGAAAGGCTACGGTGATTCCAGTGATCAAGTAGGCCAGGCCGCTGAAGATGCATACAAGCGCTTGCTTCAACCCAGTTTGGAAAACGAATGGCTAGCCGATGCCCGAGCCAAGGCTGAGGAAGATGCTATTGGGGTATTTGCCCTTAATGTGCGCCAATTGTTGCTGGCTGCACCCTTAGGAGAAAAAGCTGTTCTAGCCGTTGATCCGGGGTATAGAACAGGTTGTAAAGTAGTGGCCTTGGATCCAGCGGGTACCTTGATCTTTCATGGGGTCATCTATCCTCATGAACCTCAGCGACAGTGGGATGCTGCTGTGGCTGATTTGAAGCGTTGGTCTCAGCAGTTTGGAATTCAGGCCGTAGCGGTGGGGAATGGAACGGCAGGTCGCGAGACCGAAGATCTGTGCCGCGATGCGTTAGAACCGCTGGGAATCGAAGTGTATTCGGTGAACGAAAGTGGGGCTAGTGTTTATTCTGCTTCAGCCATAGCGCGAGAAGAATTTCCCAATGAAGACGTCACCGTAAGGGGAGCTGTAAGCATCGGTCGTCGCTTGCAAGACCCGTTGAGTGAATTGGTAAAAATTGATCCCAAAAGCATAGGAGTAGGCCAATACCAGCACGATGTGAATCAGACCTTGCTGAAGAAGCGATTGGATCAAGTGTTGGAGTCTGCCGTAAACGCGGTGGGAATCAACCTGAATACAGCCAGCAAACACGTATTGACCCAGGTCAGTGGTTTGGGTCCTGTCTTAGCTGAAAACATTGTCGCCTACCGAGCCCAAAAGGGTCCTTTTGTCAAGCGCAGTCAACTTATGGATGTGCCTCGCTTAGGGGCAAAAGCCTTTGAGCAGAGTGCCGGTTTTTTGCGAATTAGAGGCAACGACCCCATTGAAAACACAGGCATTCACCCCGAGCGTTACGCTGTTTTGAAGCAGATGGCGGCCCAACTCAAACTCAAAGTTTCGGACTTGATTGCCAATGAAGCCGCTCTTAAGGAATTGGACTTGTCAAGCTTAGTGAACGAAACTCAAGGTATTGGTTTGCCCACCTTGAAGGATATAGTGGCCGAATTGCTTAAGCCTGGGCTAGACATGAGGGGACAGGCAGAAGCCTCGGCTTTTGATAGGAAAGTGCGAAAGATAGAAGACTTGGATTCGGGTATGGAACTGCATGGTGTAGTGACCAACTTGACCAATTTTGGGGCCTTTGTTGACATCGGTGTCAAACAAGATGGTTTGGTGCACATCAGCCAAATATGCCATGAGTTTTTGAAGCATCCGTCGGAGAAATTGAGCCTGGGCCAAGCCGTTCGAGTGCGGGTAACCGAATTGGATATTCCGCGTCGAAGAATTGGCTTGACCATGAAATTCTAGTCCTTTCGAGCAAACCCTTTCGGCCCTCTGTGGTTATCTTTGCCATATGGAAGTCATGAAGGGACCTCGCGTGCTGAAAGCGCCCACGGGAACAACATTGAATTGCAAAGGATGGGTCCAAGAAGCGGCCTATCGCATGCTGCACAACAACCTCGATCCAGAAGTGGCTGAAAGGCCTGAAGATCTCATCGTTTACGGTGGATTAGGCAAGGCCGCCCGAAACTGGGAAGCCTTTGATCAGATTTGTGCCGCGTTGAAAGATTTGAATGAAGATGAGACCTTGATGGTACAGAGCGGTAAGCCGGTAGCCATTTTGCCCTCTCACAAAGACGCGCCTCGCGTTTTGATATCCAATTCTCAGTTGGTGCCCAATTGGGCCAACTGGGATCATTTCCGCGAGCTGGAAGCCAAAGGATTGATGATGTATGGCCAGATGACGGCTGGAAGTTGGATCTACATTGGCTCTCAGGGCATTGTGCAGGGTACTTACGAGACCTATGCCGAGTGTGCCCGCCAACATTTTGGCGGTTCGTTGAAAGGAACCTTGAACGTAACCGCTGGATTGGGTGGAATGGGCGGGGCTCAGCCTCTGGCTATTACCATGAACGAAGGGGTGGCCTTGGTGGCCGAAGTGGAAGAGTGGCGAATTCGCAAGCGCTTGGAGACCCGTTATTTGGATTTTATGTCTCGAGACATTGACGAGGCGATTGATATGGCCTTGGCTGCCAAAGAAAAGGGCGATGCGGTTAGCATTGGTGTCAAAGCCAACGCTGTTGATTTGCTACAGCGCATGTTAGAGCGAAATGTGATTCCCGATACCTTGACGGACCAGACTTCGGCTCACGACCCATTGATAGGGTATTACCCCATGAACATGAGCACACATGCGGCTGATACCTTGCGCGAAAGCAATCCCGATCAATACGTGGAACTGAGTTATCAAACCATGGTCAAACACGTGGAATTGATGCTGGAAATGCAGAAAAAAGGAGCCATCACCTTTGATTACGGCAACAACCTGCGCGGCCGTGCCTTGGAAAAGGGATTGAAGAATGCTTTTGATTTTCCTGGTTTTGTGCCGGCCTATATTCGCCCCTTGTTCTGCGAGGGTAAAGGTCCATTCAGATGGGTGGCTTTGAGCGGTGACCCTGAAGATATTTACGCCACTGATCGCAAAATATTGGAACTCTTCCCTGAGAACGAGAGTTTGCGCCGTTGGGTAACTATGGCACAAGAGCGCATTGCTTTTCAAGGCTTGCCGGCTCGAATTTGTTGGTTGGGTCAGGGTGAGCGTCAGAAGGCGGCTTTGGCCTTCAATGAAATGGTGCGCACTGGGGAATTGAAAGCCCCAATAGTGATTGGTCGCGATCATTTGGATACGGGCTCAGTCGCTTCTCCCAACCGAGAAACCGAAGCCATGATGGATGGATCTGATGCCGTAGCCGATTGGCCCATTTTGAATGCCTTTATCAATACGGCGGGCGGAGCTTCTTGGGTAAGTCTGCACCACGGAGGTGGGGTAGGTTTGGGTTACAGCATTCACTCAGGAATGGTTATTGTAGCAGATGGAACAGACGACGCTCAGCGTCGATTGACCCGCGTACTGCACAACGATCCAGGAATGGGAGTTGTTCGCCACGCCGATGCAGGGTATGAGATTGCCAAAGAAACAGCCAAGCAACACGGCCTCGATCTGGCTCAGCGCTTAGGCGTAGATTGATCTTTGTTTGCGGCTTTATTTAGCTGCACGCCAAGGCTTGAACCAAAGATCCTGATTTGAAAGAAAGGAAGCCCCGATTCATCGGGGCTTTTTTATGCTTTGCGTCCAAACCCTCAGTGGGTTTGGTCTGTTATAAAAGAATGAATTACGCTGTATTTGGTGGTACCAAGGGTATTGGATTGGCGGTGGCCGAACAATTGATTCAAAAGGGCCACTCCGTTTGGGTATTGAGCCGAACATCGGTCGATGTAGCGGGTGCACAGTGGTTGCCTTTTGACGCAGAATCGGATACTGCGATTGAAGGACTGCCTGATGTATTGCATGGCTTGGTTTATGCGCCGGGTTCCATCAATTTGAAACCGTTTAGGGGGTTGAAACAGCAAGATTTTCAACGCGATTTTCAAGTTTCAGTGTTAGGGGCTGTTCATGCTTTGCAGCAATGCACGGCGGCATTAAAGGCTGCAGGGCAGGCTTCTGTGCTTATGTTTTCAACCGTAGCAGTCGGGCAAGGCATGCCGTTTCACGCTTCTGTGGCCGCTGCCAAAGGAGCCGTAGAAGGTCTTGTAAGGAGCTTAGCGGCTGAATGGGCGCCAGCGATTCGGGTCAATGCCATTGCACCTTCGTTGGTGCGTACACCCTTGTCTGAGCGCTTGGTGAATACTCCGGAAAAAGAAGCCCAAAGTGCTTCGCGACATGCCTTAGGTCGCATTGGAGAACCTCAAGACATAGCTTCGGCAGCTTGCTTTCTATTGAGTCAGGAATCTTCTTGGATAAGCGGTCAAGTTTGGGCCATAGACGGGGGAATGAGCCGTTTAAAGGCATAAAAAAAGCCCCGATTCATCGGGGCTTTTTTGTTCAAGGTCTGTTTGGATTAATCCAAGTTTGGAAGATCGCTTTGCTCTTGTTGAGCGGGCTGGTTGCCGTTGTTGCGTGCGTTCTTGGTGCCGTTGTAGGAAGCAGCAGCCAGAGAAATGACAACAATCAAAATGGCGCCAATCCATGTGATTTTCTCAACAACATCAGTGGTTTTTTCTACGCCAAAAACCTGGTTTCCTGAGGCAAAATTGGAAGCCAATCCGCCACCTTTAGGGTTTTGAACCAAGATGATGAGCATCAACAAGATGGAGACAATGATTCCGAGTATAAGTATCCAGGTCATGATTCGTGATTTCGTTTTTCGTTTTCGACTTCAGTTATAAGGGCTGCAAAGTACGCGCTTTTTTCGGGAAATTTCAACTGTAGTCTGCTGTAACAGGCCAAGGCCTTGTCCCAAGCTTGTTGCTTGCGAAACAAGCCTGCGAGCGTTTCCGAACATATCGAAGCATCGAATTCTTCGGCGCGCTTCATGGCTACCTCAGGATTGTAAAATTCCTTCTTTGGGCGGCTAATGCTTGGGTTGGTTGAAATGAATTTGTCAATGAGCGCTTGTCGAGCGGCTAAATCCAAGAATTTTGGCTCTTCAGGTTTGGTATCTTCCCTTAGGTTAAGATGATCAAGGTTGTAGTCGGGAACTTCAAATGGGCCTAGGTCTTGGCTATTGGTTTCTTCGATTTCAGGATCTTCTTCTTTTGCAATAGCTGGCGCTATTGGGGTTTCAGTTTCCTCTTTTGATTCCGTCTCTCCGGCTTGAGCTTGCTTGAGCCAAGCAAAAAAGTCTTGAGGTTCAGGTCTTTCGCTTTCGAACTGATCTTCTAGGTCGTAGGTGATGCTTTGTTTATCAAGGCGATTTGGGTGCTCCGGTTCGGCAGGAGCGAAGGAGAATGCGGAGTGAACGGCAGCTTCTATTCTTGCCTCATTATCTTCGCTTAGGAATAGGGGTGAGTCGTTGGGAATTTCCGCATTTACATCCTGGTTGGATGCTACCGGTTCAAAATGGGGCTTGCTGCTGCTAGCTTGGGCCTTTTTTTCTTCTTTGGCTGCTGGTTGCGTGGTGGGTGGCGCCGGTTCTCGAGTGGCTGCTTGAACTTCGGCAGGAGCACTCGCCTTTGTCACCGCTGGGATTTCGTTCAGGTAGTGAAATAGCCAGCGGCGATCTTGAACGCGCAAGGCAGCATGGTGCAAACTGTCCGTCTCTCTGTAGTCGTTTTTTGATTTGTAATAACGCGCCAGTAGGGTTCTGGGCGTCGAAAACCATGGTAAATCACTGGCAATGGCTTGCAAGTCCAAAGCCGTTTGTGCGTCTATGGATTCCGGATGTTGGATGATATGTTGAAGGCGGGATGCGTTCACCAGTCTAAAGCTACAGTTGCGAATATTTGTTGGACCAAATTATCGGTTATCTCTTCAGTTAAAGCTGATTCAATACTCTGGAAGTTTTGGCTAGCGTCAAATATCTTGAAAAAGCTGAATTCTCGAGTAAGGTTCTTTTCAGGATGCTTGGGGCAAGCGAATTCCAATTTTACGGAGATGGAAAATTGGTTTTGAGCGGTACCTGTGTTGTTGTTCAGGGTAGCAGGGGTAATGGAATAGCGAGTGATGCTACCAGCAAATTGGTAATCGCCTTGTTCAGAGCTCAAGCCCAATCGTGTTTCCGTTTGGAATTTGGTCTTCATCTTTTCCGTGAAATCCATGCTCAACGAGGGGTTGACAAAATCGGCTTCGTTGCTGAAATAAGAAACCGAGAAAGTTTGAACATCTTCAGGAATATTCGCTCCTCTAAAATCGTAATGTTTGAAAAAACCACAAGCCGTAAACCCTAGGCTCAATGCCGTAAAAACTCCGAGCTTAATCCAATTCATATTGCTTGATTTTGCGGTACAACGTGCGTTCGGAAATGCCCAAGTCTTCGGCGGCCTTTTTGCGCTTGCCATGATGAAGAATCAAGGCCTTGCGAATCATCTCGATTTCTTGTGCTTCCAAGCTGAGGCTCGAGTCAAGGTTTAAGCCATCACTTTCAATCCACTCGGCGTCTTCGGTGTGATCGTCAGGGTGTGAGGAGATGACAATAGGTTGGTTTTCAGTAGCTTCTTGATCGCCTACATTGGAGGTGACTGAAGGGAAGTGGGTCGGGTTGTTGTAGGTAGAGGCCTGTCTTGGGCTGGATTCGTTTTCCAACAGCCCGAATACGACTTTTTTCAATTCCGTGACATCTCGCTTCAGGTCAAGCAATACCTTGTAGAAAATATCCCGCTCGCTCATGCCTTCTGTGGAACTGTCTTGCTTGCTCAATAGGCTTGGCAAGGAAGGTGCTTGGGCTGGAAGGTATCGCTTCAAGGTGTCAGCGGTAATCTGGGTTTGGCTTTCCAAAACACAGATTTGTTCGGTGATGTTTTTGAGCTGTCGAATATTGCCCGGCCACGGATATTGCCCTAATTCTTGTTGCGCTTCGGGTGTAAGGCTTAGCAGGTGGCTATGGTGGCGTTCGGCGAAATCGCTGCTGAACTTTCTGAACAGCAATTGAATATCATCGCTGCGGTCGGCTAGTTTAGGAACCCGAATGGGAACCGTAGCTAATCGGTAATATAAGTCTTCTCGGAATTTGCCGTCTTGGGCTCTGTCTAAGAGGTTGCGGTTGGTAGCGGCTACCACACGCACGTCGGTTTTTTGAACCGTGCTGGAACCCACTTTGATGAACTCTCCGTTTTCCAGAACGCGAAGAAGTCGAGCTTGTGTTCCCAATGGCAATTCGCCTACCTCATCGAGGAAAATGGTTCCTCCGCTCACGGCTTCGAAATAGCCTTTTCTCTTCTCGGTAGCACCAGTAAAAGAGCCCTTTTCGTGCCCAAACAATTCACTATCAATGGTTCCTTCGGGTATGGCACCGCAGTTGACCGCTATGAATGGGGCGTGTTTTCGCGCCGATAGATGGTGAATGATTTTGCTAAAGCTCTCCTTGCCGACGCCGCTTTCCCCTTGAATCAACACGTTCATGTCGGTGGGAGCTACTTTTATGGCGGTCTCCAGGGCTGTATTCAATAGCGGAGAATTGCCAATGATGCCGAATCGTTGTTTGACGCTTTGTATGTCCATTCCCTGAGGTTTAAGCCCCGGCTGGGGGTGGGTGCAAAGATAAGCAAAGGGTGACAGAATGTCAGTCAATTGGGCCGACTTCTGGTTGAATTCATCGTGTTTCTGTGTATAAACTGTGGGGTATTTATTGGAATTCTAGGCGTTCTTTGATGTTTGCTGACATGAGCGAACACTCTGAAGATTTGGACAATGAAGAATTGATGCCCGACGAGCCTTCATCTGAGATGGAAGAGGTGAGTTCTGGGAAGGTGCGCCCTGTTTCAGGACTGTACCGAGATTGGTTCATTGATTATGCTTCCTATGTGATATTGGAACGGGCCATTCCCGCGGCTGATGATGGCTTGAAGCCTGTTCAGCGACGCATTCTCCATGCCATGTACACGCTCGATGATGGCCGTTTCAACAAGGTTGCCAACATCATTGGTGCCACTATGGCTTACCACCCCCATGGAGACGCGGCTATCGGAGATGCTTTGGTCAATATGGGCCAAAAAGACCTGTTGATTGAAACCCAAGGAAACTGGGGCGATACAAGAACCGGTGACTCAGCGGCGGCTCCTCGATACATTGAGGCACGCTTGAGTGCCTTTGCCAAAGAGGTTGCTTTCAATGAGAAAACAACGGAATGGAAGCTCAGTTATGATGGTCGTAAAAAGGAGCCCGTTCATTTGCCCATGAAGTTTCCCCTTCTGTTGGCGCAAGGTGTAGAGGGTATTGCCGTTGGTTTGAGCACCAAGATAATGCCTCACAATTTCTTGGAGCTGTGCGAGGCTAGCATTCGCTTTTTGCAAGGCAAAAAATTCGAACTCATTCCCGATTTCCCCACCGGCGGATTAGCCGATTTCAGCCAATACAACGACGGTAGAAAAGGCAGTCGAATTCGCGTGAGGGCTCGCATTGAGGCCTTGGATAAGTCGACCTTAGTGATTCGGGAAATTCCGTTTGGCACCACCACGGGTTCTTTGATTGAGAGCATCATCAAGGCCAGTGATAACGGGAAGATCAAGGTCAAAAAGGTGGTTGATAACACAGCTAAAGACGTTGAAATTGAAGTTCAACTGGGTCCCGGTCTGAACTCAGATTTGGGGATAGATGCCTTGTATGCCTTTACCGATTGCGAAATAAGCCTGTCTCCCTTGGCCTGCGTCATTGTCGATGATAGGCCGCAGTTCATCGGAGTAAGTGAGATTCTCAAGGAAAACACCCATAACACGGTTCATCTGCTCAAGAGAGAGTTGGAAATCGAGTTGGGGGAGCTGGAAAATAAGTGGCACTTTTCTTCACTGGAGCGCATTTTTATCGAGAATCGAATCTACCGCGATATTGAAGAATGTGAGACATGGGAAGCTGTTTTAGTGGCCATCGATGAGGGCTTGGAGCCCCATAAAAGTCGCTTGCGTAGAGAAGTGACCGAAGATGATATAGTTCGTTTGACGGAGATCAAGATTAAGCGAATTTCAAAATTTGATTCCTTCAAAGCCGAAGAGTATATCCAGGGTCTGGAAGATGATATTGCCCATGTCAAACACCACCTAGAGAACTTAACCGATTATGCCATCGCCTATTTTGAAAAACTCCTCAAAAAGTATGGAAAAGGGCGCGAACGCAAAACCGACATACGTGTGTTTGATACCATTGAAGCGAACATAGTGGCGGTCGCTAACCAGAAGCTCTATGCCAATTTCGAAGAGGGCTTTGCTGGAACCAGTTTGAAGAAGGAAACCTACATTGGGGAGTGTTCAGATATTGACGACATCATCGCCTTTAGGAAGGATGGAAAATATTCGATTGCCAAAGTGCAAGACAAGTATTTTTTCGGAAAAGACATCATTCATGTAGATGTTTGGCGCAAAGGAGATGAACGCACGACTTACAACGTCGTTTACTGGGATGGCGCGGCAAAGAAGGCAATGGTGAAACGCTTCAATGCAACCGGCTTGGTTCGAGAGCGGGAGTACGATATGACCAATGGCCATGCTCAGAGCCAGGTATTGTACTTCTCGGCGAATTCCAATGGGGAGGCAGAAACCGTCACCGTGCATTTGTCGGCTATGGCGGGTGCTCGTGTAAAGAGCTTTGAATACGATTTCTCCAAACTGGCGATTAAAGGCCGAGGAGCAGCTGGAAATCAACTGACCAAATACAAAATCAAGCGGGTAGACCTTAAGGAAAAAGGGGGGTCTACTTTGGGTGGCGTTAAGGTCTGGTGGGACGAGATTACCGGTCGTTTGAATGGGGATGAAAAGGGTCAGTTTTTGGGAGAGTTTCAAGACGATGATCGCGTAATTGTCTTCTACAACGAAGGCAGTTATGAACTCAACAATTATGAGTTGACCAATCGCTTCGATCCCAATGAAGTGTATTCCATTCAGCGCTATGCCAGCGATCAGCCCATACAATGCATTTACTTGGATGGGGGTTCCAAACGGGAGTACGTGAAGCGTTTCCTCATAGAAACCAGTACCTTGGGTAAGCGCTTTGGCTTTATATCAGAAGACAAAGGGTCCAAATTGATGGTGCTCAGCACAGCTCAGCCGGCATTGGTTGAATTGAGTACGGAATTGAAAAAAGGCGAAGTCAAAAAAGAAACCCTTGATTTGGTGGAGTTTATGGATGTCAAGGGTTGGCGTACGCAGGGCAACCGACTCAGCCAAGACAAGGTAAAAAAGGTAGTGTTGAAAAGCGACCGCGTTGGTGCCTGGGAATCCTTGCACGCTGCTTCAAGCGAGGCCATCCAGGAGGATGATGAGCCTGAGCCCGAAAGTCTAGAAGAAAAAGATTCAAAGTCAGAGTTGCCTAGCCAAAAGGCGCCTGAAAAACCGGATTCACCCGTAACTCCCAAAGCTTCAGCGGCTTCGAGCCATCCCTCAGAACCCAAGTCAGCCACTGGAAACGACGATAAAGGCCAATTCAATCTCTTTTAGTGGTTCTGTCGAACCCATGTAAATAGGTCCTTCCAAGTAGGCTTTTTCCCGTATTTGAGTAATCCTATGCGGTAGATACGACCGGCTAACCAAACGATACCAATAAAACTGGCGTACAGCAATGTTGCTGATAAGGCTATCTCTGCCCAAGATACTCCGAAGGGTGATCGTACCACCATGACAATGGGGCTAGTCAAAGGGAACATGGAGAACCAGCTGGCCATACTGCCGTTGGGAGATTGAAAGACGCTGTTCTGGGCAATGATCAATCCGAAAATTAATGGGAGAGAAACGGGTAACATGAACGATTGAACATCGGTGTCTTGACTCGCGGCAGCGCCAATAGCGGCGAATAGGGAGGAGTATAGGAGGTATCCGCCGAGAAAGAAAATCAAAAACACAAGGGCCATCTTGCCCATGGGAAGGGCATCAAGCTGACCCCAAAGATCAAGCCCAGTTGAAAGGGCATCAGAACTTGCGACCTTGGATCCATTTAGCTCAGACGCGGCTGCCGCACCCTTGGATAGGGCATCTCCAAAGAATCGACTGATGGCTGTGATAATGCCAAAGCCCATAAGTACCCAGGCGACGAATTGGGTGAGCCCTACGGCAGCCACACCCAGTATTTTGCCCATCATGAGTTCAAAGGGTTTGACCGAACTGATGATGACTTCTACGATGCGGTTGGTTTTTTCTTCCAGAGCGCCCCTCATGACCATACTGCCATAGAGAAAAATGAATAGGTAAATCAAAAAGGCCATAACAAAGCCTACCACACTTTTGAGTTCAGTGCCGCTTTCTATGGCTTCTGAAGCTTCTGTAATCGACTCACTGATGTTCTTGCTTTGCAGTTTTACCGGGCTGCGCATGGAGTTGATTTCGGCCGATGAAAGCCCTATTAGCCCTAGTTGATAGCGGTAAACCGATTCTTCCAATTGCTGCCGGAGTATTTTCTCTTGAAGCAGCGAAAGGCCACCTTGCGTCCAGAGTTCAGCCGAATCTACCTGACTCAAGTCTTGGTCATTCAATACCAACAATCCTTGAACCTGCTTATTCCG
>JBJOHK010000072.1:0-3518 GCA_046047755.1 Bacteroidota bacterium | reverse complement strand
CATGCTGCTCCGAAGATACAATACCTTTGTGCTATGCTGAATCGACTATTCGCCCTCTTGGTATTTACACTAACATCAAGCATAGGGGCCCAAAACACTCCTTGGTATCTGGGAAATTGGACCGGGGAATTGGAGGCCTTTGGAACCCGACTGACCCTGACCTTTCACGTAGTCGACAGCCCTTCTATTAAGGCTTTCATGAGTGTACCGATGCAAGGTGCTTCTCGCCTTCCCGCAGAAGAATGCAGCATAAAGGGCAAATCCATACGCATTGCCCTTCCGGCCTATAACATCCAATACGAGGCCCAAGTTCACGGCGATAGCCTGATTGGGACCTTTACTCAATCGGGGCGATCTTTCCCTTTGGACTTGGCGAAGCGCTCAGAGGCATCATTGCCCCAAACTCCGAAAGCACCCTTTCCGTATGGATCTCGCGAGGTGCAATTTCACAGTTTGGATGGGAGAATACGATTTGCAGGAACTTTTACCTACCCCTTTCAAAAGACCAAAGCTTGTATCGTATTGTTCAGCGGTTCTGGAACACAAGATCGGGATGAGCGTATTGGCGAACACGTTCCCTTTGCCGTCTGGGCTGATACTCTAAGCCGCCAAGGCTATGCTGTTTTACGAGTAGACGACAGAGGAGCAGGATTGACGATTGGCCAACCCACGGCCATCCAAAACACGCGGTTAAATGATTTGTTCAATGACGGCCTAGCCTATATCAAAGCGATACAGTCACAACCCGAAATAGGTTGGAATTCAGATAGTGCGGACTTGCCCATCTATCTCATGGGTCACAGCCAAGGAGCGGCCATCGCCACCCATATTTTGGCCCAAAACTTACCCGGCATAAAAGGAGCCATAGGCTTATCTCCTTGGGGCTACAGCGGCATAAAGGTCAATAGGGAACAAAATTACGCTTCCTCCTTTTTGGTATTGAAAGATTCAGGCTTAACGAATGATTTCATGGCCATGCACGATGAACTCATTCAGCTGGCCATCAATCGAAGCAGCCAAACCTCTGAATCAGAATGGGTGGATTCAGTTGAACAGGCCTGGGCTTCCTGTTCCAATAAAAAAGCCATAAGCAAAGCCTTTAAAAAATTGGGCATTCATGATTTAGCCGCTTATCTATCTGCTCAATACAAACAAATAGACGGATTCCTATTGGACTTCATTTCTTTTGATCCGCAAACGGACGTAGAATCTTCCCCTGGTAATCTACTATGGGTACAAGGCTCCAAAGACGTCCAAGTTCAAGCCCAAAAATTGAGGGAGATTGCCTTGGCTAATAGCAAGAAAATCGAGTATGTGGAACTAGAGGGTTACAATCACTTGTTGCAACCCTGCAAAAGCTGCACGGTTGATGAATATTTCCAATTGGAAACCACCGTTGGCCCATTGGCTATCCAGGCCGTGTGTGAGTGGTTAAAAAAGCAGAATCCTTAGAAATCAATTCGGAAACGCTCGCGTCTCAATTCAGCGAATGGCAACGGATTATCGTAGTCTTCGGCAAATTGCAAACGACGGCGAACCAAGTGAATGGCTTCAAACAAAGCCGATTGAAAACTCTCCAAGCTAGCTTGGTTTTTACCCGCTAAATCATAGGCAGTTCCATGATCAGGGCTCGTGCGAACTACGGGCAAACCCACGGTCACGTTAACCCCTTCATGAAAAGCCAAGGTTTTAAACCCCACCAATCCTTGATCGTGGTACATGGCCAAAACCGCATCAAAGGCCTTGTACTGACCTCCGCCAAAGAATGCATCGGCTGAATAAGGACCGTACACCAAACGACCTCTATCAAATAAGGTTTGAATGGCCGGTTTGATGATCGACTGTTCTTCTTTACCCAGCAGACCGTTGTCTCCGGCATGAGGATTCAGTCCTAAAACGGCTATTCGGGGTTTGGTCAAGCCAAAATCTTCTTTCAGGGCCGTTTGCATGAGCTCCAACTTGGCTACCAATGACTCCGTATTCAAGTGTTTGCCCAATTCGGTAACAGGAATGTGTTCGGTGGCTAAAGCCACGCGCAAATCTTCGCTTACCAACATCATGGCATGGCTAGTAGCGCCCATTTCGGCGGCCAAATAACCTGTATGACCGGTGAAATTAGGAACTCGTTCGGCCACCGTTGATTTGTCTAAGGGTGCTGTGAGTAGGGCTTCCACCTTATGAGCCTCAGAAACCATTTTCTCCAAAGCCGCAAATGCCATAGCCCCTGCTGCCGCCGAGGGTATTCCTGGCTCGGGCACAAAATCATCATCACCACAAGGAATCAGATTCAACTTGTTCTCTACGGCCTCATCAGCCGAGCGAATGAGATGGTAACGAGGTTCTTCCAAGCCCAGCATTCTTTTGTAGTGCACGAAGGTTTTAACACTGCCGTACAGAACAGGGATGCAATACTTGTAAACCGAATCATCGGCGAACATTCGAAGTATGAGTTCCATGCCGATTCCGTTGGGATCCCCTTGGGAAATGGCCAATTTGACTTTAGTCATGTTTGAGTTGCGAAGTTAGGAAATTGACCAAGAGTCGTACAGAAAATCCTGTACCTCCTTTGGGTTGATAATGGCGGGCCCCAGACAGGAATGCCGGACCTGCAATATCCAAATGCATCCAGGCATAGGGAGCAAAGTGTTTCAAGAAGGCTCCGGCTGATTGGGCACCGCCTTCCGCTTTGCCCAAGTTCTTCAAGTCGGCAATGTCGCTTTTGATTTCTTCATCGAATTCAGGCCAAAGCGGCAATTCTACCAATCGTTCGAAAACCTGTTCGCCCGATTCTTTGATGGCCGAAACCAAACCCTCAGGCGCATGCGCCATCAAGGCAGCGCCATAGGGACCCAAAGCGCGCGCGGCGGCTCCTGTCAAAGTAGCCACATCCACCACAAATTCGGGATTCAATTTAGCTGCATAACTCAAGGCATCGGCCAATATGAGACGCCCTTCAGCATCGGTATTCAAAACCTCTACCGTTGTTCCATCTGAAATGGTTATCACATCACCTGGGCAAAGCGCCTGTTCACCCGGACGATTGTCGGTAGCCGGCACCAAGGCAATAGCGTGTATGGGAGATTGAGTAGCAGCCAAAGCATCGATTACAGCGGCAACCGAGGCGGCTCCGGCCATGTCACACTTCATTAAGTCCATACTGTTGGGTGTTGGTTTCAAACTCAAACCGCCCGTGTCGAATACAACACCTTTACCCACCAGCACGTAGGGTCTTTCATTGACAGCTTTCGGTGATTTGTATTCCAAGATATGAAAAGCAGGAGGCAATTGACTGCCTTGATTCACGCCTAATAAACCACCCATTTTCTGGGAAGCAATTTTGCTTTCTCCCCAAACCTCGACTTCAAATCCACGCTCTTTACCGCGGTTTACGAATTGATGAGACAGCCTTTCTGTGTTCAAATGCGAATAGGGCAAATTGACCAGGTCGCGAGCCCAGAATACTGATTCGCACAAGGTGGAAACGGCCTGCATTTCGGAAGCCATATGGCTCGGCCAAT
>JBJOHK010000071.1:0-15858 GCA_046047755.1 Bacteroidota bacterium | reverse complement strand
CTGCAAGGAGCCATCGTATTGGAAGGCTTAACAAGCGGCGGGGAAGAAATGGTCTTTGGGGTAAAATTGCCCAAGACCAGTGATCAGTAATTCCAAATAGAACGCATAAAAAAGGCGCCCCCCTGGGGCGCCTTTTTTTATTAAATCCTTCTTACTTCTCTGGGCAATCCAGATTCAGGTTGTACAAGACGGTTCCGTTTGATTCAAAGGTGACTTTGGCCCCGTTGCAGCTGAATGTAACAGGGGTGATCAATGTGTTTCCAAAACCCAAATCAAGGTTCAAGCTATCGTTTTTGAAAACATAGGTATTGGTGCTCGGTAGGGCATCAGCAGGGGTCAGCGAGTTCCAATACGCGGCATCGCAACCCCCGGGGTCATCGCAGTAGTAGGTATAGCGAATGCCGTCTCGAAATTCATACATGGTATTGGCTTCAGTTTTGCTCGAAGTTGGCGACCACAGCCATTTGCCTTCCATGCTGAGGGGGGCTGTTTCTTTTTTACAGCCGAATAACAACAGGACGGCGAAGAGATAAAGGATTAGGTTTCTCATGTTTAAATAGACATGAAGTATATCCAGTTCGTTGCCTGTGGATTTAATCGTCAACTGAGATGTTGGGACTGAAGCCACTGCCCCAAGAATTGCCGTTGTCACCCTTGAAGGGGTCGGGTTCGTTCATTTTGCTTTGAACGGTAGCGACGTAGGGCTGGCTGAAGCCACCATTGTTGTTCTGATTGCTGATCAGCATTCGCTCGGTGGGATCCAGGTCGACAAACTTCGAATACTCGTGAACGAATTTCACCAGGGCCGTACCCACTTCACCGCTTCGGTGTTTGGCAATCAATACCTCGGTCAATCCTTTGACTTCACCTGCGTGTTGGGATTCACTTTCCATTCCCATTTTTGAGTAGTAATCATCGCGGTACAAGAACATAACCATATCGGCATCTTGTTCTATTGAACCTGATTCTCGCAAATCTGACAATTGAGGGTGCTTGTTGTTTCGTTTTTCTACCTCACGACTCAACTGGGCAAGGGCAATAACGGGAACTTCCAATTCTTTGGCCAAGCTCTTTAACGAGCGCGAAATGAAGGCAATTTCTTGTTCGCGGTTTGATTGGCCTTTGGTATTGGTCTCGTGGCGCAGTAACTGCAAGTAATCGACCACGATCATGTCCAAGCCCTGCTGGGCTTTGATGCGGCGACATTTGGCCATCAGTTCCAAAATGTTCAATTGTGGGGTATCGTCAATGAAGATCTTGGAGTTGGTCAACTTTGCGGTTTTATCGTGAAGGCGACGCCACTCATCATTTGACAATAGGGCTTTTTTAATTTTATCACCACTGATATCGGCTTCTCCACTAACCAAGCGATTGACCAGCTGGACATCGGCCATTTCGAGCGAGAAAATGACGACGCTTTTGCCAAATTCTACGGCTGCATTTCGCATCAAGCTCAAGGCGAAAGCCGTTTTACCCATAGCCGGACGAGCGGCAAGAATGATCAAATCAGATTTTTGCCATCCAGAGGTAATGCGGTCCAAGTCGCTGAAGCCAGAGGCAACACCCGTAATGCCATTGTTTTCTGATTTTGAGCGCTCTTCCAGTGACTTAAAGGCTCGGTTGACCAGGCTTCCGATTTCCTGGAAGGAGCGTTTCAAGCCCGCATTTTTGATTTCAAATAGCTTTTCTTCGCTGCGGTTCAGCATGATGAAAGCGTCTTCGCTGTCGTTATAGGCTTCTGTGAGAATCTCTCCAGACACCCGAATCAGGCTGCGTTGAATGAACTTCTGGGTAAGAATTCGGGCGTGAAATTCAATGTTGGCTGAACTGGAAACCTTGTTGGTCAGCATGGCCAGGTACAAGTTGCCACCTACGATTTCCAGTTTGTTATCGTTTCTCAATTGGTTAGAAACCGTGAGCAAGTCAATGGCTGTGCCTCCATCGGCGTAAATGCGCAGAATGCATTCGAAAATGGTGGCGTTGGCTTCGTTGTAAAAGTGATCTTTACTCAAGATGTCAACCACCTTGCTCAAGGCCTCTTTTTCCAACAAAATGGCCCCCAAAACGGCTTCTTCCAGTTCGATGGAATGCGGGGCTGTGCGGCCCGCCATGTCTCCGACAAGTGCTTTGTTCACTTGAGGGGTTCGACTGCGTTTGCTCATGCTTGGGTTGTCCATAGTCTTTCAAAGTAATGACATAGCGCCTGAATTGCGACAGTCTGTCAGGTATAAAAATTGTTCACAGTGGCGGTGTAGAACAAGTGCATAAGTTGGCATGGCTTTGGCATTGTGTGGTTCACGGGACATTTAGACGGCATGTGCGTTACTGCCGTTCGTGAATACGCCCGTTCATGATAAATTTGATGCAAGCATGGAAGCTAAATTTTCTCCCAGGGTCAAAGAAGTGATCCAGTTCAGCCGCGAGGAAGCCATTCGTTTGGGCCACGATTACATTGGGTGTGAACACCTGTTGTTGGGTCTGATACGAGAAGGCGAAGGGAAGGCTATTCAAACCATTAAGATGTTGGATATCGACACTTTGCGTTTGAAAAAGAGCATTGAAGATGCGATCAAAACCACGGCTTCCAAAACAGCCAATTTGGGGAATATCCCCCTGACTAAACAAGCTGAAAAAGCTTTGAAAATTACCTATTTAGAGGCGAAAATTTTCAAAACTGACCTGATCGGAACAGAGCACTTGCTTTTGTCTATTTTGCGCGATGAGGACAATATGGCTTCCAAGGTTTTGAACCAATACGGGGTTAATTATGATGTATTCAAGGCGGCTCTAGAAGAGGGCGTGGAACCCATCAAAGGAGAGTTGCCGGGTGATGATCAAGATACTCCTGAAGATTTCTACCGCGAGGAACAGCGCCAAAAAGACCAAACCCGCGGCGGCAAAGGCAAGACCAAGACTCCCGTTTTGGACAACTTTGGTCGCGATTTGACCAAAGCGGCCGAAGAGGGAAAATTGGATCCCATAGTAGGTCGAGAAAAAGAAATTGAGCGCGTGTCTCAAGTTCTCAGTCGCCGAAAAAAGAACAATCCCGTGCTCATTGGTGAGCCTGGCGTAGGTAAAACCGCCATCGCCGAAGGCTTGGCTCTGCGCATCGTACAACGCAAAGTGAGCCGCGTCTTGTTCAACAAGCGCGTGGTAAGCCTAGATATAGCTTCTATGGTGGCCGGTACTAAATACCGCGGCCAGTTCGAAGAGCGCATGAAGGCTTTGATGATGGAGTTGGAAAAAGCCGACGATGTCATTTTGTTCATTGACGAGATTCATACCATCGTGGGGGCTGGAGGAGCCTCGGGTTCATTGGATGCCAGCAACATGTTCAAGCCGGCTTTGGCGCGTGGCGAAATTCAATGCATTGGCGCTACTACGCTTGATGAATATCGCCAGTACATTGAAAAAGACGGAGCCTTGGAGCGCCGTTTTCAAATGGTGTTGATTGAGCCTGCTTCGGCCGAAGAAACGGTTGAGATTTTGCACAACATAAAAGCCCGTTACGAAGATCACCACAGTGTTCAATACAGCGATGAGGCCATCAAGGCCTGTGTTGAATTGAGCGTTCGTTATATGAGCGATCGCCACTTGCCCGACAAAGCCATTGATATTTTGGACGAAGCCGGAGCCCGTGTTCACATCTCTAACATTCATGTTCCTAACGAAATCTTGGACTTGGAAGCCCAGATTGAAGGCGTTAAGGAAGAGAAAAACAAGGTGGTAAAGAGTCAGAATTTCGAAGAAGCCGCACGCCTTCGCGACAAGGAAAAGAAATTCTTGGAGCAACTCGATGTGGCCAAAGCTGAGTGGGAGAGTTCCTCACGCGATAAGCGCTTTGCGGTAGGAGAAGAAGACATAGCCGCGGTCATTTCTATGATGACAGGCATTCCGGTCAAGCGAATGACCGAAAGCGAGGGCAAGCGTTTGTTGCAAATGAGCGAGATTCTCAAAGCACGCGTGGTGGGTCAGGATAAGGCCATTGAGAAAATGACCAAGACTATTCAGCGCACTCGAGCTGGATTCAAAGAGCCCAATCGTCCCATCGGGTCTTTCATATTCTTGGGCCCCACCGGTGTGGGTAAAACCGAATTGGCCAAAGCCCTGAGTGAATTTTTGTTCGACAGTGATGATGCTATGATTCGCATCGACATGAGCGAATTCATGGAGAAATTTGCGGTAAGCCGATTGGTTGGAGCGCCTCCGGGCTATGTGGGTTATGAAGAAGGGGGAATGTTGACCGAGAAAGTGCGTCGCAAACCCTATAGTGTAGTGCTGTTTGACGAGGTAGAGAAAGCGCATCCCGATGTATTTAATTTGCTCTTGCAGGCATTAGATGAAGGTCAAATGACCGATTCACTGGGCCGCAAAATTGATTTTCGAAATACGGTCATCATCATGACCTCGAACATTGGCTCACGTCAGTTAAAAGACTTTGGTACGGGCGTAGGTTTTGGGACTCACAACAAGCAGGAAAGCAAGGAGAAAGAATCCAAAATGGTTATCGAAGGCCAGATTCGCAAGTTCTTCTCTCCTGAGTTTTTGAATCGTATTGACGACTTGATCATCTTCAATTCATTGGAGAAAAAAGAAATCGTTCAGATTCTGGATGTTCGCATGGCCAAGATGCTTAAGCGCATTGGAGATTTGGGCTACAGTGTTTCCTTGACCGATGCGGCAAAAGAGTTTTTGGCTGACAAAGGCTTTGATCCTGATTTTGGAGCACGACCCTTGCAGCGGGCTTTGCAGAAATACTTGGAAGAGCCTTTGGCGGAGCAGGTATTGCAAGGTTCCTTGAAAGAGGGTGATACCATAAAGGTTGATCGCAAAGCCGATGCTGATGAGCTCAGTTTGGCCGTTGTGAAACCCAGAGCGACTCGAGCCAAGAAAGGAAAGTCAGACGACGAAACTAAGGCTGAATGACCCGACGTACCCCTATGAACCGGGGTTCGAAATAGGGAGAGCGCAAAGCGTCTATTCTAACGCCTTGTGAGGTTGACGCGTGAATGAATAGCGGGTTTTCGCTATGTCCGTCAATGACTATGCCTACATGGCCAATGGTGCGATTGATGCTACGTCCAGAAAAACAGATCACGTCTCCGGGTCGGCATTCCAACAAGGAGATTTCAGAGCCAAATTCTCGGTAATCGGTCGATCGGTTGGGCATGTTCATCGCTAGGCTTTGGCCAAAACAATAGCCTACATAGCCGGAGCAGTCAAACCCCGCTGGGCTTTTGCCTCCGTAGACATAGCGAACCCTCAAATGCGTATAGGCTTCGTTCAGTAGAGATTGAACGGCCGCGACATTTTCGCTTGGTCCTTGATTTTGAAGGCTGTCCTGTTGGCCAAATAAAGGTTGGCTAGCCAATAGGAGCAACAAAGCAATATTTCGGACCGCGGCCATCATTACGGAAGAAGTTTGAGTTTAGCTTGATAGCGCTCTTTGTAGGTTTGACCTGTCTTGCCCCCGAGAGTTTGCCAATGTTCGGTCATCGCTTCCACGCGATTATCAGAATTGGGGTGGGTACTTAGAAATTGAGGGGGCTCCTGGGAATGGCTTTCGAGCATTTTCTGGAAAAATCCAGCCGCTCCAGTGGGGTTATATGAAGTTTGGTACAACCAATCGACACTGCTTAGATCTGATTCCGTTTCGGCACTGCGACCGTAGGAAAGATGGGTCAAGCCTTCGGCAATTTGAAGGAGCATGGAGGGCTGTGCGCCGCCCAAAGCCATGGTAATAAGGATTTCTGTTCCGAATTGGCGGGTAAGGGCGTCGGTTGAGTGTCGTTTGTCAGCGTGGGCCATTTCATGGGCCATAACACCCGCGAGTTGGTCTTCGCTTTCTAGGTAACGCATCAATCCAGTATAGAAATAGATGTATCCGCCGGGGGTACAGAAAGCGTTTAACGTGCTGTCATTTAGAATGCGCAATCGCCAGGCGAAGTCAGTGCTATGCTCGAGTTTTCCCGTGTTCAATATGGAATCGCGTATGCCGTACAGGTAGGCGTAGAGCTCTGCGTTTTGAGCGGAGTCCAAGAGAGTGGCGGCATGGGTAGAGTCGATGTTGTGGGCGACCTGAGCTCCTAAATCTTTGTCATACTGAACGGGGAATACGTTGATTTTGCCTACAAAGCTGGCACAGGCCTCCATGAGAAGCGTTAAGGGTAGTAAAAACAGCAGTCGCATCTATACAAAGATAAGCAGCAAATGGCCTAAAAGGGGTAGCCAATGCCGATAGCCACAGCCGTCTCTTTGAAGGTCCAGTTGACCAAACCGGCATCGGGAATTTGCTTCATCACCCAGCGCTGATCGAGGGGCTTGCTGGGGTCGCGAATGGGCACCCCCCAATCGATGCGAAACATGAAAATCTCTACGTCGAATCGAAAGCCTATGCCCGTATTGAGGGCCAGTTCTGATAAAAAGGTGTTTCGGTTAAAGACTCCGTAATCAGGGTTGGATACTCCGGCTACACTCAAGTTCCAAATGTTTCCTGCATCCAAAAACAAGGCGCTTTCCAAGAAGTTCTTAATCACCCCAAAGCGGTATTCAATGGAGGCTTCTACCAGTAATTCGCCGGAACGGTCAATCAAGCTACCCACTGATTCAGGGGTGGCACCAGGTCCCAATCGGCGGGGTTGCCAGGCGCGTAGGCTGTTTGATCCACCGATGAAATAGCGTTTGTCATAGGGGACTACATCGCTGTTCCAATAGGGCAGTGCCAGGCCAGAATTCAGGCGAACGGCGATGGTATTCAATTCGTCGATGTGGTGGCGCACCCGGATTTCTGCTCCCAATTTGGCATACTGGAAGTAGTTGACGCCAAAAAATTGGTAGCTAGAATCAGGGTTGTAGTTGGGTTCGAATAAATAGCGACCCAGGCGGTGCATGTTGCCGCTGGTTTCCAAACCTAGTCGTGAGAAGAAGTAACTCTGTCCGGGCTTGTCTTGGTTGTTGGAGTATACCATACCCACCTTGGCTGCTGTAATCAATTGGTCGGTGAATACACGTCGAACAAACTCCTGGTCGAGGGTGCTGAGCTGAGGAAGGAAGGCGGGGTCTAATTCGTTTTGGTTGTAGCTGAATTCTAAAGGGGTGTAATACCAGCTGAAATTGGGACGAATGAACTGCAAAGAGAAGGAAGCCGGCAATGAGGTGCGCAGAAAGTTGGGGTTGCTCTCGGTTTGATAACTCAAACTGAAAATGGTGTTTTTGCGCTCGTACTGGTTTTTGACGTCTATTTTATCCAACAAACGAAAACTGGGAACGGTCATGCTGGCTGAGAATCCTTGTTGAAGGCCGTAAGCGAAATTGCCCAAATCGTTGCGTTTGAAAATGGCTTCGAACGAAGTAAGAGCCGATAGTCGAAGCTGTTCTCCATTCCCCATGGCGTTTAGGTTGTTGAAGGACATGATTCCAGCCAAACCAAAACTGCGTTGGGTGCTGGAGGTGAAGTTGGTACCACTGCTTCCCTGGGGGCTATAGAGCATTTGGGGCTCGACCATCCAGCGAATACGTGGAAGGGCCTGGGTTTGGATGCGAACGTTGAGAATGTGTTGTTGAGAGTCGGGCTCTAAGCGAAATTCCACATAGGAAAAAAGACCCATGTCGACCAATCCGCGGTAGGTTTGGTTGATTCGGGTTTGGGAGTAGCGCTGGCCGCTGTCGATCAAAATCACCTTGCGCAGCACCAGAGGCTTCAAGGGATAATGATTCATTTTGTAGTGATGGGCTCCTAGGTGTGCCCATTCTTTGTACAAAGGGTTTAGGGCATAGTCGTCTGGGCACTCAATGTCCATGTATACCTGGCCAAAGTTCCAAACTTGATAAGGCTCTCCATTGGGTTGGCCATCCATGTAAAGGGTGATTTGGGCCTCCTTCTTGGCAAAGAGTGTATCGATGTCGTAATGAAAAACGCTGGGTTGTAAACCGTAATAGCCCATGTCTCTGAGCTGACTGGTCAGATCTTCACGGGCGGTTTTGAATCGATTTAAATCGCTGGGCCACCAGAGCCGAAAGGTATTCATCGATTGGGTCAAGCTGTCAATCAATGGGGCCATTCCAGTGTCGGCTGTGTTTTTAAAGACGGAGTTGATACGGTAAGGCAGGCCTGAATACACGTGGTAGCGTACGGCACCTTTATGCCCGTGAACGTCTATGGAATAGCCCACTTCGGCATCGAAAAACCCTTTGTTAAAGAGGTAATTTCGAATGTTATTAGCCGAAAGCTGAGCCAGGCTTTTGTCAATCAGCATGGGCTCTTCTCCCATCTGGTTCACCAAACGGCTGCGAAAGGCACTTTGGCTGATTCGGCTGGTGTCTTTTGCGTCATAGCCTAGGGCGTAGAACCACAGGTAAATGGGCAGCTTGTTGAACAAGACGCGCTTGTTGGGTCTATGCAAAATTTGAGCGTGAAGTTCGTCTCGATTAGGCCGAAAGGGTACCGATTCGGTTTCTACCAAGGTGATGCTGTTCTGTTTGAGCAACAATCGCCCCTCGGGAATGCAGCGTTTTACCCCGCAACTAGAGAGCAACAACAGCATAGCCATTAGCAGGAAGGCTTTATTTCTATGATATTTGTGTCTCTGCCATGCCATCTGCTGCGAAATTGAAACTATACGCGTCCTTGCGAATGCCCAAGTATCGACAAAAATATGGGCTATTCACGGTCGAGGGGCGCAAGGTCGTAGACGAAGTAATCCACAGCGAAGCCGAGCTAGAAGCGGTTATGGCCAGTGAATCCTACGCTTCCAAGCAAGCCTTGCCCCATTCTTGTGAAATCATCAGTGATGGGGATATGAAACGCTTGAGTCAGTTTGAAACGGCTCCCGGTATCATGGCAGTGGTTAAGATGCTGCCAAGCCGAGTGTGGAACGCCCAATCTCCCTTGACACTGGCTGTAGACGGGTTGGCCGATCCGGGCAATTTGGGTACCTTGATTCGGCTGGCCGACTGGTATGGAATGACCCAAGTGTTGGCCTCTGAAGACACGGTTGATCAATACAATTCCAAGTGCTTAGCCGCCAGCATGGGTTCTTTTCTGAGGGTGCAGGTGGTCTACGCCAATTTGGCCGAGGCCTTGAAACAAAAGCGAGTTTTTGGTGCCTTTTTGGAAGGGTCATCTCTGTATGAGGCGCCTTTTGAGGCCCCGTCTGTGCTGCTCATTGGCAGCGAGTCACACGGCATTCGAATGGGCGAACAACTCGAGAATTTGCATCGATTTACCATACCTCGTTTGGGCCAAGCCGAGAGTTTGAACGCGGCCATGGCGGCGGGTATATCGCTAGACAACGCCGTTCGTCGACTGCGTGAGAGAGGCGTGGCAGAATTTGCCTTACCTTTAAAGAAATGACGGAGCCATCCACTCCTTTGAGCAGCATAGAGCGTAAGTTAGACGCTTACATCGACCAATTTCATTGGCATCGATTCTTGCGAAATTTGCTGCTCTGGGGTCTGGGTTTTGGACTCTCGTTGCTCTCGTTGGCCTATGGTGAACATTGGCTGTGGATGTCCACCTCGCTGAGAACACTGAGTTATTATTTGCTGCTTGTAGTCGGAGTTATTTCAGTTCTATTGATGGTTGTTCGGCCCTTGGCTCAATACCGGGGATGGTGGCCTCGCTTGACTAGGGAGGAGGCTGCGCTCCAAATCGGTGAACATTTTCCTGAGGTACAAGATAAGCTGATCAACTTGCTGCAATTGAAACAAGCCCAAGCCTCTGATGCCTGGGTTGAAGCGGCCATTGAGCAACGGTCTGTGGCCCTTAGCCCCATTTCTTTTTGGCAAGCCTTAGACCCAGCGGCCTTTCGAAAATTGGCCATTCGATTATCCCTAGGGCTCGGATTGGTATTCATTTGGTTCGTATTGGACTCCTCAAGATTGCTCAGTGGGGCTCAGCGCTTGTGGCAGCACGACCAGGAATTTACAAAGCCGGCTCCTTTTGAGTTTTGTTTTTATCCCTCCAAAGAGCCCTGGATTGAAGGCCAAGACTATTTGATTTCGCTTAAATTGAAAGGCCGAGAAATTCCCTCGGCCGTGCGCTGCTTATGGGGGGATCAGGAGTACCTGATGCAATCGGTGGGCCCCGATTCATTTTCGTTTCTCTTGTCGGGAGCTGAGCAAGGCAGAATGTTGCGATTTGCGGCCGGTGAATTTCTTTCCCCTTCCTTTGAATTGCCCTTTTGGGCGCCTCCCAGATTTGTTTCTCTCCGATTAGAGGCTCGATATCCGTCCTATTTGCATTCAGATGCGCCTTTGCAGTGGCCAACCCAGGGTACGATCATTGTGCCGGCGGGTACAGAATTGTCATTGGTGCTGGAAGCGGCCAATGCCGATTTGTTGAAATTCTCGGGCAGCTTTGAGCTGGGCAAAGAAATCAATAATGGCCAATTGCGCTTTTCTCGAAATGTGAGAAGCAGTGAAGATTGGGTCTACGCTTTGCGCTCAAATCGGCCCTTAACAGGCTTGCCGGCCTGGGGAGATTCCTTGCACCTTCACATTGAGGTTGTGGCTGATGTACCTCCTCAAGTGGAATTGGAGGTGCAGGCCGATAGTAGTCAGTCTGGTCATTGGTACTTGCGGTCGTTGGCAAGCGATGATCACGGTTTGCAAACCATGGAGTGCTGGGTAAAAGGACCTCGACAAAACCAGTTTAGCCGTTTGAAAGTTCCGGTAGACTACCGAGAGCACAGCGCTGCTTTCGTCGCAGATTTGCGCGCCCAAGATTATGGAGCCCATCCAGGGGAAGAGATTTTGGTGTACAGCCGCGCCTGTGATAACAATGCGGTTTTGGGTACTCAGTGTGCTCAATCTCTAACTCAGGTACTGCGCATGCCCGATCAGCGAGAATTGAAACAGTGGCAGTTGGACAAACAAAACCAGGTGGAATCAGGTTTGAGTAAAGCGAGTAAGGCTCAGCAAGATTTGCAAAAACGGGCTAGTGATTTGCAGCGCAGTCTGCTTCAAGAATCGGGTTTTGATGCTGACAAAAAACAGTCGGTTCAACAGTGGTTGAATGAGCAGAAACAGTTGCAAGAGCAAACCCAGAAACTGGCCGAAAGTCAGAAGAAATTAGAGTTAGATCCGGCTCAAAAGGAACAGAGCCTTAGAGAGAAACAGGTAGAGGAAAGTTTGAACGAGCTGAAGCAAAATTCGGAGCTAGAAAAGCTCATGAAAGAATTGCAGCAGTTGTTGAATGAGAAAGCAGAGCCCGATCAGGTGAGGCAAAAAATGCAAGAAATCAACCGAATGCGTCAAGACATCCAAAAGCAACTGGATAACGTACAAGAGCAGATCAAAGAATTGCAACTCGAGCGCTTGTTGGACCAACAGGTGCAACAAATGCAGGATTGGGCTCAGCAGGAAGAAGCGCTTTCTGAGGCCTCTAAGCAGGCGAAAACTGAGGCTGAAAAACAGGCTGTAGAGCAAGCTCATGAAAAGCAATTGGAACAGTTGGAATCCATTCTGCAGCGCAGCCAAGAAATAGAAAAACGCGATTCCGATTTGGAAAAACCCTTGGGCTTAGATGTGCCAAAATCGGAACAGTCAGAAGCGCAGAATCAGGCTGAACAAGCACAGCAGAGCTTGGAAAAGGGTCAGCAAAAGTCAGCTTCTGAACAACAGAAATCGGCGGCTGATCAGATGAGAAAAGCTGCCGAAAAGCTGCAAAAAAGCATGGAAGAGGCTCAAGAAGAACGCATGGAAGAAGACTACGAGACTCTTCGGCGTTTATTGGCGAATTTGATTGACTTGAGCAAGCGGCAAGAAGCTGTATTTACCGAGCTGCAAACCTTATCGGGCGAGAATCCAAGGGTGTTGGCTTTGAATAAGCAACAAATGGAAATTCGGGAATTGAGCACGGCCGTTGAAGACTCGCTTATGGCCTTAGCGCGCAGACAGCCTATGATCAGTAGCATTGTGACGGGTGAAATGAGCAAGGTGAACCGCCGAATGGAGCAAGGTTTGCAATCGTTGAAGAAACGGGATTTGCGCACGGCAGCCATGCACGAACAATTCGTGATGACTTCCTACAATACGCTTGCAGCCCTGTTGATGGAAAGCATGCAAAACATGCAGCAGCAACTTTCAGCTCAACAGAAAAAAAGCGGTTCTCAAAGCTGCAACAATCCCAATAAGCAAGGCCCTGGTCAGCAGGGTAAGCCCAAGCCGGGTCAAGGTTTGTCCCAAAGTCAAAAGGCATTGGGTGAAAAATTGCAACAAATGCAATCACAGGGTCAATCGGGGCAAAGTGGAAGTCAAGGACAAAGGCAACTCAGTCAAGAGTTGGGGCAAATGGCGCTCATGCAAGAGCAATTGAGGCGGGAAATTCAAAAGCTCAAGCAGGCGGCGGCCGAGGCTGGAGATCCAGGTGCAGCCCATTTGTTGCACGAAGCCGAGCAGTTGATGGAACAACAAGAGCGGGATTTAATCAACGGAGAACTGGGGTCACAATTGCAATTCCGTCAACAGGAGATATTGACTCGATTGCTGGAGCACGAAAAAGGAGAGCGAAAGCAACAACAAGATGAGCAAAGAAGGGGCGAACAATCACAGGGTCAATCGGCAGAGATTCCCGAAGACTGGGCCCTGCCTATTCGAAAAAAATTAGAGGAAGCCGAAGCCTTGCACCGAGGATCCGTTCCATTGAGTTGGCCCTATCAACAAGCGGTCGATCAGTATCTAAATCGCACGCCCTAATGCCCGAATTGTACTTTGATCGAGATTGCAGTTTTTGCAGCCGCTGCGTGGCCTTTATTCGGCGCGGGAAGCAGTCGGGTAATGTTCGGTTCTTGCCCCTTCAAGAGAATCAGGATTTGCTTCAAAACGGGGTCGATAGTCTGTTTTGGATCGAGGGGGAACGCAGGGAAATCTACTCTACGGCCGTGATTCGCGCCTTGGTGATTTGTCGAGGTCCAATGTGGAAGGGGCTATTTTTATGTCCAAAGCCGATTCGCGATGCCCTGTACAAATGGGTGGCTAGAAACCGATACAGGCTCTTTGGTTCAAAGGCCTGTGAACTGCCCAATTGATGTACCTTTGCGGCATGAGTCGCAAAACCATCACCGCAGCCCTGCCTTATGCCAACGGTCCGGTACACATTGGCCATTTGGCTGGCGTTTACGTACCCGCTGATATATATGCCCGTACGCTGCGAATGATGGGCGAGGAATTGCTGTTTATATGCGGCAGCGATGAGCACGGAGTGCCCATTACCCTCAGGGCTCGAAAAGAGGGAATTACGCCTCAAGATGTGGTCGATCGCTACCATAAAATTATCGGTGATTCCTTTAAGGATTTGGGGATTTCATTTGACACATACAGCCGCACTACATCGGCCGCCCACAAACAAACAGCCCAGGAGTTCTTCTCCAATTTGTTGGAGAAAGGAGCCTTTGATGTTCAGGTGTCTGAGCAGTATTTCGACCCTGAGACTCAACAGTTTCTGGCCGATCGCTACATTGTGGGTTCTTGCCCCAAATGTTCGGCTGAAGGGGCGTATGGAGATCAGTGTGAAAAATGCGGGTCAACCTTGAGTCCCGACGAATTGCTGAATCCCAAAAGTGCATTGAGCGGGGCTGAACCTATTAAGAAGGAGACCCGAAATTGGTATTTGCCGTTGGATCGTTTGCAGCGTGAATTTTTGAACGATTACATTGGAAGTCGACAGAATTGGAAATCAAATGTCTTGGGGCAGTGCAAGAGTTGGTTAAACGACGGGTTGAAACCCCGGGCCATGACCCGCGATTTGGAATGGGGTATTCCCGTTCCTGTTGAAGGTGCCGATGGCAAGGTCTTGTATGTGTGGTTTGAAGCACCCATAGGCTATATCTCGGCTACGCGTGAACTTCGTCCCGACGACTGGGAGTCCTGGTGGACCGGCGATAGCGAAGTGATCCACTTCATTGGCAAAGACAATATCGTTTTTCACTGCATCATTTTCCCAGCCATGTTGCACGTTCGAGGAGACGGATACGCCGTGCCACAGCAGGTGCCTGCGAATGAATTTTTGAATTTAGAGGGTCAGAAGATCTCTACCAGCCGCAATTGGGCGGTGTGGCTCCATGAATATTTACAAGAATTGCCAAACAGGCAGGACGAATTGCGCTATGTGCTCACCGCCATTGCTCCTGAAACGAAAGATTCTGAATTCACATGGAAGGATTATCAAACCAGAGTGAATTCTGAATTGGTCGGCATTTTGGGCAATTTCGCTAACCGTGTTCTGGTGCTGCTTCAGAAATACAACAATGGGGTCATTCCCGAGGTTTCTGATAAGGCTCAGGCATGGATGGACGCCAGCTCCTACACTTGGTCGCCGGAAGAGCTCTGGTCCAAACGAATCGCGCCCATTGCACAGTCTATACGGGAATATCGATTCCGCGATGCTCAATTCGCCATGATGGAATTGGCTCGTTATGGCAACAAGTTTCTAGCTGATTTGGAACCTTGGAAAAAAGTGAAAGAAGATCCCGAAGCGGCCTCGGCTGTTTTGGCGCGTGCCGTTCAAATCTTATACAATACAGCCTTGGCCATGGAGCCCTTCATGCCTTTTGCCTCTCAGCGCTTATTGGATCAATTGAATGCCCAGCCTTCGAATGAAGATAAACAAGCTTTTTGGTTGAATAAGGCCCTAGCCTTGGATGCCGGCCATTCCATCGCCCAGCCTTCATTGCTCTTCCAGCGAGTCGAAGACGAGCTGGTTGATGCACAAATGGCCAAATTGCAAGCCTCTTTGGCGGCCTCCGCTGCCGCTCCGGCCCCCTCAGCCCAACCCACAACCCCCGCTTTTAAACCCATGATTCAATACGACGATTTTGCCAAGCTCGATTTGCGCGTGGCCACTGTGAACCACTGCGAGCGTGTTCCCAAAGCCGATAAACTGCTCAAATTGGAATTGCAAGTAGGGGAGGAAACCCGCACGGTGTTGAGCGGCATAGCCCAGCACTTCGAGCCTGAGGCTGTGATTGGAAAGCAAGTGCTGTATTTGGCGAATTTGGCTCCCCGAGTCATGCGGGGTATCGAAAGCCAAGGCATGATTTTGATGGCCGAAGACGCCGAGGGCAAGCTGCATTTCATGCGCCCCGACCAAGCGGTTAATAGCGGCGCAGGGGTAGCCTAAGGTTTAGGCCAGCTGCTTCGCTGAGCAACTATTCCAAAAAGCTCAGTTGGTTTGACGCGTTACCTTGATCCCGGTAGCTTTCAAGGCTTGTTCGACGGCGTCTAGTTCCTGTTCCTTGATGCTCACATTGAATGGCTGTCCAGGCTTCCAACTGCTCATGAGTTTTGGTTTCTGCCCGTCTTTGGGTACAAAATGCAAGATGTGTTCTCCGTGGCTAGTATAAGCTTTCCCAAGTCGGCTTCCGTAGCGAAGTCCCCATCCGCCGAATTCTTTCAAGGGGCTAATCTTCAATATCTGCACCTCGGAATAATCGTTCAGTGAAGCGGTTTTCCAGCGAACGAAGGGGCGAAAACGGAACTTCATCTCACCAAAGCTGATGCGGTATTCCAATTGTATGAAGGCGATCAACCCAAAGGTCAGTACCAATATTAAAATGGGAGGGATGACTTCAATAGGACTCCGTTCGCGGAACGTAAGTATTAGTGGTATAAGAGACGCCAAGATGGGTATGAGAACGATCATCCACAGTTTTCCAGAAAATAGACTTGAACGGTGTTGAAACAGCTGAGAACCTTCCATGCTTCAAAGTTCTCTGAAAATTTGGACAGTATGCATTGCATTTGAAAAATGCTTGCGTTAACTTTGCAGCCCATTTGAAAATTTAAAGCGATGACCAAACGTACGTACCAGCCTTCGAATCGTAAACGCAAAAACCGCCACGGCTTCCGTGAGCGTATGGC
>JBJOHK010000070.1:0-5444 GCA_046047755.1 Bacteroidota bacterium | reverse complement strand
AGAGTCAGGCGCTCATCACTGAAATACGCGGAATGGTTCGCGACGAACACCGTGGTCAAAGCAAAGTCATTCTATTCCCCACCTTTTTGGCTTTGCCATCGGCCAATCGTTTGTTGGAAGGAACCGGCATTGGATTGGGCGCCCAAAATTGCCATTGGGAAGAAAGCGGAGCCTACACCGGAGAGCTGAGTGCCTCTATGTTGCGCAAGGTTGGGGTCGAATATGTCTTGGTAGGGCATAGCGAGCGTCGACAGTATTTCGGTGAAACCAATACTTCTTGTGCTCAAAAGATAAAGTCAGCCATTCGCCATGGTCTAACAGTCGTGTATTGTGTAGGCGAGACCTTGTCGCAGCGTGAAGACAAGTCCTATTTCAAAGTTATTGAAGAGCAAATTAGTGAGGGCCTTTTTGGTTTGGATCGCAAAGAATTTGCTCAGGTTGTCATTGCCTATGAGCCCGTTTGGGCCATCGGTACGGGCTTGAATGCATCTCCCAGTCAAGCCGAAGAAATTCACGCTTACATACGCCGATTGGTGGCCAATCAGTATTCAGAGGAAATCGCGGCTGATACCAGCATATTGTACGGAGGAAGTGTAAAGCCCGACAATGCCAATGAGCTTTTCCTGTGTGCCAATATTGACGGCGGGTTAATCGGTGGAGCCAGTTTGAAGGCCCGAGATTTTATCGATATCGCTAAGGCTCTTCGATAGAATGAGCCGTTTGGCTCGTTATTTGACTAGGCTGCGCTAATTATGCTGAAGAACTCGCTAAGATCCTTTTTACTTCTGTTCTTGTTGGTGACAACAAGTTTGTTGAATGCCCAACAGGTTCGCAGTTTTTCTAGCGACCCGCTCGTTTTCATCGCCGAGTTCGAGACCTTCATTTCTCGAGCAGAAGACCGCTCCTTGAATAAGGATTTTGGGGTTTTCAAAGAGAGTTGGGAGATGGGAAAATTTACCCCTACTCAGCAAAAGTTTATCATTGACATTTCGAACCAAATGCTGGCCGAAGAAATGTCTGTACAGCCGCATTTTCAGTATTTTTTAGGTTCTTTGGCGGCATTCTTTGAGCATCAATTACCCGATAAAAACCTCCAGCAATGGCAGCAAGTAACGGGTAGCCTGTTGGGTTCCAGCAATACGGAATATTTGGCCTTCCTGAAAACGTCTCAAGATTTGTTTGCCAATAATGTATTGTACCGTTCGAGTACCAAAACTTGGAAAGCCGATACGGCTGATTTTGATATTTTGTACCGCAATGGGGCGATTGCCATTGGGTTCAATAATGTTGACCTCATCTGCCAAGGTCCCATAGATCGCATGGTGGTCAAAGGGGCCACAGGGGCTTATTATCCTGGCGATAAGGTATGGCGTGGCACAAAGGGGCAAGCCGATTTTAGCCGCGTATTGAAGAACGAACAAGCTTGGGTTGATTTTGGGCGCCATCAAATCGATTTTGAAATTGCCTCCTACCGAATTGATACCGTCAGCCTCACCTATGGGCGCTTCTTTGCAAGTCCCATTCAGGGTTCATTCATTGATAAACTTTCGGCCGCCACTGATTCTCTGCGTGTTCAATCAGAAGGTTATCCGAAGTTTACATCTTTTCAAAATGATTTGTCGATCAAGGGGATTGTAGGCGAGAATTCCACATTTGTCGGCGGTTTTTCCATTCAAGGCAAGGCGATCAATACGGCAACTACCGATGGAAAACCTACGATTATCAAAGTTCAATTCAAGAACAAAGATGTGGTCACCTTGAAGGCTAGTTCCTTCAAAATTCAAGACGGAATTGCGGGTTCCAACAACTGTGAATTTACCCTTCACTTGGATAGCGGCAAGACGATTTTTCACCCTAACGTAGGGGTGAATTTCCTGTTTTCCGAAAATCAACTCACCATCAACCGCGGCGAGCAAGGATTGCAGCGAGTTCCCTTCGCCGATGACATGCACAACATGTCCATTGATGTGCAGCAGGTCAGATGGAAAGTTGACGGTCCTTTTGTGGATTTTGACAACGTAAATAACGACAGAGAAGCGCGCTTTGAGAGCAATGATTTTTTCAAGGATATACTGTACCTGCGTCAGCAGGGTGCATTGCGTACCAATCCGCTGCAGGATATTTACGCCTTCTACCTGAAGTTCAATCGCAAGAGCAAGAGTTTGGATTTCGCGCTCGACGATTACGCGGCTTTTTTAGGCACCGAAGCCAAACACTTGGAGTCTCCTTTCATTGATTTGCACGACAAGGGTTTCATAACTTACCACCCTGAAGTGGATAGTGCAACCATTGAAATGCGCTTGTTCAAATGGGTGCAATCACACCAAAAATTGCGCGATTACGATGTAATTCGCCTTTCGAGTGTCATTGCCGGTCGCCCAAATGCTACCCTCAATCTTCTCAGTTATGAGATGAACATTGAGGGGGTTCAAAAGTTTTACTTTTCTGACTCACAGAATGTCGTTGTTCTGCCCACTGAACAGCAGGTGGTTTTGGAAAAGAATCGAACCATGCGTTTTGGCGGAATGGTAAGAGCGGGTCGATTTGACTTTTACGGTAAGGGATTCGCCTTCAATTATGATCGATTCGAAGTAGACCTGCCCAATATTGACTCCATGCGCATGTATTTCCCCGACAAGGAAACCAAGCGTTTGGTACCCATTCGCTCGGTATTGAGTAACATTTACGGTACCCTGTACATCGATAAACCTACCAATAAATCAGGTCTGGTCGATTATCCAGAATATCCCATTTTCGTTTCTAAAAAGGGGGGAGACATTCTGTACAATCAGCCTTACAACCACAACGGGGCCTACTTGGCTGATCAGTTTAAGTTTACCGTAGATCCTTTCACGATTGACAGTTTGGACAATTTTACCATTGACGGTTTGCGTTTTGATGGTATGTTCTACAGCGGGGGGATTGTTCCTGATTTTCGCCATTATGTAACCATTCAGCCTGATTACTCATTGGGTTTTGTGACCCGCACTCCCACAGGGGGCTACCCCTTGTACCGCGGCAAAGGCAAGGGCGAATTCACCATGAATCTATCGCAAGTGGGCTTCTTCGGGGATGCCGGACACATCGATTACCAAACCAGCCGCAGCACCTTTGATCGGACCCTGTTCCTACTGGATGAGGCCAGCGGGGAATTGAATACCTACGACTTGGCCCAGAGCGGTAAATACCCAGAGATACAGGCTTTGCGTTCGGCCATGAAGTGGAAGCCCTACGAAGATCAATATGCAGTGACCAGCCAAAGCATTCCTCATAAGGTCTTCTCAGTGGGTCATGATTTCAAGGGAACGCTGACCCAAAGCCCGGTCAATGTGAAAGGCAACGGTTTGTTGCAATGGGATGCCGCCACCTTCGCTTCTAAAGAAATGGTATTCGGCCCTATGAAGAGCACGGCGGCCGAAGCCTCTTTGGCTATTTATGCAGCCGATTCTAGCCAGATTGTATTCAATACCAGTAACATCAAGGGCACGATGGATTTCAGTACCCGCATGGGTACCTTCAGCTCGAACTTGCCCAACGCCTATACTGATTTCACGTATAACATGTTCAAGACCAATCTCAGTGATTACGTATGGGACATGAACAAGAAAACAATTGATGCCCGTTTGGGGCCCACGTTCAAAGGCGTTCGCCCGAACATAGAGACGGGTCAACTGGAGCCTGGACCTGAGTTTGTTTCCACCAATCCCACTCAGGACAGCCTTCGTTTTGAATCCAAAAAGGCAACCTACAGCCTTACCGATTATACCTTGAAAATTGAGACCATTCCGCACATTGACATTGCTGATTCTCGCTTGTTTTTGGCCGATGGGAAGCTGACTGTGCGGGCTAAGGCTGATATTGACGAGGTAGACAGCGCTCGAATTTTGGCCACTCGACAAAGCAAGGTGCACAACATCTATAAAGCGCATTTGAAGATTTACGGCCGGTATAAGATTCGCGGCAAGGCCTTCTATGAATATGTCAATAAAAAAGGGGATAAGCAGGAATTCTTCTTGGATTCTGTCATCGTTAACCGAGACAAGCAGGTAGAAGCGGTAGGCTATATTCAAGACGACAGGGGCTTTACCCTCGATACCAAAATTGGGTACAAAGGCTTTGCGCAAGTGATTTCAGTAGAGCCCTTGATTCGCTTCACGGGTTATGTTAAGCCCATGCACACCTTTGAGAATGTATTCCCCAGCGAATGGTTGAAGTTCAACGGTCGTGTGAATCCAAAAGATGTGGTCATTCCCCTGTATGACCCCCGTGATAAACTCAATAAAAAGCAATATGTTGGCTTGTTTTTGGCCAGTGATTCGAGTCATGTGTACCCCTTGATGTTCTCTTGGAAGCGCCGTTATAGCGATCCAGCCATTACCAGCGATACGGGTATTCTGTACTGGGACGATGCTACCACTAGTTTCATGATTGGAGATTCGGCTCGTTTGAGAATGGGCGCGGCTAAAGGCTCTTTCATTCAGTTCAATGAATCCAACCACAGCATCCATGCTGAGGGGCCTCTTGAGTTTGGTTTGGAGACTGAAAATGTCCAGATGGTCAATGCGGGCGTGGCTGATTTGAAAGCCGGCGATTCGAGTTTCAGCTTCAATATGAGTTTGATGCTCAACTTCCCTATGCACAAGGATTACATGGCCGGGTTGTTGAAGCTCATGGAGACGAATTCTCTGAAAGGGGCCAATATGAATAACCCTGCGTTCAAGGCTGACCTGATGGAAATGATGGAAAATCCAAAATCGGTAAAAGCCGCCATTGAACGATTGGATTTTGACGGCACCTTGGTCTGTAAAGATGAGTTGGAATACACTTTTGTGATCAGTGATGCCGATTTCAGATGGGATTCTCGCATGCGCGGCATGTGGTGCAGCGATGATGTGACCTTGGCCGCTATGGGTGGTCAGTCTGTGGGCAAACGCATCAATATGACCATGATGTTGGAGCACAAACGCAGTGGCGAAAACTTGCATCTGTACATGGATCTGGGTTCGGGAGAGTTCTTCTATGTGAACCTCACCAAAACCATTGCTTATGTGTATTGCAACAACGCAGACATGAAGATGTTGTTGGCTGAAACAGCTGACAAAATCAAGGCTGACAACTTCTACATCCGTCCGACCACCGAGCGCAACGTTGAGCGATTCTTGCGCCGCATTGGCGATTAAAAGAGGGTTGGGTAGGCGCTGGGGGCTTAAGTTTGGGGGCCTTTAATAGATCAAGTGAGTGAGGGCAAGGCCATTCGCGGGAACGCTGTTTCCCGCTTCGCCTCGCTGAGAGGCGGCTAGAATGATCGGCATGCTGTCAGCCTCGATTTTTCCTTGGCCCACTTCTATCAGGGTGCCGACGATGGCTCGTACCATGTTTCTCAAAAAGCGATCGGCTTTGATGTGAAATATCAGACCTTGGTCGCTTGGAATAAACTGGGCTTG
>JBJOHK010000069.1:0-18599 GCA_046047755.1 Bacteroidota bacterium | reverse complement strand
GCTAGAGAGCTAAAAGCGGGTAGAACGAGTCGTTGCTTGTTCAGCCAAAAACAGGGCAAACGAAGCGATTGACGACCTTTTCCGCGCAACGAATAGACCGGGTGCAAGTGCCCGCAAATTTCAAATCCTGGTTTGCCAGTGGGTTCGTGGCAAAATCGAATGCCCTCTAATTCCCAATAGGCGTGCAAGCTCCAATTGGAAGGCATGTGATGAAGGGCGAATCGGTCATGATTGCCAATGATCAATCGAAATTCGACTTGGCTAAATTCTTCGAGCGTCTGGAACAGTTTAGGCCATTCCGAATTGGGAAGACTATGAAAAAGATCTCCTAGGAATAGGCACTGTTGAGGTTGGTAGGTTTTTAAGACCTGAGTTAGCGCATCCAAATCTTTTTGAGCCGCCGCGCTAGGAATGGCTAATCCGTTTTTTCGCAAGTGCTGTACACGCCCAATGTGAACGTCACCGATGACCAATAGATGCTGTTCGGGCATGTAAAGGCACAATTCCGGGCATAATGTCAAAAGGGGCTGTATATCGGAGATGCTTGTCAATGTTGCAAATTTGGGCCTTCAAAGGTCGATAATTTTTGGGCGAGCCTGTTGATATCTGTGTGGAGAATCACGCGATTTTCGTATTCGTTTCCCGATATAATTTAGCGCCCTGAAATACAGCCATGGCAAAGTTGAAAGCAGTCATCGATTACAGCAAGCTGAGCCCAGATTTGCTTGAGTTATTTAACGAAACCTATCCCTATGGAGTTGCGGGTCAAACCGTGCGTTTCCCGAATGCAAAAGGGGAGACAGTGACGGCTGTTATGTTGGAGACAGATGACCGAATATACTTGGTGAAGTTGAGCGTGTCACAGCAACAATCGCTCTCCGATGAAGAATTGGACGATTTGATTGGAAAGTCTTTGAGTAAGAATGACGACGACGATATTGAGGTCGAGTCTTCAGATGAAGAAGAGGACAATTCCGATAAGCCAGAAGTTGACGAGGACGACGATTGATCCTAATCACTGATATTTCCTGATTTCTGAAAACCAAACCATGGAGGTATTCCTACCTTTGAACCATGGTAGCGCTTATTACGGGTGCGTCTCGAGGCCTTGGGTTGGCCATAGCTGAGGCATTGGCTCTAGAAGGCATGGATTTGATTCTGTGGTCCCGAAACGAAAATTTGTTGAACGGGCATGCCGTTCGATTGGCCGATTCCTATGGGGTTTCGGTGAAAACTAGGGCTATTGATTTGTCGAGTCAGGAACAAATAGATAGCGCTTGTGAATCATTAATCAAGGAGGATTCCACCCTCGATCTTTTAGTGAATAACGCCGGGAATTTTTTACCTGGCTCTATGATGGAAGAATCAGAGTCACAACTCGATGAATTGTGGTCAGTCAATGTAAAAGCGGCCTATACCATTACCAAGCGTTTGTGGTCATTGTTGGGCCAGAGCCAAAGGGCTCATGTGGTAAACATTTGCAGTACAGCTAGCCGAATGGGTTATCCGGCTGGCGGCTCTTATGCCGTAACCAAACACGCCTTATTGGGTTTCTCTGAGTCACTGAGATTGGAGGGGAGACCCCTGGGAATTCGAGTAAGTTCAGTGCTTCCAGGGGCGGCCTTGACCGATTCTTGGGCCGGTGTTGATTTGCCTGAAGATCGATTCATGAAGGCCAGTGATGTTGGGGCTGTAGTGCGCCAAATTTGGCAATTGAATCAAAGCGCCGTGATCGAAGATGTTACCCTGCGTCCTTTATTGGGTGACATATAAGTGTCAGCAAATGCTTAACCCGCTAACAATCTCTTTTTAGAAGTATATTTGTAAAAACTATATATCAAGATTCCATGAAAAAATCTGTACTTACCGCTGCCTTGTTTGCTTTCGCATCACTCGGGGTGGCACAGACGCTGAATCAACCCGTTCCTGCGGCTCAGCACAACATTTACTCTAAGGGCATGTACCGTGTTGAGGGCAAGAGTTTGACTCCTGTCACTCGCCGTGCAGAGACCTACAGCAACTGGTACAATTTCACTTCTTCCTATGAAGAGGGAGAATTGTTGGGTCAGCAAATGAGCGGTTTCGTAAGTTTCATTGCTCCTGATACCTTGGGTCACACGGTATATTCCGATGGTCAAAAAATTCAGAGCGGTATTCACGGTGTTGGTACTTCTTTTGATCCCAAAGATTCAAACTTCGCTTTCACCGGTGAAGAGGTGTTCAGCCGCTTTATGGCTTACACTCTTGATTCCATTGCCTTTACTCAATTCTACGTTCGTCAATTGGACCAGGTAGAAATCGGAGGCAATATGGTTGACGTAGTCGATACCGTTTACATTCAGTATTTCAACATTGATGGAATGACCGTAGGTGGTTACAACTACCAGTCTGATCCTAACACTCGTTATTTGTACGCTTGTCCTAAGAAAGAAAATTACCAGGCTTCTTCTTTGTTGAATACCTCTGCAGCCAAAACAGATACCTTGTTCTTGACCAAAGATTGGGCTGACTCTGTATCTTTTAACGGTGCACAAACTAGCTTCTTCGGTCGCGGTATTCAAATTCCTGTGGGCATTCAAAGCAAGAGCACCAACGATGCTAAGGTAGAACAAAACATTACTGCCTTCAACGTGGTGTTTAAACCCATGGTTTCTCCTATGGATGGCGATACTTTGATTGCCTATGATGGTTCAGAATGGACTAAGAAGTACAACATGTACGGTGTTCGCAATGCCTCTTTGCAAGACCATACCCAATCTATTACGTCTCCCTACCGTTTGAACGTTTCGTTTGTTACGAACTTTGAGGTATTGGACGGAAGTACTTTGTTTGGTTTCTTGCGTGGTTACATCCCTGGTACTTTGTTTACCAGCACTCGTTTCTTCCCCTTCTTTGCCCACATCACCACTGAGACTTTGAGCAACGGTTCATTGACTGAGGCTGGTTTAAACGGCATTCGTGTGTATCCTAACCCCAGCAACGGTAACGCTCAAGTGGGCGTAGCCTTCCAGTTGGGTCAGGCTGCTGAGGTTTCTGTTCGTGTTATGGACATGAATGGTCGTACCGTGAAGCAAATCCCTGCCCAGCACTATGCTGCCGGTGTTCAAGGCTTGAACATTGAGACGGCTGGTTTGAATAGCGGTGTATACCAAGTTGTGTTGGAAAGCGCTGCTGGTCGTCAGTCTGCTGCTTTGTGCATTCAATAACCAAAATTGAAATTTGAATAAAAGGGGGCCTATGGTGGCCCCCTTTTTGTTTGTTCTTAGGGTATGAGGATGTTGAAATACGCTTGGCTGTTGGGTTTGTTCGCCGCTAACCTCAGGGCACAAAGCTTTACTGCGGCTGATTTTAGTCAGTATTTGGGATTGTCAGCTGTGTACGCCAATCCCTGCTGGATCGTAGCCAGTCCTTATGCTAGGCAAAGCCAATTGGGGGCCATTGGGGCCTCATTTGATAACGATTATTGGGCCCTGGAAGCTCCCTTTACTCCTTGGCAATTGCTTACAGGTACGGTTGATCCTCAGTATAAAAACAGCAACGGGAAAATTCAGTGGCAGCCGGAGTGGCTTACTCGAAACGATGGGGCCTCCTCGGTTCGTCTCTCGACTCAGGTAGAAGTTAGAGGTCCAGCTTTTGCTAAACAATTGGGCACTCGATTGGCTTGGTCCACTCAAACGCGTACGAAATCCTACCTGCAAGTATTGGAGGCCGATCCGTCCTTGCTGAAGTGGGCAGAAACGGCGGGGTCGGGTCAAACCCAAGCCTCGGGTGTGCATTTAGGTTCAGCTTTTCATTTGCAGTCGAGTGCTTGGCAGGAGTGGGCCGGTTCTTTAGCGGCGGTACCTGTGAGTAACAGTTCCTTGCGAATTCGATTGGGTGCAACCGCCAAGTTGTATATGGGTCTAGGCTATGTTGAGGCGAAAAGCGCGGGAACTAGTTTTAAGTTTTATGGTCAGGACTCCATTACGGTATTCAACAGCGACATGCAGTGGTCGTACTCTTCACCCCGAGCAATACAAGCCTTAACGGGGTCCATACTCAGTGGGGCGCGCCCCAGTTTGGGCTCCATTTCTGGCCTTGGAGTGGGCTTCGATTTGGGTACAGTGCTGGAGTTTGGTAGAATGGGCGATGCCAAATGGAAAGCCATGTTGGATGGAAAGCCTAGTTTTGGTGCCAATCCCTATCGAGCTCAGTTGGCTTTTTCGCTCTTAGACATAGGAGGAATTCGCTATGGAAGTGAATTGACAAGCGTCAATATTTACAACGATCAACCCAAAACCCTTGTCTGGGATACCGCCGTTTGGGCGGCCTTGGCTCAAGGTCAAAATGCTCTTTTTACTACCTTGGAGTCGTTTGCCCAATCGGAATTGAACTATTCCAAATCGGCTCAGAATCGATCGGTTCGACTGCCGGCCACTTGGGTGCTGCAAGGCAACTACCGTTTCAATCGCTGGTTGCAGTTGGGTCTTCAATGGAAACACAATAACCAAGCCTTGGCACTTTCGTCTGTTCGCGTAGTGCCGCGTTTCGAGAGCAAATGGGTGGAAGTGGGAACACCTTTGGCCCTTCAAGCGGGCTATCGTGACTTTGGTGCCGGTGCCTTCCTGAGAGTGGGCCCAGTTTGGTTGGGTTCTGACAAATTGTTCAGTTCCTTGTTCCAAAGCAAAAAGAGCGACTTGGATCTTTATGCTGGAATTAGCCTTGGTTGGAAACTTGGCGAACCCGATAAGAAAAACTGATTAAAATCATGTTTTGCCCTCATCACAATCAGTGATTGGGGGATTATATGGCTGCAACTTGCCTTTGTTTAGCGACAAGTTGAGTCAGGCCGATTCCATATCACCATTTACTACTATTAGCCATTGGTTGGATGAGTATTATATCCCAATTCTCCAGTCTGTAGAGAGGGCAAAAGTGGCTTTGAAAATGGAGCGCATACCCGTTTGCTTGGAATGCAATGATATGGAGTCGGTTCTGGTTCAGTTTTCATCAGACTTGTCTAAAATACATAGGCTCATGATTCAAGGAGCACCATCGAAGTCAGCCTTAAATAATGCCCATTCGAGGCTCAGGCATTACCTGAGGATTCTGCGCCAAAATTGTGAAGATTTTATAGTTGATCCTGAGTGGAGTCATCGAAAACGTACCCTTTGCTTAGAAATGTACACCTTGGAACATGCCGTAGTTCGCCACATCAATTTTGTTCAATGTGAAGAATAATGGCATGCTTAATGGAGCATCTAAACAAGCCCATCTTTGGGATTAATCAACGCGAACGATTCGAGCGCCAAGCGGGTTGAGTCGCTCTTCGATGCGTTCGTATCCGCGGTCAATTTGCTCAATATTCTTAATGGTGCTCTTGCCTTTGGCGCTCATGGCTGCAATCAACAAGGCTACACCCGCTCGAATATCAGGAGAAGACATGGTAATGCCTTTGAGTTTGGTTTTTCGATCCAAGCCAATAACTGTCGCTCTGTGTGGGTCGCACAAAATGATTTGAGCCCCCATGTCGATCAGGTTGTCAACAAAGAACAAGCGGCTTTCGAACATTTTTTGATGAATCAATACGGTTCCTCTTGCTTGTATAGCGGTGACCAAGGCAATCGATATTAAATCAGGGGTGAAGCCGGGCCAAATTTGATCGGCTACCGTTAAAATGGAACCATCTATGAAGCTGTCAATTTCGTAGTGGTCGTTGCCAAATATGCGAATGTCATCGCCGCTGAATTCCATATTCACGCCCAACCTTTTGAAAGTGCGCGGAATGATTCCCAATTGGTCAATGCGGCAATTTTTTAAAGTGATGTCTGATTGGGTAATAGCCGCCATGCCTATAAATGAACCAATTTCAATCATGTCAGGCAAACAGCGATGCTGGGTGCCATGGAGCTTGTCTACCCCTTTGATGGTGAGTTGGTTGGAGCCTATGCCTTGAATGTCGGCACCCATATTTTGTAACATGCGGCAGGTCTGTTGAACATAGGGTTCGCAGGCTGCGTTGTAAATGGTCGTAGTGCCTTGTGCCAAAACAGCCGCCATCACGATGTTGGCGGTTCCTGTCACAGAAGCCTCGTCCAAATGCATGAACGCTCCTTTGAGTTTGGGGGAGTGGACTTTGTAGAAGCTTTCTTCAGGCAAGTATTGAAATTCAGCACCTAGGGCAATAAAGCCATCAAAGTGGGTGTCCAATCGACGACGGCCTATCTTATCTCCTCCAGGGCTGGGAATGAATCCACGACCAAAGCGTGCCAATAAGGGGCCTACAATCATGATGGAGCCTCTTAAGGCTGCCCCCAGTTTTTTGAATTCTGGGCTTTCCAAGAAATCCAAGTCTACAGCATCGGCTTGAAACTGATAGTGGCCTCTGGCCAAACGAGTGCACTTGACGCCCAATTTCTGTAGCAGTTCAATCAGCTTGAGAACATCCCTGATTTCGGGGATGTTTTCAATCTCGCATACGCCATCGGTCAGCAGTACCGCACACAGAATTTGCAGAGCTTCGTTTTTTGCTCCTTGGGGTGTGAGTTCACCTTGGAGTTGATAACCTCCTTCGATTTCAAATTGAGCCATATCAGTAGCGGCGAGGTTTGTTGCCGAATTTTTTCTTTTTGTTCTTGTTGAAGTTCTTTCTGGGGTCCATGCTTTGAATGGGAGTGCGCATGGGTTTAATGGTTTTATCTTGGGAAACGACCAAATCGTCTCCGGCCAACACCAGTTTGTTGTTAGAGAGAATTTTTAGGTGATCAGCGATGACTTCGTTTGACAGATTTTCGTTGTTCCACATCTTGCAGCTATTGAACATGAAACTGGCAATCATGTTGACGGTGTCTTGTTTGAGATCGCCGTCTTCCATTTCGCATACGCGATCAATCATCAATTGCAGGTTGCGTCCATAAAAACGAAATCGAATGCCTTGAGTGTTGTAGCCTAAATGTGTGGGTTTGGCTTGGTGTTGCTCTCGAGTAGGCAAAGGGTAGGGGCAGTCAACATCCAATGAATAATCTGTGATTTGGTACAAATGGCCCCAAATCTTTTCCTCGAAGTTGTTTTGCTTCTTGAGTTCTGGATTTAAGTGGGCGATGATTTGTACCAATTGGCTGGCCCATTTGCTACGTTCCGTTTTGTCGCTTATTCCCTGAATGTGTTCCAGGTATTCTTGGACATTGCGTCCTAGCTCAGAATTGACCAAGGAATGCCGCTGGGTGTTGTAATCATCCTGCAAGAGATTCATGGGAGCAAATTACAACCCAAAGACCATTGTTTATGGTCGATTAATCCCCAATTCTTCGGGTGTATCGCTGTGAAATCGCTGCCCTTATAATTGCACTCCAATCGATACCAAAAGGCTGCGTCCATCTGCGGGCAAGGCCCCTGGACCGGGATACCCACCGGCGCGGCGAGTGAAATAAACCTCGTTGCTCAAATTGTTTATCGAAGCTTTGATGTAGGAGCCATTGCGGAATTGTACTTGAGCGTTCCAATCCCAAATTCCATAAGAGGGGATTAAACCATTTTGGGAGTTGCTAGCAGGGGTTTCCGTGTTGTTAGCGTCTGAATACACTGACGAAACATACGAAAATTGCAGACCCATTTGAATTTTCTTGATTCGCTCAGAAATAGACAGCCATTCGGTTTGCAATCCGGTTCTTACTATGTGTTTCGGCGCATTTTCTACTCGATTTCCATTCAAATTGCGTTCTTGAATTTCGGAGCCCGCTTTTACGGTGTATCGATAATCACCATACAAGGCTTGGGTATAGGCGTAGCTCACAAATAGCGGCAATTGCAGGCTAGAATTTGATTTCCATGCTTCCATGGCATCGAATTGGACCATGGCTTCTAAGCCGCTCGAATGACTGTTGCCCACATTGGTTTTGAACGTGTATGTATTTCCCACACTATCCAACTGGCTAATGGAACCAATTCGATTGTTGTACTGAAGGGAAAATAGACTGAAGTCGAATTGCAAGAAAGAACTAAAGTTGCTGCGTATGCCTAAATCAGAATTGGTGCCTTTTGCGTCTTTGATATTGGGATCAACCAGTACAGTGCCCGGATTGTTGATCATATCTGAGAATAAGACAGGTCGGTAGGCCTGGCTGTAATTGAAATATATCTCCGTGTTGCGGTTCAGGTGGTACTCGGCAGAAATGGCCCCTAACAGGAATTGGCGAATCTGCTCACTTTGTCCAATCCATTTGGGATTGCCATCTGATAACCAACCCATTTGACCGGTGGCTATCGATTGAATTTGCTCCCAACGAAAACCGGGTATTACAGATAATCGGGGGCTGATTTTGCACAGTTGTTGAAGAAATGCCGCTCGGTTTTGAGTGGAAAAGGTCAATTGAACGGGGTAGGGATCGATAGGGTCGAAGTTGGCTCCAGTGCCGCTGGTAATTGATCCCTTCTGCCTGCGATCGGTGCGGCCATTGAAATAGCGAATTCCAGCGCTCAGGGACTGGATGTTGCCTCCAAGGGTGTATCGGTGAAGCAATGTCCATTCCGTGCCGTAGTTTCGATAGCGGTCGGTGGCGGCTTCCCGAGCGGCATCTGATCCAGGGTCAGGAGTCGTAATGGGGTTTAAAAATCCAACGCTTTTTCGGTAGGCGTCCATTCCGAAAAAAGAGCCTTGAATTTGGGTGTTTTTGTTCAGGGTAAAAGTGGTTTTGAACTGGGCGGTTTTCCAAGAGGTAGAAAACCAATTTCTAGCTCTCAAACTTTCTCTTGGATCTACAAACAATAGGCTGTCCAATAGGCCGCCCGGCTGTTGGGATAGCATGTCAAACTGCATGACTTCGACCCCCATTTTCCATTTGGTACTAGGGCTCCAGTTGAGGGATGCCATGGCCGTTTGGGTATTGTAAAGGCTGTTTTTTCGAAATCCATCTCCGCGGCGGGCATCGTAGAAGGCATAGTAATGCAACTGCCCCTTTTGACCTCCAAGGGCTATGTATTGGTTGTTTAGGCCAAAACTACCCAGCGTTTGTTCGCTTTGAATGGCTAATGGTTGATGAATGTCACTTCCATCTTTCATGACGTAGTTGATCAAACCGCCAAATTGGGGTCCATATTGCAACGCTCCTGCGCCTTTTATGATTTGAATGCGCTGAACCGATTGCATCTGAGGATTGTAATAGGCTTCGGGGTACCCATAAGGGTCAGCAGCAATGTCCATTCCGTTTTGTCGAACGTTAAATTCCCAACTTCTGTTGGGCGATAGGCCTCGGTGGGCAATGCCAACCTGAATGCCACTTCCATCGCTTTCCCAAATGTGTAGGCCGGGCACTTTGGCTAAGATTTGGCGCATGGAATTGTTGGCTACTACAGCATTGACCTTGTCGATAACAATCAAGCTATTTTTCTTGCCAGCTTGAATCTGCGTGCCAACTATTTCGGGCAGAAAATGGTGTTCCCCTTTGTTGTTGCGTCCAACAAGGTTGATTTCTTGCAAATACTCTAGGTGTTGGTTGCTGTCAAGCTGGGCGAATGTATCAGTTTGCAGCAGGGATATATTCAAAACAATGAGGAAAATGCGGCGCATGGTGGCGCAAAACTAATTCTTATTTAGAAAGAATACAAATAAAGAATGGAAAAATTCTAAATAAGCTCAGTATCGGCGCGATTTCCAGTTGGTTTTTATGGGAAGTACAAAGAAAATGGCTGTGCTGATGGTTAGCGACCAGAGGTAAGGTTCGTACGCCAATAATGCGCCCAAACGGGGCTTGGATTCCCCCAATAGGTCGTGTATTCGCCGAATTTGCCAAGACTGCAAACTCCACTTGATGAACAAAACGAATAGAGCTAGGGCGAAGTCTACGAATAGGAGGACAGGTAAGGCAAAATAAAAAGCAGCGAAAACCCCGAAAAGTACCCACCAATACCAGGGCAATTCGCGCCCACCAGACAACCATCGCTTTCGTTGATGCAACAGAGGAATGAAGCCTTTGATCTCGGTCGAGGTGGCCAGAACTTCCCTCTGCATGATGTTGTCCCACTTCCATCCGTATTGGCAGACTTCGCTGTACAATTTGTAGTCTTCTGTGATGCTGAACTGTATGCTTCGGTAACCGCCTGTTTGCCAATAGGCCTCTTTTCGAATGGCCATGTTGTTTCCAACGGCCGTTGCCGGTACTCCTGAATAGCTGATGGTGTTCAGCATGCCCATGAAATAGCACCAGTCTAACCCTTGCAAGGCGGCATTGGTGTCTTGGCCTTTGACTACCGTCGTGCCGCTGACCACTCCCGTTTCGGGTTTGAAACTTCTCAAGAGGGCTTTGGCCCATGTGGGTGCTACGCATACATCAGCGTCTGTGATCAAATAGAATTCACCTTGGGCATGTTCGTCCAGTTGCGCCATGACCCGAGCCTTGGCTTTGAGCCCATCTCTGCGGTCTTCGATCTCAACGAGCTGAATGCGGGGGTCTTCCAGAGCTAAGTTCCGCACAATTTCACCGGTTCGATCTGTGCTCTGATCGTTGCCAACCAAAATTTGGACGGCCTCGGCCGGGTAATTCATGGCTTGAAGGGCTCGCAAACAAGCCTCTATGTTTTCCTCTTCGTTGCGAGCGGCAATCCAAATGGAAATGCGCGGCCACACAGCTGGTTCGGGCTGGTATTGGTGCTTGTAGCGCAGCAGAATTCCTGATTGCCACATCTGCAAAGTGATGTAGGCCACTAAGGGAATCAAAAGCAAGGCTGGCAGTGGTTCAAATAGGCTCATGAGGAATCTTCAAGCAGGCATAGCCCTGTTGGGTTAGCCAAGTTAGGTATGCGGGTAGGACTTCGCGCAAATGGGTTTCGGCCTTGCTGCTATCGTGGAAAACCACCAAACTGCCGTTGCGCGTTTTACGCTTCAATTGAGATAAAATGCGATCAGACGACAAGTTGGGATTGTAATCTCCGCTGAGCAAATCCCACATCACCAGTTTAAAGCCATTTTGATGCAGCCAGCGAACTTGGCTAGGCTTGATTCGCCCATGAGGAGGTCGAAAGTACCGTCCCATTTGCGGATGTGAATGATACCCGTCTGTTATGTCTTGGTAGAAGGACTTCGACGGGGTTTTCCAACCATTGCGGTGATGATAGGTATGGCTTCCTAATCCATGCCCCTTGGTCAAAATGTCTTGACACAATTCAGGGTGTTGCTGGGCATTGTTGCCGACAACAAAAAAATGGGCTTTCGCTTGGTGTTGATCCAATTGCTGCAATACCCATGGGGTGATTTTGGCGTGCGGGCCATCGTCAAAGGTGAGGTACACGCAGGCCCTTGGGTTGGGCAGTCTCCAAATCGCTTGGGGAAATAGGGCCTGAATCCAATTGGGAATTCGAAAAACGTGCATCTAGGGCAAAGTTGACTGATTTTTATCAGGCTTTCGGGCTTTTGTAGTCTTAAATTTGTGACATGGCAGAAAAAATCACTTTGGTTGGCGGCGGATTGGCAGGCAGTCTCATGTCCATCTATTTGGCCAAGCGGGGTTATGATGTGCATGTATTTGAGCGCCGTGCTGATATGCGTGGCGGTAAATACGAAGGTGGTCGAAGCATCAATTTGGCTTTGTCAACCAGGGGTATCAACGCCCTGAGTCGAGTTGGCTTGGTGGACGACATTTTGAAAATTGCCATTCCCATGAAGGGTCGACAGATGCACGACCGCATGGGGAATTTGAATTATCAGCCTTACGGGCATGCCGATCAAGCGATTTATTCCGTTTCAAGAGGGGAGTTGAATATTCGCTTGTTGCAATTGGCCGATGAGTTTCCCAATATTCACATGCAGTTTGAAACGCGTTGCACCCATTGCAATTTTCAAACCGGTGAAACTCGTTACATAGATTCAGACGGTTTCGAATTTACCGATAAGGCCGATATCGTATTGGCAACAGATGGGGCCTTTTCAGCCGTACGGGATGCCATGATGCGTACTTCGGGATTCAATTATTCCCAGAGTTACGAGTCACATGGGTACAAAGAATTGGAAATAGTGCCCGGTGTCAACGGCCAGTTTCAAATGGTAGAAGAGGCCTTGCACATATGGCCAAGAGCGAGTTTTATGATGATTGCCCTTCCCAACCCAGGAGGTAACTTCACCTGTACCTTATTCATGGATGAGCAGACCATTCAATCGCTTGACAGCCCCGAAAAGGTCATGGCACTATTTGAAGCGGAGTTTCCGGATGCCATTCCCATGATGCCCAATTTGGTGGATGATTTCTTCCAAAATCCTACCGGTTCGCTGGTTACCCTGCGCTGTTATCCTTGGGTAAAAGGAAAGGCAGCCTTGATGGGTGATTCTGCTCATGCCGTAGTTCCCTTTTATGGTCAGGGCATGAACTGTTCCTTTGAAGACTGTGTGGTTTTGGACGATTGTTTGGAAGCCTTTGGGGGTGACTGGGGTCAGAGTTTGGCCGAGTATCAAGAAAAGCGCAAGCCCAATGCCGATGCCATTGCTTCGTTGGCCATTCAGAATTTCATTGAGATGCGTGATCTGGTGGGGCAGCCTAGTTTTTTACACAAAAAGAAAATCGAACATGCCCTTTCTGAGCGATATCCCGATACTTTCAAAAGCCAATATGAGCGCGTAACCTTCTCCAATGAAGATTATGCTGAGGCTTTGAGAATGGGTAGCATTAATGATGCCTTACTGACCCACATTATCCAAGAAGGCCTCGAAAATGAATTGGATAATGAGCCTAAAATGCGGTCTTTGATGTCCGAATTCCTAGTCTAAGGCTTTCTGAGATTGTTTGGCTTCTATGACCGAATCAATGAAGTCAGGGTTGTATTGGGTTTTGTAACCCCTTTTCAAAGTGTGCTTGCCTTCTCGTTTTTCTCGCTGCTCTTGAATGGGTTTCAGTATGCTGAAATGGGCCCAAATAGATAACCCCGTGAAAAGGGCAATAAATGCCAATCCTACGATCAGTTTTGCCTTTTGCTGCTTGTTCATGGTTAGAGACTAATACCCAATTGAGTTCCCAATTTTTCTAGATCTGAAACCACTGGCGATACCAAGGGAATTCCTGTGTGAATACGCTCATTTTCCAAGGCTCTCTCGGGGTCGCCGGGTACCAAAACGGGTTGATGCGGGTCGATGGGAGTGCTAGCTCTGAAACGCTGAATCCAGATATCCATGGCCGATTTGAAGGCGTCGATATCACGGAATGCAGCCGGGTCCCAACAACCGACAAAATGGCCTAAACCTTTGCCTGGTTGGTTTTCAACAGGGTCTAAGAAGGCGACAAATGGAGGTGCCCAGGGGCCAAAACTTCCGCCGTTTAATACTCCTGAGAAAATGTCGACCCAAGCCCCTAATCCATAGCCCTTGTGATAGCCATGTTCTGCATCACTGCCGAGTCCAAGAAGTACGCCGCCATCTTTGAGCGCCATTGGGTCTTTGCTGCTGGTTCCATCGGCATTCATAACCCACCCTTCAGGGATGGGTTTTGCATGGCGTTGGGCAATTTCCAGTTTACCATTCGCAGCAGCCGAGGTTGCCATATCCAAAACAAATGGGGGCTCTTCGCCAGCGGGTATAGCCACGGCTATCGGGTTTGTTCCCAACATTCGCTCTTTGCCTCGTGCGGGTGTCACAAGGGGACTCGCATTGGTCATGGCCATTCCAATAAAGTCGTGCTCAACGGCCATTAATGCGTGGTACCCGGCGATGCCAAAATGATTGGAGTTGTGAATGCCACACCATCCCGAACCCAAATCTTGCGTGATTTCAATGGCTCTTTGCATGGCTAGAGGCGCAGAAACAAGACCAATGGCTCCGTCGGCATTCAACTGGGCCACTGCTTTTCTCTGCTGCGAAAATTGCATTTGGGGTCTGGGATTGATGCGGCCTTTTTCAATCAGTCTTACATAGCCAGAGAGCCGGGCAACGCCATGGCTGTCGATGCCCCGAGCATCAGCTGAGACCAAAACTTCGGCGCAAGTATGGGCGTGTTCCGTAGAAAAGCCTTGTTGCTCAAATACAGCTTGAACAAATTGTTTCAACCGCTCTGCGGGAAAAGTTTCGTAACTAATGGTAGTCATGAATTATGGATTCAGCCACTGGGTGAGCAAACGATTGTCCTCCCAGTTATTGGATAAGGTTAATTGGGTCTTTTGCAAGGCATCCCCCATGCTTAACCCATTGAGTGTTCGTGATTCACCGTGGCGAATGATGGTAAAGGTGACCGGGGTCCCAGGTTCTGTGCAATCTTTTGAGAATTCCGACCAATCTTCACCCTCTTTGTAGGTGGACAATGCACACTGCGCCTGCAAGACTTGATCCCCTACATTTAGCCCCAATTCAAAGGCAGTTGAGCCTCTTTTGACGGTGGAAACCTCTAACGGCTTTTTGTCCCGGGCCCATGAAATTCCCAAACTAGGGTCTGCCACCGATGTTTGGGATTGAGTGATGCCCATTGATTCAAAAGAGTAAGCCGAGCTCACGGATTCGGTTCCCCATAAACAATGGTTAAAAAAGGACTTCCAATGCTCCGCTTGGCCTCCTGACACATAGATGACCGCCTCTTCAAATTCTTGGGGAGTGAATCCGCGGGATTTATCCAAATAATAGGATTGGTATAAATAGCGCATCAAGGAGTCTAGGCTGGATGCCCCTGCGCTTTTGCTTCGAATTTCAGCATCCAAATAGGCCGCTACAACCAATCCTTTGCTGTAATAACTCACAGAAGTATTGGCGCTATTCTCGTTTGGGCGATATTCCCGAATCCAGGCTTCTCGGCTTACTTCGGCTAGGCTGTGAACATAAGACCCTGGGCGATTTTCTACCGCATCGATATAGTTGGATAGGGTATTTAGAAAAGTCTGGGCATCTACATATCCAGCGCGAACCAAGGCTAACTCGTCGTAATAGGAGGTGATGCCTTCGGCTACCCACAACAGATCGGTGTAATTTTCTTGTAGGTAATCAAAGGGGCCTAATTCAATGGGGCGAATGCGTTTGACGTTCCAAAGGTGGAAATATTCATGGGCGACCAAGCCTAAAAAGCGCTTGTAGCGGTCTGCATCTGTGTACCCATCGTTCTGCATCATCAGGCAAGTAGAATTGGCGTGTTCCAAGCCCCCACCACCACTGGCTACGTGCTGCACAATGAACAAATAATCTTGACAAGGATGCTCATCAATGACAGCGGTCATGGTTTCGCAAATTCTCTGCATATCGATGGCCAACTGTTCTAGATCGGCATTGTGTTGGCCTACCATGGCTACTCGGTGCGGGATTCCTCGAACCTCGAATGAGAACTCGTCATGGCGACCTATTTGTATGGGGCAATCTACCAATTGGTCGAAGCTCTCAAATTGAAAACTGTGCACGCGGCTGCTTGTTTCAGGCCCTGTGGGCAGGGGTGTTAAAGCCGTAGAAGTGCGTGTCCATGCTTCGGGAAGGTGAAGATGGATCTGACCGGCTGCTTGAGGGGCGTGTTGAAGAAACATCGCGATGGAGGCCATGTTCAACAAAGCCTGATCGGCATCTACATAAGAAGTTCGAACCGATAATTCTCGGGCGTAGACTTGGTACTTGACTTGGACCCGACTGCCTTTTGGTGCAGGAATAGACCAACTGTGCTTGGATGTTTTTAAGGCCTTGTTCCATTGTTGGCCATCGATGCTCCACTGTACACCTTCGACGCTTTTAGCAAATTCGCGCAGCAGATAACTCCCAGGGGTCCAAACCGGCATACTGATGACACTGGCTTGTTTTTGTGTTTGGTCAAAACTCAACTCCACATCGACCATGTGTTGGGCGTGCTGGGAAAATCGAATGTTCAGCTCATATTGAGCTGCTTTGGCGGAAAGGCTCATAACAGAAGTTAGAAAGGCAAGAATGGCGATTCGCATGCGCTTATTTTTTTTTGAAAACGGGAACTGTGCTGCAGGGTTCTCCGTACATGATGCTTTTGACAACCGGGGTTAACAATCGCGTGATGGCCGAATAGGCGGCAGGGCCAACAGGTAAGTCTCCGCAGCCTTTGATGACCATTTTCTGGTCTCTGTATGCCTCAATGTCTAAGGTTGATAGGGCCTTTTCCCACAAGACGGTGTCTAGGGTATCCAAGGTTCCAAAAACCAGAGTTTTGGCTACGGGTGTCAATTTGGCCGATACCAACATATAGGCCCAAGTGGGTACGATGGCATCGCTGCTGCAATAGACGGCGACATGAGCATCAGAATAGGAGTTAATATCCAGTTCTTTGATCCAGGAACGAAATTCTTTTTCCTTCAGGACCAAGCCTTTGAATAAGCCTTGGCTAATGTCTACCGCTTTGCGTTCCCCTTCTGGGAAATGCTGTTCCAAATTGAATGTGATTAGCCCGCTTGCAGCTACTCGGTTGACAATGGCATCCTCCATAGTACAAAGGTACGATGTCGGAATTATTCCACCCGTGATACCTTGATGGCATTTGTGCGCTGCTTGCGGTGCAAGGGCATACTAGCGGTGTGAATGATGTATTCACCGGGTTTTACCAACGATTGCTCTTTGAGGATTTCACTGACATCATCAAAGGTTTGATCGGTTGATTCAAATTTATCGTAATAGAGTACGCGAACCCCCCATACCAAACTCAAAACAGACATGAGGCTGCGGTTATTGGTAAAAATGTAAATAGGGGCTTCTGGGCGATAACTCGCTACCTTGAAAGCAGTGAAACCACTTTTGGTCATGGCTACGATGGCTTTGGCTCTAAGGTGATCGCTCATTTTTACAGCGGTAAAGCAAACTTCATCGCTCACAAATGAGGGAGAATCTGAAGTGGGCTTTTCTCCTTTATAATAGGCACGGCGGTCAGATTCTATGTCCGAAATGATTTTACCCATTACTTCGATAACGCGCTCGGGGTATTTGCCAACCGAAGTTTCGGCAGAGAGCATTACGGCATCAGCGCCATCCAGAACGGCATTGGCGACGTCCGTAATCTCGGCACGGGTAGGCATGCTGTCGGTGATCATGCTTTCCATCATTTGGGTGGCTATGATTACGGGCTTTGCCGATTGTAAGCACTTCTCTACAATAGACTTTTGGATCAAGGGAACTCGTTGCAGAGGTATCTCAACGCCTAAATCGCCGCGAGCTACCATGACGCCATCTGTTACTTTGATAATATCGTCTAGGTTGCTTACCGCTTCCGGTTTCTCAATTTTAGCAATCACTTTGGCGTGGCTACCCTTGCTTCGAATGATTTCCTTGAGTGCAATGATGTCTTCGGCTTTTCGAACAAAACTTAAGGCAACCCAATCCACGCCCAATTCGAGACCATAATGAAGATCTTCCAAATCTTTCTCAGTCATGCTCGGAATGTTCAAGGCCGTATTGGGTAAGTTGAAGCCTTTGTTGGAAGTCAAAATACCACCCACGGTGACCTTGGCTTTCAATTCTGTATCGCTGAGAATGTCGGTGATTTCTAGTGCCGATTTGCCGTCGTTCAACAGAATGTGTTCTCCTGGCTTCGCATCTAGGGCCAATCGTTTGTAACTAACAAACAGACGTTCAGCGGTGCATATGCATTCTTCGGTGGTAACGATCAATTCTGCTCCGGGAACCAAGTTGATTTCGCCATCGACTTTGCCTATACGAAGCTTAGGCCCTTGCAAATCTTGCAAAATAGCCACATGACTGCCGAGCTTTTCATTCACCTCTCGAATGCGTTTAACTGATTCTGCATGGACGCTATGACTGCCATGAGAAAAATTCAAACGGCAAACATCTACACCAAGGCGTATGATGCTTTCCAGCATTTCTGAGCTACTAGTAGCAGGGCCAATAGTGGCGATGATTTTGGTTTTGTTAAAGTTCTCCTGGAACATAAATCTTTCTACAAATGCCTCAATTGATGCAACCAAGCCAACTTCGAATGGTTTTCAGAGGGAAAGAGATATGCCATTTGAACACCGTTGAGTCTTTTGAGTTGTTCCAGCCATTCGCTTAAACCACCCATAGATTCAGATTCTTGCACGATGAGCCAGAAGTCTGGAGTAGGTCTCCCTGAAAATAGGAATTGACTACTGCCTTTGTTCTCCAATAGGCTCATTGGGCTGCATGTCTCATTGCCTTCAAAGTGAAACTCCACATGGAAGGAAACTTGATTCGAAGACAAAGTTACCTCAAATGGATGGGCCTCGCACACAAAACGAGAAGAAAAAGTGTCATCTAGACACCACGCCAAGCGATGAGGGCTCAAATCGCTGTGAATGGCCACTATTTCTAGGTCTAGTGAAGTGTTGAAAAGATACGATTTGTGCTTTTTGGGAGACATGCCAAACAAAACTAGATTTTTTTTTCAGTCTTGTATTCGGAAAAAGAACTTTCTTTGCATGGCAAATCAAACACTAAAAACATGTCAGAAATTGCAGAAAAAGTAAAAGCCATTATCGTAGATAAGTTGGGCGTAGATGAGTCTGAAGTCAATACTGAAGCTAGCTTCACTAATGACTTGGGTGCTGATTCCTTGGATACCGTTGAGTTGATCATGGAATTCGAAAAGGAATTTGATATCAGCATTCCAGATGACCAAGCTGAAAAGATTGGCACTGTAGGCGAAGCTGTACGTTACATCGAAGAAGCCAAAGCTTAATTTCATGCAACTCCG
>JBJOHK010000068.1:0-14044 GCA_046047755.1 Bacteroidota bacterium | reverse complement strand
CGTCAGCCAAAGTCAGTATCAAACAATCACTGCTCTGATACCGAATAACAAAATCACTATCCCGGGCAAATCCATGCTGACGCAGTTGGATTTTTCCGCTGGGAGACTCAGCCCAATCGCCGCGAAGTTTGCCCACAATGGGAAATAACAAGGGCGATATTCGATTCCAATAGCGCTCATCAACTTGCCAAAGGCAATTTTTACCCCCCACTCTAGCCAACATCTGTAATTCCGCCCCAAAAGCAGTTACTTCGGCTATTATCTGCCCATTTTCGAGTCTCATTTGCAGCGAAGTTAGTGCTTGCTTCTACCTTTGCTCCTATGAAATGGGCCTTGATTGCGAACCTCTTATTTGCCATAGTTGATTTAGTATGGAAGCAAGCCCAGAAGTACAATTCTGTTTCAGTCAATACGGCGATTCGATCTTGGACCTCTACCGCATTACTAGCCTGCATTAGTTTCTATGTGATTTCAGATTTAAAAGATTTGGGTCAATCCTTTTCTTATGCTATCCAACACGATTTTAGGGTCATCGGTATTGGCGTACTTGGATGGCTGGGATTGTGGGCGTTCGGCAAAGCCTTGAAAGACGGGGCACTTCACATCATCATACCGGTAGTAGCATTGACGCCCGTCATTACCTATGTATTCTGGTTTTTCCAACATGACAAACGATGGATGCCGCTTGAAAATTGGGCCATTCTTTTTCTCATGATGATGGGAATATTGCTATCGTTCCAATTCCAAAGAAAACAAGAACCAAAGGCCCCTAGTCTTCCGATACTTTGGGCATGTTTGGCCTCCTCTAGTTGGGGATTATCCTATTCTTGGTACGAATCGACTACCTCTCTTATAGGCACGATTCCCACTGCCGCTTGGGTAGAGAGTTGCATAGCCATTGGCTCTACTCTTCTATTGCTTTGGAAAAAGCCCAAGAATATTCAAAAAATTCAATGGCCAGTATTAACGGGACTGATTACCGCTTTGGCCGTCTTGTCAACGGTTCAATCATATGCCGAGCACGGCACAGAATCTACCGCTATTGCCGGTGTTATCACACCCGTACTTTCCATATTTGGAGCTTGGCTAATTAACAAAGAAAGACCCATCGGCCTACAATGGATTAGCCTAAGCATATTGATTGTTACGCTGATTTGGCAAGCCTTGCGTTTGGCCTAATCAAAGACCGTTCTTGATTCTATTCCAATGGTATTGATTCATTTTGGAATTGTGAAGATGGTAAAATACAGCCGGTTCCAAAACCCGATTCTCCAGGGCATTAACAAGACTATTGAAATGCTTGAACTCGATCAGTTGTTGGGAATTACTAGGCTTAAATTGAAGGGTATACGGCTCTATTATTTCTTTAATTTGTGGCCAATCTGAGCGCTGCAATTGACGGACCAAAAATTGAGATGTCCTGAGTTGGTGATCGTGGGAAATAGAACCAAACCATGAATCTATAAAATCCAATAAAGCCAACTTTCGATTCGAATCAACTTGAGAAAAACAAGCCGCCAATCGTGCGATTGGAACGTTGGACATATTATCGGTCAACTGCATCAAACGGTCCCATTCCGATACCGATTGAGCATTCAATTGCGAATCTTTTAGGTGAATCAAAGAGAATTCAATCGCTTTTTTATCAGAGCTTAACCAAAACTTTTCTGCACATTCTTCTGCACGCGGCATCAGTGCCAAATACCAATTGGGCCTATACTCGTCAATGAAATAAGTTGTTATACGTTCAATGAAAAAAGAATGATTGATGATTTTGTCCGGCAGGGAGGTCACATCTATTTGTCCATTTCGCATGGAAAGAGCCAATACCAAACCTGAAAGGTACAAATCTTCCCAGGTCTTCATTCTACTTTGAGCCTCTGAAAACAACTCATCCCACTGTTCTATAGGGGTAATGAGCAAACCCGTTTGAAACCAAGTTTGATTTTGTGAAGTCCAAACATCTTTATTAGAAACAGAAATGATGGATTTCGCACCTGCGTCTTGTGACAATTTTCCCAGGAATGTAAGGAATCGTTCCCCAAACTGTTGGCCTCTTAACCAGTCAGAAAAATCTACAAACCCCAAATATCGCGTTAATGTATCCAGCGTACTGCTGCTCGGAAATACCTCTGTTTTATCATCAAAGAAGCGTTGCAAAGTCGAGACGCTCAGAAGTACTCCTGTTTTTATGAAAATTTGGTTTGAAAAGGATTCTAACTGCTTCGTAGAGCGGGGGCAATAACCCTCTCGTGAAATTAGTTCACCCTTCAACTTGAGCAAATCATCAACGACTAATTTCTTTAGTGGTCGTGACATTCTAATTAAATGAATTTATTTGAATAAAAACCTAATCTATTGAATTTCTATAAATTGAATAAAACAAAATTCGGTTTTACGCAAGATACCAACTTGATAACCAAAAACCAATTGATTGATTAAGCGAAAAGAACTCTCTTTGAAATCATGACCAAAATTAAAGCTCTAATATTGGATGACGAACCGGCAGGGAGAACCGTACTTTCCTACTTCATTCAAGAGTATGCCAGCGACATCATCGGGCCAATTGTCAGCTGCAGCTCCATCAAAGAGACTTTGGAAACTTTGGAATCTTTTCAACCTGATTTGCTATTCGTTGACATTGAATTGCAAGGAGAAAGTGGCCTGGAATTGAGAACACTGTTCCCATCCATCCCAACCGTTGTTGTTTCCGCTCATTCTCAATACGCCATAGATGCCCTAAGATTGGATGTGATTGATTTCCTCACAAAGCCGCTTGAAGTTGATCAATTCAAAGCTTTCCTAAAACGACTTGATACCAAAATTGAAACCAAACGTCCTTTGGATGAAACATTGATCATTCGAGATGGAGGCAACAGCGTTATCATTCAAATTCAAAACATTTTATTCATCGAGGCCTCTGGTGCTTATTCAAAAATACATACCGCTGAACGCTCTTATTTGGTGAGCAAAACTTTGAAAGTATTAACCCCTCTACTTCCCGAACATTTTTATCGTTTGCACCGATCCTTTTTGGTGCCAGGATTTCAAATTGATAGTTTCAAGGGCAATACAGCCAACCTGAAATCCGGTCACCAAATCGGCCTTTCAAAGAGCGGTAGGAAATTATTGCTTGAAAAATTTGGCCAATAAATTCCTGTTAGCATTCTTCTTATTGTTGGGTTTGGCTTTCCAATCACAAGCCCAACAGATGCCCTTAGAAGCAGCTGAGCTAAATGGCGTAAATAACTTAAGCACGGATCTTACACGCCAAAGCCGCATAGACCCTGATGGCTCCATTTGGGTCTGTCACCAACGTGGATTGCAGATTTTACCAAACTCCAATTCCGCCAAAAAATCCATTAGCTCAACCATGAATAACATCTCCACTTGGGATGTTACCTTTTATCAATACAATAAGAAATCGTATACGGCGGTTATCAGTTTTGACAGTGGGCTTTATTTATTCAACCACCAAGGTCAATTGTCTAAACGCATTTCCCTTAACAAAACTAGAGCCTTGGAATGGGTTAACAACAAGTTGTATTGCCTGAGCTCTAACGGAGTATTTCATATAAACGGCCTAGATACCGTTCGCGCCACCCTCCCCTGCGAAACCAGTGAACAAATCACCAGTTTCTTTCATTGGAACGGGCATTACTATGCCTGTGCCTATCCTAGCAACCGATGGTTACAATTCAAAGAAAATGAGCCCCCTGAATTGGCTAATTGGAAAAATCAGGCGCCATGGGATATAAATTATTCCATTCTCAGCCAGAAGATAACCGATTCTTTCCTGTACTTAGGGTCTGAAGGTGGTTATTATATCATCGATCGGCGCAACCAATCAACCCGCTTCCATCTAGGGAGAGACAAGGAGCGCAATTGGGCCGTTTGGAGTATAGAAAGCTGCGAAGACCAGATCTACCTTGCTTTGGGGAACGTTCTGAACTTAGAGCGAGGTGCCATTGTAAAGCACAATCCACTTACCCCAACCATTGCATTATCTGGCGCATCCAAAGATCCCTTTATGTGGGGCCTCACTTATGACTCTATTAACCATATACTATGGGCATCAAGCCTGGGCAAAGGTTGCTTTGCTTTGATTTTTCCGAATGAGTATCAACGAATTCCCTTTGGCAATATTTATACTAGTCACGATTGGGTTTGCATGTATGACGAAGGTCGATTGTACGCAAAAGAAGAAACAGCCCATTCATGGGTCGTTAATGAATTTCCAGAAATCATCTTAGATGTTCAAATAACGGCCAATCAATTGTTCGTATTGACGAAAGACTGGCTGTATATCTGGAGTAAAAACCAAAATTCCTTTCTCCGGTATTACAATGTCGCCAATTATCATTTCAACAAACTCGTTTCCGCCGGTTATTCATTGATATTGCATCGCCCCTATGGTGAGTGGACATCGATTAATATCCAAACGAAAAAAATAGAAACATGGCCCAATAGCTCCAAAGAAACAGCTCAATTCATTAGTGCCGATGAGATTATTCTGAGCCAAGAATTCAATGGCTCGTTACACCTAGTTGATATAGAAAATCACAAAACGATTCCTGCGGGAAACCTGGGCATCAACACGAATTCACCTATCGCCATTTCCAAAAATTTATTGATCACACAAATTGGTCAAATCATAAAGGTTTACCAATACTCCTCCAAAATGCCGTGGATGCCGTCTGAGCTCTTTGAATTGAAATTCCTTTTTGATATACCTGTAAGGGACATTATTCGCCCTGGTCAAGAATTCAAACTGTTTGGAACTTCTAGGGGGGTTTGGATTTTGTCAAACTCCCATTTGTATCAACTCATCATTTCCATAAATGGCAGCATTCATATTGCTGGTCAACAATACATTGGACAACTATCCTATCAATCTATTCAAAACGCAGCCATTAGCAACACCCATCTTTGGTTTTATCAGTCTGGAGTTTGGAAGTCCATCCCCTTGCCCAAATACTCCAGTAAGAGTTCATCAAACAATTTTATCATTGGTTACCAAAATGACAAAACAGAAGCAGTGGCCAACTCACACTTAGTCATTCAGCCATTAGACGATTTCAATATTCAATTTGCTCATCCCGATTACTGGATACATTACCATAGCCTCTTTGCGGTTAGCTTAAAAAATGACCAAGACAAGTTTGTCTTCAGACAGATTAAATCGGGACAAGAAAAGAACTGGATTCCCGGCATTTCATCTGGAAATTACTCTCTGTTCATGAGCCATAAACTGGGAACACAACTTGCTTTTGTAAAAACCAATTTTAAAAATAGTGGCTTAGCCTTAGCCACCGCGATGATATTGATCATCATCTCGACATTGGTCTATTTTAGAGATTTATCCAAAAACGCAGAAAGTCAACTCAATTTGCTTCGATGGAAAACATTGAAAAGCAACATGAATCCGCATTTTTTGCACAATAGCATGAGTTTGATTCAGTCCCTCATTGCCATGAACGAAAATAAAAAAGCCATTGAGGTTACAGGCAAAATCGCGGAAATCAATCGCCTATTCTTGGAAACCAATTTGCAGGAAGTATCTACCCTTGAGAAAGAATTAGAATTCTGTCGCAAGTACATTCAAATAGAATCGCTGCGTTTCAGTAATAAAAAATTCAGTTTCACCGAAGCCATTGAGCCAACTGTGAACCTGAGGGATTGGTTCATTCCACCTTTGTTGTTTCAACCTGTTATTGAAAATGCCATCAAACACGGATTGCTGCTAGACCCTAAAACGGGAGAGCTTACATTGAGCATTTCCGAAGACTCAGAAAATAAAACTCTTAGAATTCAGATTTCGAATACAGGCCCAGGGCCCGCATTCACGCGATCACATGGAACACAACTGGGATCGGAACTAGTACAGGAGCGCATTGAACATTTCAATCGATTGTTTCAGGGAAAACTTACTGCTAAAGCTTCTTCCGGTTTTGCTACAGACCAGAACAATCTGTATGTGTTTTCCTTGTATTTGGAAAAATCCTAGATTAACCCTTGAATTTCAGATGATCCACTGTATAGATGAATTTTCTTTTATCAGAAGGATCTCTCTTCCTATCCAATATTCCCTCGTGATTTTTGTTCAGTTCAGTAATGATGCGGCTACGCTTTAGTTTTCTACTATCGTAATCGAAATCTTGAATGTTTAATAGTATATCCAACTCATCTTGACTGTATTGTTGGCTTCCCTTCTTATGGAGCGCTAGGGCAATTTCTTCTTCTGGCGATAAAGTTGGCTTAGGCGTTTGTTCGAAAACGCCTTCATTGAATTGAAATTTGCTGTCTTTACGATTGAATTGTTTTTCGAAGATGTACAAAAACAGGAGCAGCAACAAGCCCAACCAATAGACCAACCGTTCTGAAACAAATGACATTTGCGCCATTCGATCAATTTCAGAAATCAATGCACCATTGAGATTGTTCAGATCTACATTCTCCTCCCTGCAGTATTCAAACACAAAGGTTGCTAAATTGGCCCGACCATAGCTAAGCGAATCTTCGTAAAAAATAACCAAGCTATCTCCCAAAATACAAGTCATAGCCTTCGAATTGTTCATCAAATTCACCCCAGTAATACCTAGTTCAGGTATGGCCATTAACGGTGGACCACTAGTATTCAAATAGAATTTACCGGTTCTCTTATTCACTATAAGTTCTTGAGATCGCGGCAAGGTGGTTCCCACGAACCAATTTTCATTCTCTGCCGACAATCGATAATCAGAAGATTCTAAACCAATGTTGGGGTCAAACGAGTAATTGGACCATTTCAATTCATGCAAATCCAACACCCACATTTGGCTAACAATGCGGGAGACTTCTTCACCTTGGCCTCTGAAAATACTTCGTATGCAAAACAGAGAATCATGTCGTATAAAACTCAACAGTGGACTACCTCCTGGTGAAGGTCCTTTTGTAAGTATCAAATCCCATTCCCTGGTAGTCCAATTGAAGCGAATGAGCTTGGAATGATCAACCCAAAATCCATATCCACCAAGAGCATATATATGGTTGTTATACCAAAACAACTTTCTACCAAAGTTATGGCCATGAAAAGTGGAACGATCCAAACGTAAAAATCCTAAACGATTGAATTTATAGGAATATAAGTAATGCGTTCCGTTGGGATTAATGAGCAGCGAATCACCTAAATCAATAGCATCAATCAATGAAACCTGGGCAGAATGCCCAAATTCATTGAGGAAAAATTTCTGGAATTCTAATAATATTGAGTGTTTCTGATGGTCTGTAAAAGACCATACTGGTTGGGACATGAGTCCCAGCATCATCATGATATAGTATTTTACTATCGACCTGCTCACCACTGTTGTTGAAGTTTTTAAAGGTAAAACACTCACTCACACATTGCGCAAAGGTTCAGCAAACTATGTGGCCAAGTTTCTAAATATTTTGCAAATGTCCAGTCCAAATACTTGCTGCATAACAATTTGTTGAGAATTTGTTTATTGGAAGCTTTCATAGAGATGTTTCTTTTGCGTCAAACTCAACAACCATTTTTATGAAAAAACTAGGATTAATGCTGTTGTCATTTGCCTTGAGCCTTTCCGCTTGGGCGCAGGTTACAACAGCCCACATGGGTGGTGTCATCAGCAATGGCACTTCTAGTGTGGAAGGCGCCAGCATTTCTGCTGTTCTAACAACAACCAACGCTAAATACAGCGGGGAGTCGAGAACAGGGGGTGTTTATGATTTGTCTAACTTGCAAGCCGGTGGTCCCTATACGGTTACCATCAGTGTGGCAGGAGGTAAAACCGTCACTTACAGCGGCATTTATTTGCAGCTTGGTGAGACCTACCGCTTGGACATCGACATGTCTCAAGACGGGGGTAACATGGGAGAAGTAAGCATCACCAGCAGCCGCAAAGGAACGCAGACAGGTGCGAGCTTCAACATTGGTAGCCAAACCCTAAATACCTTACCTACCATTAGCCGTTCTTTGAACGACTTCACTCGCTTGACTCCCCAAGCGGGTGGCAACAGCTCTTTCAACGGTCGCGATGGTCGCATGAACAACATCACCATTGACGGAGCCAACTTCAACAACAACTTCGGCTTGAGCAGCAACAACATGCCTGGTGGCGATGCCCAACCCATTTCATTGGATGCCATTGAAGCCGTTCAAGTAAACGTTTCTCCTTTTGACGTTCGCCAAAGCAACTTTACTGGCGCCGGTGTAAACGCCATTACTCGCAGTGGTTCTAACCTTACCACCGCTTCTATTTATTCATTCGTTCGCAACCAGAATTTCAACGGAAATAAAATTGGTGATGTAGAATTAACCAACATTCCTGAGTCTAGTTCGAAGATTCTAGGATTCCGTGTAGGCGGTGCCATCAAGCAAGACAAATTGTTCTACTTCCTAAGTTATGAGCAAGAAGACCGCAGCTTCCCTGGTTTGTTGTGGGAGCCTACCAACGCAAATTCAGACCCTAACAACCCCAATTTGTCTCGAGTATTGGAAAGCGATTTGCAAGCTGTCCAGCAGCACTTGAAAGACAAGTATGGATACGAAACTGGCGCTTATGCCGGACTTGGCAACTTCAGCGTTTCCAACTACAAAATCTTAGGCCGTTTGGACTGGAACTTGAGCGACAAACACAAGTTAACAGCCCGCTACAACTACGTAGAAAATACCAACCAACAGATTACTAACGGTACTTCAGCCCCAAATCCACGTTCTTCTTCTAGCCGTTGGTCTCAAAATGCTATGAGTTATGAGAACACTTTGTACGGTTTCTTGAATACAGTAGGTTCTGTTTCTTTGGAATTGAAAAGCAACTTGAACAAGCGTGTGAACAACCAGTTCTTGGTTACCCGCACGAACGTTGTAGACGCTCGTAACAGCGGTTCTGAACCTTTCCCCTTCGTTGACATCAAAAAGGATGGCGATCAGTATATCGCCTTCGGTTACGAATTGTTCTCTTGGAACAACAAGGTGGTGAACAATACTACCTCCATCATCGACAACGTTACCATGAACTTGAATCAGCACACCGTAACTGCCGGTATTGCTTATGACAACATGTACGTAGGTAACAGCTTCTTGCGTTATGGAACCAGCTACTACCGCTATGATTCTTTGAATCAATTCTTGAACGACATGCAGCCTTCTGTGTATGCCGTCACCTATGGCTACAACGGCGAGAAAAACCCTATTGCTGAGTTAGGATTTGGCCAATTGGCGGTTTATGCTCAAGACGAATACCGCGTTAATAAGAACTTGAAAGTAACAGCCGGTGTTCGCGTTGACCGCCCTGTTTATCTCACTACGCCTTTGGCCAATGCCGGTTTCTCCAAGTATTACGATTCCGCTACCTTCAAAACTCCTACTGGAGAAGATTACTTGTACAACCCTGCCAAATGGCCCGAAGCCAGCCTTTTGTTCTCTCCCCGCGTAGGATTCAACTACGATGTAAACGGAGACAAGTCATTGGTAGTTCGCGGTGGTACGGGTATTTTCACCGGTCGCTTGCCATTTGTTTGGTACACCAACCAACCAACTAACGCTTACGGCTTGCAAGCCACCGTGGAATTGACCAACAAAGCCGCCTTGGACGCAGCTGGTGTTTCTCAGTTCAATGCTGACCCCTATGCCTATGTGGCCAATTTGCCTCAGACTCCTGCCAATTTGCCCAACGGAGCTTCTTTCGCATTGGTTGATCAAAACTTCAAGTTCCCTCAAGTTTGGCGCACCAGCTTTGGAATTGACACCAAGTTGCCCGGCGACATCGACTTCACGGCTGATGTTATTTACAGCAAATCGGTTAACGACATTTATCAGTTCGATGCCAACTTTAAGGGTGGCGACACTACTTTCTTCACGGGTACTGCTTACGAAGTTGAAGCTTACAAAGCGAAAGCTTCTCGTGCCTATTCAGGAAGCGTTCGTAACGCTATGGTATTGGCCAACACCAACCAAGGTCACGGCTTGAGCATCTCTGCTACCGCATCTAAGACTTGGAATAACGGCATGAATGCCTTCTTGAGCTACTCCATGAACAACACCTTTGACATTACCGCTAACCCCGGTTCTCAGGCTGCCTCTGCATGGAGCAACAATGCCATTGGTGGCATGATGAACCAGAACACTCCTGCTTTGGGTGTTTCTCAATACTCTACTCCCAACCGTTTGGTGGGTGGTTTGTCATACAAGAAAGATTGGAACGAAATGTTGTCTACCACCGTGTCGTTGGTATACGAAGGCTACAATCAGGGTCGATATAACTATGTATACAGCAGCGACATCAACAACGACGGTTTGACTGGAAACGATTTGATCTTCGTTCACAAAGGTTCTGACATCAACTTCAAGGACATCACCTTGGCCTCTGGCGACGTAGTTACTGGTCAAATGCAGGCTGATGCTTGGGATGCTTTCGTAGCCCAAGATCCTTACTTGAGCCAGCACGTAGGTGAGTACACCGAGCGCTACCAGGCTTTGATGCCTTGGTTGAACCAATTGGATTTGGCTATCTACCAAGACATTGCCAAAAACATCAAAGGCAGCAACCACAAATTGCAGTTGAGCGCCAACATTTTGAACGTAGGCAACTTGATCAACAGCAGCTGGGGCGTTCGCCAAATGTTGACTGTAAACAACGGTGCTGTTTTGAAATACAACGCAGCTGACAACACCTATAACTTTAACTTGGTGAACAACCAGTTGGTGACCAGTAGCTTCCGCGACGTAGTAAGCACCAGCTCAACTTGGGCTATGCAATTGGGAGCTCGTTACATCTTCTAATCATTCGCTTGAATCATTTGAAAAGGGCTCCCACTGGGAGCCCTTTTTGCTTTTTCAATTGCCTACTTTTGTTTCATGAGTCTTCGCCCATTGATATTGGTCAGCAATGACGACGGAATAACCGCACCCGGTATTCGCGCCTTAGTTGAAGTTGCCTTAGAATTTGGTGATGTTTTGGTGGTGGCACCTGACAAGCCCCAAAGCGCCATGGGCCATGCTATCACCATCAATCAACCCATTCGATTGGTGGAAACCCACAACTTTGATTGCAGCCTGCCGCATGACAAGCATAGCTTGAGAACCTATCAATGCAGTGGTACTCCCGTTGACTGCGTAAAAATTGCCATTGACAAGCTATTGGACCGCCGCCCAGACATCATGCTCAGCGGCATCAATCACGGCAGCAATGCTTCTATCAATGTGATCTACAGCGGCACAATGAGCGCGGCAGTAGAGGCCTCGATCGACGGAATGAAAGCCATTGGTTTTTCCCTGTGCGATTACGCTTGGAATGCCGACTTTGAACCGGCCAAATTGGTCATTCGCAAATTGGTCACCGAGTACTTAAATCGCGAATTGCCCTATGGCACATTGTTGAATGTAAATATTCCTAAAGGTGAAATCAAAGGCATTAAAGTATGTCGCCAAGCCTCTGCCAAATGGAAGGAAGATTTTGACAAACGTGTCGACCCCTTCGGGCGCGACTATTACTGGATGACCGGTCAATTCATCAACGAAGATCACGGACAAGACACCGATGAATATGCCTTGAGTCAAGGCTTTGCCTCGGTAGTTCCCACCCAATTTGACCTTACTGATCACAACCGCATAGGGACCCTAAATCAATGGGGTCTAGACCGCATATGATGAAATTCAACATTCCCCAATTCGTACTTGGCCTTTTGTTTGGCCTACTAGTACCCCCATTAGTCGGTGCCGGTGTCGCTGTGGCACAAGGAGTGCAATTTGAAAATTTCCTTTGGGCCATTAGCCACTTGGAATGGTACTACAATAGCATGTTTCAACTCGGTATAGCCACGAACATTGGCTTGTTCTTTCTGCTGATCAAAAAAGACGAATGGCTGTATTTCAACCGCGGATGGATGATAGCCAGCATCGCTTGCACCTTGTGGGCGGTTCTAATTGAACTGCAACGATTCTAATGAAAATCTTCCTCCTTGCCGGTGAAGCCAGTGGCGATTTGCACGGTAGCCATTTGGTTAGCGAGCTGAAGTCACAACAACCCGAATGGGAGATTGTCGCATGGGGTGGGCCCCTGATGAAAAAGGCAGGTGCGCGTTTACTCAGCGATTATCGAACTCGAGCCTTCATGGGATTATGGGAGGTGCTGAAAAATCTGCGTACCCTCAGGCGTTTTTTACAGGAGGCCATCCAAGACATTGAGCGAGAAAAACCCGATGCCCTCGTGTTCATAGACAACCCCGGCTTCAACATGAGGGTCTTGAAACGTCTTGTAGGCTTCAAGGGCCAAATCCATTATTACATTGCCCCAAAAGCCTGGGCTTGGAACGAAAAACGAGCCAAAGAATTAACAAACCTGACGGCCCTTTACGGCATCTTGCCCTTTGAAGCCGAATGGTTTGCCCAAAGAGGGGTCAACTGCACCTATATCGGCAATCCGTTGATGGATCAAATCCCTCCACAAGAGTCAAAACCTGCGCCTATACTCGCGCTGCTTCCCGGAAGCCGTAAGCAAGAAGTAGAGTCTCTTTTGCCGCTCATGATTGAATCAGCCAAGGCCATGCCTGAGTTGACACCCATTGTCGCCGGTACTTCAGCTTTACCCAAAAGCTTATATGAGAAACTCTTGTTAGACTCCGGCATAGAATGCCGAATGGACCAAACCTATGACCTGCTCCACCAAGCTCAGCTGGCCTTAGTCACTTCGGGTACCGCCACATTGGAAACCGCCTTGTTTGGAGTTCCCCAAGTGGTTCTGTATCGAACTTCAGCCTTGACCTACTGGGCAGCCAAATGGCTCATCAAAGTTCCCTATATATCATTGGTGAATCTGGTAGCACAATCGGAAATAGTTCCCGAACTCATTCAAGGAAATTGCCAAGTAGGTACTATTCAGGCAGCATTGAAACGCTTGAAACCAGAAGGCCAAGGTTGGCGCAAACAAAAACAAGATTACGCCGTTTTGCGAGACTGCCTAGGAGAGCCAGGAGTCAACAAGCGGCTAGCCGATTCCATACTGCAAGCCCTATCTTTGCCCCATGAGCGATAAGTACGCACAGCGCGGTGTTTCCTCCCAAAAAGAAGACGTTCACAAGGCCATTTCCAAGTTGGACAAAGGCCTGGTGCCCAAAGCCTTTTGCAAGGTCATTCCCGACCATTTGAGCGGCAACCCCGATGACTGTTTGATCGTTCATGCCGATGGCGCCGGTACCAAAAGTAGCTTGGCCTACTTGTACTGGAAAGAAACCGGTGACATGAGTGTATGGGCGGGCATTTCCCAAGATGCCATCGTCATGAATACAGACGACTTGTTGTGCGCGGGAAGTACCGGCCCCTTTTTGCTATCCAGCACCATAGGCCGTAATAAAAATCTCATTCCAGGAGAGGTCATTTCAGCCTTGATTGAAGGTAGTGAAGCTTTCTGCCAAACCATGCGTGATCACGGAGTCGACATTCACACCACGGGGGGTGAAACAGCCGATGTGGGTGACTTGGTGCGCACCATCATTGTAGACTCCACATTGGTAGCCCGAGCCAAACGCTCCGACATCATAGATAACGCCAATATTGCAGCCGGGCAAGTCATTGTAGGCTTAGCGAGTTACGGCCAAGCCAGTTATGAATCGCAGTACAATGGGGGTATGGGCTCTAACGGATTAACTAGCGCCCGTCACGATGTATTCCACTCTGAATACCGAAGTAAATACCCCGAAAGTTACGACACTCATTTACCCGATTCTGTAACCTATTGCGGAAGCAAGCGTTTGACCGATGCGGTTGAAGGTAGCCCCTTGGATGCCGGCAAATTGGTACTCTCTCCCACCCGAACCTATGCCCCCATCATTAAAAAAGTACTGGAGGAGTGCCGCGGCGGCATTCACGGTATGGTGCATTGTAGCGGGGGTGGCCAAACCAAAGTCTTGCACTTTGCGGAAAATGTGCACATCGTCAAAGACCAATTCTTAGCCATTCCTCCCTTGTTTCGCATGATACAGGCTGAAAGCCAAACCGAGTGGCGGGAAATGTTCCAGGTCTTCAACATGGGTCACCGCATGGAAT
>JBJOHK010000067.1:0-21769 GCA_046047755.1 Bacteroidota bacterium | reverse complement strand
CTTGACCCCGCCTTACGTTTTGAAAGCTGATGGTCTAGCGGCCGGAAAAGGAGTCATCATTACCTCTGATCTCAAGGAGGCTAAAGAGACGTTGCGAGACATGATTTTGGGGGCTCGCTTTGGAGCGGCCAGCGCCAACGTGGTGGTTGAAGAGTTTCTCCAAGGCATTGAGATTTCGGTCTTCGTAGTCAGCGACGGCATCGATTGGCACATTTTGGGATCGGCCAAAGATTACAAGCGAATAGGAGAAGGGGACCAGGGTCCCAACACAGGTGGAATGGGGGCTATATCGCCCGTTCCCTTTGCCGATGAAATTTTCATGCACAAGGTCAAGGAACGTATCGTTTTGCCTAGCCTAGAAGGGCTTAGATCTGAGGGTCATCCTTACCGCGGTTTCCTGTTTTTGGGCTTGATGAACGACAATGGAGATCCCAAGGTCATTGAATACAATGTTCGAATGGGTGATCCTGAAACAGAAGCCATATTTCCACGTCTGAAAACCGATATGGTTGATTTGTTGAACGGGGTAGCTCAAGGCAATATTTCTCAAGTTCCTTTTGAGGTAGACCCACGAACTGCGGCCACCGTTTTCTTGGTTTCAGAGGGTTACCCTGGAGCCATTGAAAAAGGTTTTGAAATGAGTATTCCCACTGCCTTGGCTGAATCTCAGCGATTGTACCATGCGGGAACGGCCTTGAAAGATGGGGCTGTGGTGACAAACGGAGGCCGAGTCTTGGCTGTAACAAGTTTGGGGGCCAACATTTCTGAAGCTTTGAAAGCCAGTTATGAATTGGTAGATTCGGTTGAATTTCAAGGAAAGTCGTTTCGCCGTGACATCGGCCAAGATTTGCTCTCATGAAGATACAAGAATTTGACCCTCAGCATTTTAGCAAGACCCTGAAATCGCCATTTCAGCGCTTGATCAGCTATTTGTTGAGAGGACTTTTGGTGCTGTTGCCCATAGGGGCCACCATCAGCATAGTGCTATGGATTCTCGGTGGGCTTTCTGATCTTTTGCATCTGGACGAAGTAGGGTTTTGGGAATTCTGGCTCTATGCTGCGGTCATTCTAGCAGGCATTGTAGGTGTGGGTGTTTTGACCCAAGGAGTAGTGGCCAAACAGGTTCTGGATTTCTTTGAGGGGATCATAGAAAAGGCTCCTGGGTTGAGCTTCATCTTTGGTACCACTAAAGACATGACGGAGGCCTTCATGGGGGAAAACAAGAAATTTGATAAGCCCATCGTCGTCGAACTCGAAGGCGGTGTTCACCGCATGGGCTTTTTGACGCAGTCAGACATGTCGGTAATCAACATGCCCGATCACTGTTCAGTCTATTTGCCATTGTCCTATGCCTTGACGGGAGAGATGCTCATTGTGCCGAAGAACAAGGTTAAACCCATCGATGTCGAGCCTAGTCATGTGACCAAGTTCGTCGTGAGTGGAGGGGTCGCCGGGTTGAACTAAATCCCAATTGGGGATAAAATATGAACATCCCCAAACGCAGAACTGCCCTGCATCCGTTTTCTTTGAAGTATGTCTTTATTGATTCATCTCCTGCAAGCCAGCGCTGATACTGCAGCAGCTGCAGGTGCCACTGAACACGTTTCTGCTCCCATTGTCGAAATTATGGCCAAAGGGGGCGTGGTAATGGCCCTGCTCGCGTTGAGCTTGCTGATTGCCATTTACTTCATTGTTGAGCGCTTTCTATATCTGAAAAGCCGTGCAGCCATTGACTTCAATCTGATCAGTGTAGTCAAAGACAATTTGAAAGAAAACCGCCCCGATGCCGCTTTGGCTTATTGCGAGCGCACCCATACCGCTCAGGCTCAGGTAATCGGAACCGGTTTGAGATTCTTGGGCTCCAATATGCGTGAAATCGAGAGCGCTATGGAGACTAAGGCCAATGTGGAATTGAGTGCCATGGAGGGCAATTTGCACTACTTGAGTTTGATCAGTCGCATTGCCCCTATGTTGGGTTTTGTGGGAACGATCTGGGGTGTAATCAACATCTTCTACAGCATTTCAACTACGGGTGATTTGAGCATTGGTGCCATCTCCGGCGGATTGTACACCAAAATGGTGGCCTCATTTGCAGGCTTGTTGGTGGGTATGATCGCCTTCTTTGGTTACCAAATGTTCATGCGTCGCATCGACAAATTTGCCGAGCGTTTGCAAGAGCAAAGCTTGAGCTTGCTGGAAATGTTGACCAAGTCCAACCTCTAATCTCGGGCCATGAAAATAGGAAGACGCAGAAGGGAAGAAGCAGAAGTCGAATCATCGGCTTTGAACGACATCATGTTCTTTCTGCTCCTATTCTTCTTGATCGCGAGCACCTTGGCCAATCCCAACGTCATCAACGTATTGCTGCCAAAGGCCAAAACTACCTCCAAGATTCAAACCAAACCCATGATTCTAACCGTGAAGCGCCCAGACGGCGCGGTCATCGGTGAAGACGGAACCGGCCCTGTGGTTTACTATATCGACAACAATAAGGAGCCGGTAGAAGTCGATGAATTGGAGCAAGTAATGCTAGACCGAGACAAGGAATTCTACGATCCCAATAATCCCGACAGCCGTTTGAGCGTTGTGCTTCGTTTGGATAAGAAGCTGACCATTCAAGAGGTGGTTGATGTGATGCAGATTGGAGCCAACCAAGGTATACGCATGGTCTTGGCTACCGATAAAAAGCAGTAATCATGAAAAGGGCCGTCTTTGCATGGGCCTCGCTGTTGTTTTCGCTTGTCGTTCAGGCATGCCCTGTTCGTACTCTTCCTATCCCAAACAACAACCGCACTCAATGGTTGGTTCAGGGTCATTCCGGTGCCTTGATGCCCCATCGCCCCGATATGGAGCAATTGCTAGGACGGGTATGGACCCTGAGTGCCGAGCGCCGTGTTTTGTATCGTCAACCATCGGTTGCCACGCCCTATAGAGGGCTCCTGTTCAATGCCTCTCATTTGGGGAATGCTGTTACGGGTGTAGCCTTTGGAGCGGGATTTAGTATGGGACAAGTCGGCCAGCATGGATTGGATTATTCGTTTGCCGCAGGGGTAGGCTATGTCAGCAAACCCTTTGACCCTGTCAAGAACCCCATAAATAATGCGATTGGCTCTCATTTCAATGGCATGATGCGCCTTCAAATGGGCTATTCTGGGAAAGCGATTTCGGCCCATATAGGGATGTTGCATTTCTCGAACGCCTATTGGCGCTCTCCTAACTTGGGTATCAACTTGCCTTATATTTCCCTAGCCCGTGGCTTGGGAATGGCTGTTTACGAGGGTCAGCACCAAAACGCCTATTATCCCAGCCGTCAGAACTCTTCATGGCAGTCGTGGGTTTTCTGGCCTTCCGTTCGAATCGGCAAAGTGGAATACGATTTAGACGACAGAACTCCCTTGATCAAATCCTGTTTGGATCTGAGGGTTCAACACAATCAGGGTAGTTGGCGTCAGCGCAGCCCTTCTTTTGGATTGCAAGTTTTCCATGATCCTTTGTACGGTTATGAGAAATTTCAAGGCATGCAGAAGACGGGTTTAACTGAGTTGGTTGAGGTAGCAGCCTTTGGAGGTATGGAGTGGACCATGGACCACTGGGGTTTTCAGGTAGATTTGGGTTGGTACTTGGCTCGTCCTGATCGCAGAAAATATCCCTTTTACGAGGGAGTAGGATTCAACTATTACCTGAATCCTCGTAGCCGTATCATGGTCAGATTGAAAGCCAATCAGTTTTCAGCTGATGTCATGGAGTGGGGCTGGGCTCGTGCTTTTTAGAACTCTACCTTCAGGAAGGCTGCAGCTGATAACAAGAATTTCTGATTCAAGCAGTCGAACATCGGGTCCAAACGGGCGTCTAAGCTCACCCCTTCAACAGACAAAGGATGGGTGTAATGCACCCTAGCTTGCAGAAGGCAGCGGTCACGAACAGTGGTATAGGGCTGATTGCGATCTACACTGCTGTACAAAGGGGCGCCCAATGGAGCGGAAAATTCATGGGCTGTTTGCAGAACCAAGGCTTGTTCCCAGCGACCGCTTGAATGCTTAACCCAAGAACTGCTCGCCCAGCCGTCATGGAAGGGTTGCCGAAGTTGGGGGCTGGCATCTTGGCTGTACATGAATTGGCTATTGATTTCCCAAGGACCAAGGTTAGCTCGCAGCCCGGCGCTGAGATTGATTTGGGTAACCAGGGGTTTTCTCTGCACCAAATTTTCGCCACCCTGATGGTAAATAAGGGCGCTAAAAGGGCTGCTCAACGTGAATTCTTCGCGGCTGAACCAAGTAGGTTTGATGGTTGTACCGGCTGAGATGATTTCCTGTTGGCTAAGATTGGGAATGGCCAGTTGACGCCAGTCTAACCAGGAGTTGATCAAAATTTTGGAGTGGAAGATGCGGTGGTCTATTCCGTATTCCACGGGTCGATTCCAGGCCCAATCATAGTTCATCAGGGTTTCCGGAAGGTCGTGAGATAAGGGCCCTGGGAGGTTCCCAAATTGCCAGCGTTGCTTGTTGTGTATATAGCGAAATGACAATAGGGGAAAGAGCCGAACTGGGGAGGTAATTTGCCAGATTTGAGCCGATTGTTGTGCACCGTAAAGTCCTTGAACTAGTAAGCCCCCACTCAGTAATGCTCCTGGCCCTATGGCCTTGTGGATTTCGCTCCTATACTGGGCGCCTAACAGAGATTGACCAGGGGCAACCGCGTCGAAATACTCGCTATTCTTGTGAAAAAAGAGGGCTTGATTCTCCCATTGATGGCGCGGGTAGGATGGAACAAAAAGATTGTTGTTGAGTTGTCCCAACAACATTTGTGTCCCGCAAAAAAGCAAGATGGCGAGGATTTTATTGACCGGTGAGGCGGCGATACGCATGTCTGGCTTCAATGATATGCAAACTGGCCGAATGTTCAAGTATGAGCTTTCGGTAGCATTCGGCCGCTTTTTCTTTGTTTCCTTGTTGAAATTCATACCATTGAGCCAGTTGCAACAGGGCTTTATCAGCCAAAACTTCATGACCGAAGGCCAGGACTAATGTTTCCAAGGTTTCAATGGCCAATGAGTCTCTACCGCATTCGTGGTGAATAAGGGCCTTGTGGAAGAGAACGTCATCGCTCAAAGAGTGCCCAGGAAAGGCCTTTGGCAATTCATCGAAGGCATTAAGTGCGGAATCAAATTGCCGCTGACGCTCCCACAACATGGCTCGGCTAAACTGAGCCATGGCTGCATAATTAGAGTCAATTCCAAGGTTCTCTTTGATCAGGAGCGCTAACTCCATGGCATCATTGGCAATGAGCTGAGTGCTCGCGTCTTTCAGTACATCCAATTGCATGTCGGCCCATTCGTAATCTCCCCTAAAGAAACTCAATTCGGCTCGTTTGAATTTGGCCCATTGGCCGGTTGGTTCATCCTTGAGTTCTTTCTCTACTTGGGCCAATAAGAGTTCGGCGGTCCAAATTTCACCCGCTACCAACCAAGCGTCAGCGGCTTTAATTTTGGCTTGAGCCCTTATGGCGATGGGGCTACTCTCTGGGCTGATTTTATAATATCGTTCTAATAAACCTATAGCGCGATCGGCTTGATTGACTTGGGTAATGAGCAAATCGGCCCAACAGATGGATGACACGAAGGTGATTTCGTCAGGACCGTATTCGTGCTCCAAATGCATCATGTCCTTACTCAATTCAGCCCATTGTACGGAATCGGCTCCAGATTGGCGGTACCACTGGTATTGGAGAGAATGGCGATGGGCCATGGCTTGTTTGCGCGAATCAGGTGATTGGGCCTTCTCTAAGGCATAGCTGAAGCACTTCAGGGCCTCTTCAAAGGCTTTGTTGCTTTCGCACAACAAACCCAGTTGAAATACTCGTGACCCGTTTTCCTTGAGCCTCATATCGACTGATCGAGCAAACAGAAAAGCGCGGCTCCAATCTTGGGTTTTGATGAAAGTCCAATTTAGGGCCTCTCCCAATTGAGGATTATCGGGCGCCTCTTGAATCGATTCCAATAAGGCATTCTGGAGCATGACCATATCGGCGCTATCGCTCATGTGCGACTCAAAGACCGGTTTTAATTGGGAAAAACTCAGGTTTTGGTTGGCTAGTAGCTGAACGTAGCGGTTCAAGGCTTCGCTTCGCCGTCCTCCTTGGAGCATTAAGGTGGCCATGCGCTGATTCAAGTATGGGTTGGAGCCAAAATTGGATTCGGCCCATTGATAACACTCAAGCGCCCAATCATCCAAATTGCGCATCTCGAAGAGGGCTCCTAGATGCATCAAGCGAGGGTATTCCTCTTTGCTTTTTTCTATCAAATGTTCCGCCAATTGACCTTCTCTTTCTTCCCCATCGGCTTGCAAACTCCAAATCCAACATTCGGCCACCATTGATTCGGTAGGGAATCCCCTTTTGGCCCGTTTACGCAAGTACTTGATGGCCTCTTCGAAGTCATTTGTTTTGACCAAACACTGCAAATATTGCTCGTGCAAATAGGCCGAAGCCTGGTCTTCTTTGATCAAATCTTCATACAAAAACAAGGCTTGGCTGAACTCGCCTCGATCGAACAAGGCTTGAGCCACTGCGGCTTGATCTTGGGCGTAACCTAAGAGCGTAAAAAAGCAAGTGGCAATGCCAGTGATCAACCGCTGTTTCATGCAATCCAATCGGCAGGTTCAATTTGTTTTTCGACCATGTTTTTATAAAGCCCGTCTGAAATTGACATCAATTCGGGATGGGTGCCTAGCTCCAATAACTTTCCATGGCGAATCACCGCGATGCGATCGGCGTGTCGAATGGTGCTTAATCGATGGGCTATAACCAAGGCTGTGCGGCCTTTCATGAGTTCAATTAGGGCTTTTTGTACCCATTCTTCGCTCTCGGCATCTAAGGCGCTAGTAGCCTCATCCAAAATCAGGAAGTCGGGGTTGCGAATGATCGCACGGGCCAAAGCTACACGTTGTTTTTGCCCGCCCGACAATAATACTCCGCGGTCGCCCACTCGGGTTTCATAAGCATCAGCAAAAGAACAAATGAAGTCATGCGCATAGGCCTTTTTTGCCGCCTCTTCAATCTCTTCATCGCTGGCCTCGGGTTTGCCGTAGCGTATGTTGTCGCGAATGCTTCCGCCAAACAAAACAACATCTTGAGGTACCAGGGCCATGTGGGTGCGAAAGGCTTTCAAATCCAATTCTTCTATCGGCGTATCACCCAAAGATATACGACCCTCTTGAGGCGAATAAAAGCGGTACAGGAGCTGGGCTATGGTGCTTTTCCCACCGCCAGATGGACCAACCAACGCCAAGGTTTCACCCGGGCGAATATCCAGGTTTAATTCTCCGTGAAAGACGGGATTGTCAGAACGACTGGGGTAAGCAAACTGGAGATTTTCTAAGCGCAAGACTTGCTGAAAATCAGGAGCAGACTTGTCGGTGCTATTCGTAGAAAATTCGGTAGGGCTGTCGATCAAATCCAATACGCGCTCGACCGAACCTAGGGTTTTCTGTATTTGCACAAATTGTTCGGCCATACCGCCGATCGAGCCCCCAACAAAACCGGTTAGCAACATGAAATTGACCAGTTCGCCAACGCCCATTTCACCGGCGTGAACCATGCCCAATCCGCGGTAAATCAGCCAGACAATGCTGCCGAACAAACAGAGAATGATGAAGCTAGAAAAGGCCCCGCGCCAGTACCCGCGCCAAATGCTTTCTTTCATCAACTGCGCACTGTTGGCTGCATAGCGATCAGATTCAAAGCCTTCGTTGCTAAAGGCTTTAACGTTGACAATGCCACTCAAAGCCTCTTCGGCAATTACGTTGTTAGAGGCAGTAAAGTCCTGCACTTGACGCGATATTTTGCGTATGAACCGGCCAAAAAACAAGGCCACTATCACAATAATGGGGAAACTGCCCAGCATGAGCAATGCCAAGTCCGTGCTGGTTTTAAAGATCATCACCAAGCCTGCAACCATGATCAAAATTTGGCGAATGAACATGGCTAGGTTGGTAGTGAAGGTATCCTGAATTTGAGCAATGTCGGCGCTGAATCGGCTTAATAGATCACCGCGATTGTGGCTGTGGTGAAAGCCCATGTCTTGGCCAATGACGCTGTTGAACAAGTCTCGCCTTAGCCCAAAGGTCATGCCCTCTGTGACCTTGACATAAATGACCATTCGGCCAAAACTAAATACCGCCTGAACGGCAAATAGCAGCACGAACCATCGGGCAACCGTGTACAAGGTTTCCAAGTCGGGTGCCGTTTGTATGCCGTTTTTGTCATACACGAAAATGCCGTCTAGCATGTCGCCTAAAAACTTGGGAAATAGTACAGATGACCCGGCTGATATGGCCAAAAACAAGGTGCCCAGAGCAAACAACCAGCGATTAGCGGGTGACATGTATCGGAATAACCGAGTGGAACGGCGAAAGCTATCCATGCTCAATTTGCCCTTGGGAATGTCTCTTTCCATTTGCTCGCGACGTGACATGGGTCAAAGTTCCACATTTTGGGGGATGAACCCCTGATTCTTTGTTGAAAGAAGCAAATGATTCGTTACAATGTTTGGAAGGATTTTCAGAGTTGGCTCTATCCAGAACTCTGTTCGGCCTGTCAAAAGCCATTGACCTGGGGTATTGCGCCTATCTGCTTGCCTTGTGAGGCCAAACTGCCGTATGCCTTGCAGCCATTTGGACAAACCAATGCCTTATTTCGGCGGCTTGAGGGGAGAACCTCATTGCATTCGGCGGCTTATTTTTTGGAGTATAAAAGAGGTTCAATGGGAGCCGAACTTTTGCATAAAATAAAATATGACACCCATCTGAATCTGCTCAGCTATTGGCTTCAGCAATGGGCACGTGAATGGAAGCCGGATGGAATTTGGGAGAGAGCCACCTTAATTCCTGTTCCACCTAACCGCTGGCAGTCGAGAAAACGCGGTTACCATGCCGCTAGCGAAATGGCTGATGAATTGTCGCGCATTTACGGCATGAATGTTAGTCATAATGTATTGAATAGAAAGTTTTTAACCCGGTCTCAAACCCGTTTGAACAGGCTGGATCGCTGGGTCAATTTGCACTCGGTGTATACGATAAATCGAATGGAGCTACCTTCTGGACCCCTCATCTTGGTCGACGATGTGGTCACCACGGGTGCCACAGCAGAAAGATGTTTGTCATTGCTGCAGTCTGAAACTGACTCTCCCTTGGCATTGCTGAGCTTGGCTTACACCTTATAAGCAGAGTAAAAACCCTATTTTTGAATATTCTGGACTATGAAAAAAATTGCCTTAGCTCTTTTGGCCTTATTGGCTGGTCAACTGACCGCACAGATTAATCCCTTCGGTGTAGCCGGTATCTCGGTACCCCAATACATGGTAAGCGGTACTAGCAATCGCATTCCCGTTGTATTTCGTATGCGTGTATTCGGTTTGCAGCCCAATACTCAATACCAATACGTTACGCGCGCCATCACGGCTTCTGATTTCGGAAGCACCACTTTGATCTCGGGTGCGGGAAATGCCTTTTATTTCAATTCAAATGGAAGCATTAAGTATTTGACTTCGGCCGGTATTAACAGCAGCAATCAAAGCGATACATTCACAACCGATATGTTCGGTGATTATGAGGGTTGGTTTGGTATTTCTCAAACCGGTAACGCTCGTTTCAACGCCGGTAATTATATCTATCCCCACATTGTAGCGGTTAGCTTGAACAAACAAGACACCTTGCGCGCTTATTGCGGAGATTCCATTTCTGTATTGGCCTTTGGGTCGAACAGCGGTGATTGCTCGGCTATTTGGGGCGAAAGCCAGGCAGCCGCGAAATCGGTGGTAGCCTTGTGGGATAACCCTAACGGTCCCATGAGCGGTATGCGTCCCTTGGCAATGACCATGGTGGAATCAATGGGATTAAGCAATTTTACCAGTCAAGCCTCTTTCTATTCCAGCAATGTGTCAGGTGTGAAAGGCAACTGGGGTACCATTTTCCCCAACAATTTGGGAAATGGAATCAAAGCTGTTTCTAACCATGCCTACAAAGACAACAAATTGATTCATGCCAATACCGATTCGGATGGTATTTGGGGTCCTGACAAAGTGAATACGGTCAATGCTAGCAATGGTTCAACGGCTGTGAAATTAAGCAATGATGCAGCAGCCTTGGTGCCCACCAAAATTGAGTTTTGGGCTCGTACCAGCAACACAGCTGAAGGGAAGGCGAGTCATCAGATTTTTGTTTCTCGCAAATACTCAAATGACACCAACCAATCGGTACGTATTAGTTTGGTGGGGGGAACCGCTACCAATAACAAAGACTTCGCTATCAGCCTGCCACAAACTTTGGTATTCAAAGCGGGTGCGGCTGTGTTGGATACGCTGGACATCAGCATTGACGATGACAACATTCAAGAGGGAGCCGAGACCATTGTGTTCCGTTTGGATCAAGCCGTGAATTGTACCATCGGTACGGAAGTAGCCCACACGGTTACTATCGCTGATAACGATACGGCTACCCTCTCGGTTCAGCCCTTGAGCATTGCCAAAGAAAACGCCGGTACCATAGGTGCATGGGTGAAGTTTGACAAACCGGTTTCAAAAGCATCAAAATTGCAATTGATCGTCAAATATCAGGGCGATTCTACCTTAATCCCGGCTGAATTCAAGTTGGGCGCTAGCGAACGCGACACCATTTTTGATTTGGGTTCTGAGAACGGCGCTGATTCTATCATGATTTTGGCCAAAATCACGGATGATATCAAAGCCGATCCACATGATACCATTATCTTGGCTTTGCGCCAATTGCAGGGCACTTGCAAATTGTCTAGTGACAGTTTGGCTACGCTGGTAATGTTGGACAATGATGGTCCTTCATACGTGCAGTTTGTCGACAATAACATTACCATCAATGAGACCGATGCAAGTTTCAAAGTGAAGGTTCGTGTCATCAGTAAAACTGACGCGGGTGGAGACTTTACCGTGCGATTGTTGCCTACTCTAAGCACGGCCAAAGAAGGGTCGGACTTCACGTTTAACCCCACTTCAAAAATCATCAACATTAACAGCAATACGCCTGATACCATTGAAATCAATGTTCCCATTAAAGACGATACGGAGTATGAGCCTACCGAAATCATCAAGTTTGGTTTGGGTAAGTTGAGCAATGTGGTCATTGTTTCTCCTGATACTTTCTATGTAAACATGATCAATGATGATGTTCCTATGTACACCATTGGAGAAATCAACAATCAAAGCGGTTCAGCTTTGACGGCTGATTCACTGGGCACTCATTGCCGCGTTCGCGGTACAGTTCACAGCGCCAATATGCGCAGCGGTTCTATGAGCTTTACCATAGCGGATGCTACTGGCGGAATGGGTGTTTATAGCCCTAGTTTCTTCGGATATTCCCCTCAGGTAGGTGATTCTGTTTTGATTCAAGGAAAAGTAGGCCAGTTCATGGGAATGGTTCAGATGGACAATTTGGATACGGTGATTGTGATTGCCAATAATCGCACGTTGATGAAATCCAATCAAGTCACTCAGGTTGATGAAACAACCGAAAGCCAGTTGGTTTGGTTCCGTCGTGTGAAATTGGTTGACCCTTCTGAATGGCCAACCACAGCTCTAGCAGCCAATAAGTATGCCTATGTACGCATCATGGGTACTACGGGTCGCATTGACACTTTGAACATCGACGCCGAGACCGATTTGGACGGTACTGCCGCTCCTTCGGGTTATCTGAATATTACGGGAATTGGTATGCAGTTCGATGGTACCAACCCGTATAAGAGTAATTATGTGCTCACTCCCCGCGGATGGAGCGACATCGTTACCGCTCCATTGCCAACGGTCAACTTCGCCAATGGTGTGACGGCTACTATTACCGAATTGGCTGATTCTTTCCGCATGGATTTCAGCATCATCCCCGCTGATGAGAACTTTACGTTTGATGTAGCGGTAGCCTCGGCAACGGCTGTATCACCTACTGACTACAACTTTGCCACTCGTACAATCAATGTTGCCAAGAACAACAGCGTCTACACCATTCGTTGCAACATCAGCGATGACGATGTATACGATGGAGATAAACAAGTCGTTTTTGCCATTCGCAATGTGCAAGGTCCAGCCAATATCGGCGCTGATTCTTTATTGACACTGACCATCACCGATAATGAGGTGAACGCCGTTTTGAGCTTGTCTGCTTTGGGCGCACAATTGTTCCCGAACCCTGCTCAAGATGTAGCAACCTTGCGCTCTTCTTCACCCATTGCTTCGGTAGAGGTATTGGACATGCAAGGCCGTTTGGTACAAGGCATTGATGCCCGCAGCCATCAAGAGATACAGATTGATACTCGTTCCTTGAACGGTGTATACATCGTGCGAATGACTAGCAGTGCTGGTTTAGTGGCTAGCGAATTGTTGCAGGTACGCCGTTAATGGGCATCGTAGTGCACCCCTTTTTCTCCAGCCTCGACCGCAAGGTCGAGGCTTTCTTTTTTGGGAACTATGGGGCAGGCGTATCCTTCGGTGTAAAAGCAATAGGGGTAATAGGCGTAATTGAAATCGATTAGGCCTTTTTGGCTATCAACTTCGACGTAGCGGCCTCCTTTATAGGTGCTCTGTCCATTGGTTTGGTCGTGAAACATGACAAACAATTCATGGCTGCCCTCAATGGCATAAGCCGTCAATCGATGCAGTTTTCCTTTGAGGTTGAAACTCATGTCTCCGGCGACCACCATGGGTCGCTGATTGCCTTTGCTATCGGTGATGGTGTCGATGCGATGGGTATTACCCACTACCAGTTCGAAAGGAACACAGAAGGTGGAGTCGGGCTCAAAATAATCCAAACCTTTGAACAGGGTCTGGGTGACCACGAAGGGGCTGCCTTCATGAAATCGATAAAAGCTGTCTTGGCTTTTTCGGTGGTCCACAATCTGTTTGTGATAGGGAGATAAATAATAGGGGTCGTTGGAGTGAAAGCGACAGGATTGACTGCTTAGGCTTACTAGCAGGGTGACCAAAACAAACCAGTGAAAGCGACAGGATTGGAGTATCAGGGCTGCTAAAGACGACGCAATTAAGAACAAGGGAAACCGCTTCATGGGTGCAAATTTGCGTATTTTCGCTTGACGTGAAAGCCGTTTTTCAATTTCTCCGCTATGCGGCAAACCACAAGGGACTGATTTTCTACAACTTCCTTTTCAATTTGCTGTACATCGTCTTTCACTTGTTCAGCTTGCTCTTGATCATGCCCGTGCTGCGTTATTTGTTTAGCTCTGGCGAGCCCGAGGCCCCACAAACAAGCATTACGGCAGGAGCTTGGTTTCAGGCTCAATACCGAGCATTTTTGGATTGGTTTTCAGGTGTTGCCGCTGGTGAACCTTATCAGGCATTGGCCTATTTAGCGGCCGGATTGATCGTTGTCACACTATTGAAAAACGCCTGTCGCTTTTTGGCTATGAATTTCATGGTATTGATTCGAAACCGCAGTGTACAGGGCATGAGAGTAGGAGTATACGAACAGTGCTTGCACTTGCCTTTGGGTTTTTATACCAATGAGCGAAAGGGTGATTTGCTGTCTCGTATGAGCAATGACATGAAGGAAATTGAGTTTGCCCTGATGGTATCACTCGAGGCGCTGTATTTCATGCCCTTGAACATTCTTTTGTTCTTGGCAGCCTTGCTGGTATTGTCGGCCAAATTAACCGGATACATTCTGTTGTTTTTGCCCTTGACGGCAGCCATTGTAGGCCTTGTAGGTCGTTCTTTACGTCGTAAATCGGTCAAGAATCAACAACTCATGGGAACGGTCATGAGTTCGTTTGAAGAGACCTTGGGTGGCATTCGCATCATTAAGGCCTTTAGCTCCTCTGCGTTTTTTCTCAAGCGCTACCAAGAACAGGACGAGGCCTATACCCGAAACAACATTGGTGTTCAGCGTCGTTATGACTTGTCATCTCCATTATCAGAGACCATTGGTATATCGGTTTCAGCTTTGTTGTTATGGTTAGGGGGAAGCATGGTTTTCAAAGGTGAACTGAGTCCAGAATTGTTCTTGACTTACTTCGCCATTTTTGCCCAGCTCATTCCCCCGTTTAAAGGGTTTAGCAACGCCCTTTACGCCGCTCAGAAAGGAATGGCCTCTCTAGAGCGCATTCAAGAATTGGTGCATACTGAACCACCAGCTGGGCCGGAGCCAACGGGACAAAAACCGGCATTCGGGACCTCAATTGCCCTTGAAAATTTGCAGTTTTCTTATGGCTCTCAGCCCGTATTGAGCGACATCAATCTCAGCATTTCTAAGGGCCAGACAGTGGCCTTGGTTGGTCCATCTGGTGCGGGTAAAACGACCTTGACCGATTTGATAGCTTGTTTCTATAAGCCTAGTGCTGGCCGTATAATTATCGATGGTCAACCTATCGATAAGTGGCATGAGGACGACGTGAGATTGTTGATGGCCATGGTGTCGCAAGAGAGCATTTTATTCAACGATTCGGTTCGAAACAATGTGGCCTTGGGTATGCCTGATACGCCTGAAGTTCAGTTAATCGATGCTTTGAAGGCAGCTCATGCCTGGGAATTTGTGTCAGAAATGCCCGGCGCTTTGGATGCCAATATTGGAGAACGCGGATCTCGTCTATCGGGTGGTCAGCGACAGCGTTTGGCCATTGCTCGGGCCTTGTTGCGCAACCCAGAGATTTTGATTCTTGATGAGGCCACTAGCGCTCTGGACTCCCAAAGTGAGAAGGCCGTTCAACTCGCGCTAGGTGAACTGATGAAAAACAGGACCTCGATTGTCATTGCCCATCGCTTAAGTACGGTTCAGCACGCTGATCTCATCGTGGTTTTGGATCAGGGAAGAATCGTGGAGAAGGGCACGCACAACGAATTGTTGGCCCAATCAGGAATGTATGCTAGCTTGATTAAGCTTCAGCAGTTGGGCTGATTCCCTCTTCGTTGCTGATGGTTGAATCAGGCGTTTCAGAACAGGTCTCCTCCATCGTTTCGGTAGCTGCCTCAGTTTCTACAGCCACAGCTTCGTCAAGGGTTTCAACTTCGGCTTCAACGGTTAGAGTTTCAGGTTCTTCAATGACAATAGGATCGTATGGTCGCTGACCAATCAAACGCTCAATGTCGGCTTTGAAGATGATTTCCTTTTCAAGCAACTCTTTGGCCACTGTCTCAACCTGTTCTTTCTTTTCCGTCAACAACGCGATGGTGCGGGCATAAGCTTCGTTTATCAAGCGGCGTACCTCCTCATCGATCATTTGTGCGGTTACTTCGCTATAGGGGCGCTGATAACCGTATTCTCCCTGAGGGTCATGGAAACTCACCTGGCCAACTTTTTCGCTCATACCGTACATGGTAATCATGCTGTAAGCCAGTTTGGTGATGCGTTCTAAATCGTTTTGGGCACCAGTAGAAATCTTACCAAAGAAAATTTGTTCGGCTGCTCGCCCGCCTAAGGTCATGCACATAGAGTCCAATAATTGTTCTGTGCGATACAAATACTGCTCTTTGGGCAAGTATTGGGCATAGCCTAAGGCAGCCACGCCTCGAGGAACGATAGACACCTTCAACAAGGGGTCAGCGTGTTCCAAGAACCAACCTGCTATGGCATGGCCAGCTTCGTGGTAGGCCACAATTGACTTTTCTTCTGGAGAGATGATTTTGTTCTTTTTTTCCAGGCCGCCGATGACGCGGTCAATGGCATCTTGGAAATCACCCATATCAACTTCTTCCTTGCCTTTTCTAGCGGCAATCAAAGCAGCTTCGTTGCAGACGTTGGCAATTTCAGCACCGGCAAATCCGGGGGTCTGAGCGGCCAATTTGTGAGCATCTACATCTGCGTTGAGTTTGGTAAGCGGGGTCAAGTGCACCTTGAAAATGTGTTCACGGCCCACTATATCAGGACGATCAACAGAGATTTGGCGATCGAAACGACCGGGGCGCAGCAAAGCACTGTCCAAAATTTCTGCACGGTTAGTAGCGGCCATGATGATGACACCTGAGTCAGTGCCAAAGCCATCCATTTCAGCCAGCAATTGGTTCAAGGTGTTTTCGCGTTCATCATTGGAGCCTTGGTAATTATTCTTGCCACGGGCACGACCAATGGCGTCAATCTCGTCAATGAAGATGATGGCGGGAGATTTCTCTTTGGCTTGTTTGAACAAATCGCGAACACGACTCGCACCTACACCTACAAACATTTCGACAAAATCAGAACCACTCAAGGAGAAGAACGGTACCCCTGCTTCACCGGCAACGGCTTTGGCTAGCAACGTTTTACCTGTGCCTGGAGGGCCTACCAACAATACGCCCTTGGGAATCTTTCCTCCCAAGCTGGTGTATTTTTTGGGGTGCTGCAGAAAGTCAACGACTTCCATTACCTCTTCTTTGGCTTCTTCCAAGCCAGCTACATCTTTAAAGGTGACATTTACCTTCGTGTCCTTGTCGAACAACTGCGCTCGGGCACGACCGATGGAGAAGATATTTCCGCCTCCGCCACCAGTGCCTCCGCCCATGCGGCGAAAGAACATGTTGCTGATTAGCAAGAAAATAGCAATGAAGAATACCCACTGGAACAATTCGCCAAAGATGTCGCTGTGAGATTCGTAGGCAATGACGAGGTCATTAGGGCCAATAGCGGTTTCACCGGCGGCTTTTTTCTTGGCCAACTCTTTCTTCAGGTTCTCTACTTCTTGGTTAAAGTAGCCTTTTTCAATTTCGAAGCTGAAGTTAGGTTCTGTTGACCCGAGCAAATCTTGACTGGGTTTGTTCTTTTTATAGCGGCTTTGCTGGCTGGCATCACGAGTCAAAAAAACTTCTAGATAACGGTCATTGACCAAAACCATTTTCTTGACGTCGCCCTGTACAACCATATCTCGGACTTCGTTCCAATTGGAGCTCTGACCAGCGCTGCGAGGGAAAATGCTAATGGCCAGAAAAACCAAGAACAGTATACCGTAAATCCAATAGGGATTAAAGCGAAACCCATTGCCACTGGGCTTAGGAGTATTGGGTTGGGAGGAGTTATCCATGAATGCTCTACACTTACAATTTTCGAACCAATAGGTTCATTCTGTTCAAATCTACGACATAGCCGAATTTCGACTGCCACTTGGGCCGAAAAATCGACGGGCCTGTAATTCTGTCAGTTGACCGAGGGCCTAATAAGGATTTACGATTTGCGGAAGCTCTTGAGAGCTTGGCCGACCTTATAGACGTCTTCGAAACTGTTGTACATGGGAACAGGAGCCATGCGAATCACATTCGGTTCTCTCCAATCGGCAATGATGCCCTGTTTTTCCAAGTGTTCAAATACCGCCTTCCCATTTTCATCGCTTAACAATGAAAGTTGTGCACCCCGTGATTCTGGAGTAATCAAACGTAGCTGCAAGTCAGCATTTTGGTTCATGGCATCTTGGATGCAGAACTCTAGGAACGAGGTCAAGCGCTTGCTCTTTTCACGCAAATTGGCCATTCCTGCTTGGTGAAACAACTCCAAACTAGACAAATGCACAGCCATGCCGAAAACAGGGGCATTGCTTAGTTGCCATCCGGCGGCACCGGGTTCAGGAATATACCCACGCTTCATTTGAAAGCGAACGTCTTCTTTATGGCCCCACCAACCGGCGAGTCGGAATGTGCTAGGATCAAGCCCGTGGGTTTCGTGCACGAAAATGCCTGATACATTGCCTGGGCCGCTGTTTAAATATTTGTAGGAACACCAAGCGGCAAAATCTACCCCCCACTGATGCAGCTGTAAATCGATGTTGCCGGCAGCGTGAGCGAGGTCAAAACCAGCCAAGGCACCAATCTCATGAGCTTTTTGCGTGATGCTGGGAATATCAAAATATTGACCGGTGTAATATTGAACCCCTGAGAAGAAGACCAGTGCAATTTCGTTCTTATGCTCTTCAAGAGCCTCTAAAATGTCTTCGTTTCGCAGGGAATGTTCACCGGGACGGGGGGCCAATTCGATCACGGCATCATCGTAAGAGTAGCCAAATTGAATAACCTGTGATTCAACGGCATACATGTCGCTGGGAAAGGCACCCGCTTCCATAATGATTTTGTAACGAGGGCCGTTGGGACGGTAGAAACTCGCGAAAAGCAGATGCAAATTCACCGTCAATTGGTTCATGACCACTACCTCAATAGGTTGAGCACCCACCACTTCAGCGGCATAATCGGTGAGAAATTTGTGGTAATGAAACCAGGGTTTACGGCCTTGGAAATGGCCATCTACACCAAATTTGGCCCAGTCTTCCAGTTCAACTTTCAAGGCTTTTTCAGCCCCTTTGGGTTGCAAACCCAGCGAATTACCACAGAGATAAACAACGGGTTCATTTTCGGCCGTTTGAGGGAATAGGAATTCAGCACGATAAGGGGCGAGTGAATCTTGTTGGTCTTGAAGCTGAGCAAAGGCTAAGGTGTTCTCCATACAATCGCAATGCAACAAAGGTACAATGCCCGTGCCGCTAAAGCCTTATTGTTAACCAAAGCCCGGGTTGCATTCATTATCGGGCTACGCATTGGGCCTTACCGTTTGGTTACTAAGCTTAAGCCATCGCGCAGAGGCAATAGAGTGGTGCTAATGTCTGCTCTTTGGGATAAATGCTGGTTAAAAGCGTGCATTATGGCCGTGTCTTTGTCGTTGCGAATTTCTTCTTCACTAAGGACACGATCACTCCATAAAGTGTTGTCAAACAACATGATGCCGCCACTAGGAAGCAAGGGCAAACAGGCGTTTAAGTAAGCCATGTAGTTTCGTTTATCGGCGTCTACAAACACAAAATCAGGGGAAATGTTGAGCGTTGGAAGAACACTTAAAGCTTCACCCTGGTGCCAATGAACGCGGTCCATAACAGGGTCTCCTTTCCAAAACTCTTGGGCTTTGTAAAGGGATTCTGCGTCGGCCTCAATGCTGTGAAGTTGAGAATTTGCGGGTAAGTGCTCGGCTAAGCAATAGGTTGAGTAGCCACTAAACGCCCCAATTTCCAAGAGGCAATTGGGTTGTTTGATGCGAACCAAATCGCCCAAGAACCGACCTTGAAGATGACCACTTAACTGTCTGGGATTCAAGAATTTTCTCCAAGTATAGACACTCAGTTCTTTCAATTTTTCAGGTTCTTGGCTGCTGTGTTTTTCACAATATTGTATGCGTTCTGTTTGCCAATCTTTATGCATTCTAAGCCCTTCGTCAAAAATGAGTTGCATAATAGCGTGAAAAATCTATTTTCGCGTTCAAAATCAGACGCCTATGTATTGGACTTTGGAATTGGTGAGTTACTTGGACGATGCTCCTTGGCCCGCTACAAAAGATGAATTGATCGACTATGCGATTCGCTCAGGAGCTCCTTTGGAGGTTGTAGAAAACTTGCAAGAGTTGGAAGACGACGGGGAGCCTTATGAAAGCATTGAGGAAATCTGGAGCGATTACCCAACCGACGACGATTACTTCTTCAACGAAGACGAACTTTAAGGGTTGAGCAGTTCAACCACGCGTTGGCGCAAAGCGTCAACGTTTTCTTTGCGCGCCGCTGAAATGAACACAGCAGGCGCATTTTCTTTGGCTATCCAGCTGTCTTCAAACTGGGCAATGTTCATTTCCGTTTGTCCCACAAAGAAGTCATCGTCCTTTCCGTGAAAAGCATCCATTTTGTTGAAAACAATCAATTCGGGCTTATTGGATGCCCCAATGCCGTGAAGGGTTTCCTTGACCGATAGCATTTGGCTCTCATACAGTGGGTTCGATATATCAACCACGTGAATCAACAAGTCAGCCTCTAGGGCCTCGGCCAACGTACTTTTAAAACTCTCAACCAATTGAGTGGGCAATTTTCGAATGAATCCAACCGTATCGCTGAGCAAAACAGGGACGGCCTTGCCAAATTCTTCACGCTCATCATTTAATACGACTTTGCGAACGGTTGAGTCTAAGGTGGCAAACAATTTGTTTTCGACCAAAACGTCGCTCTTGGATAAGAGGTTCATGATGGTGCTTTTGCCAACGTTAGTATAGCCAACCAAAGCCACACGGTGCTCACCTTTTCTAGAAGCTCGTTGGGTATGGCCTATTTTTTCGATGTGAGACAAACGTTCTTTTAACTTGCTGATCTTGTTGCGTAAGGCCCTTCGGTCGGTTTCAATTTCTGTTTCTCCTGGCCCTTTCATACCAATACCTCCTTTTTGTTTGGACAAGTGGGTCCACATACCCGTTAGGCGGGGTAAGAGATAAATGCTTTGAGCGAGTTCCACTTGGGTTTTGGCTTGGGCGGTTTGGGCGTTTTTAGCAAAAATGTCAAGAATCAAATGGGTACGGGTGAGTACCTTGACGTTTTTCAGATCGGTTTCTAAGTTCCGAATCTGGGCAGGACTTAATTCGTCATCCAATACGGCAATATCAATTTCATGCTCAGCAACATAGGCCTGAATTTCTTCCAATTTTCCTTTTCCTACGTATGATTTTGGATTGGGGTGGTCCAGCTTTTGAACAAATCGTTTTTTCGGCGTAGCCCCGGCCGTAAGCACCAATTGTTCGAGCTCATCCAGGTATTCCTGGCTGCTCAGTTCCTGGAATGGGGTTTCAACGGCTATAAGAATGGCCGATTCTTCGGCTTTGGCCGTTTCGTGCAGCTTTTTTCGCATTTACAACGCAAAATTAACCGGCGGTTTGGCAAATACCGGTGCTTGGGGCAAATTTGAATGTGCGCACGCTTGTTTTCTTCGCCTTGAGCAGCCTATTGTCTGCCTCATATGCCCAAAGGGTGGTGATGTCGAACAAGCCTCAGATGTATGAGCGACGAACGTTGTATCACAAGGCATTGGGCCAGAGTGAAGATGGGATTTACACACTCAATTACTCCAGCTTGGATGTGGGTGATGGATTCAATATTGAATGGTACGATCCCGAGTTTCGATTTTTGCATGAACGGCACATAGAAGGCCCTAAGGGTCAACAGGTTATCAAGGTATTTCTGAATGATGACCGAATTCAGTGGCTCTGTTTGGACAGCCGAAAACGGGATTCCGCTCAGTTGGTCCTTTATTCCCTAAACGGTCAATTGGAGGGCGAAATAGCTTCGGTTTTGCTGCATAAGTTGCCCTTTCAATCGATCGATTTGGATCAAGTCAATGTCGATTTTTCAGCCGATCGTAAACGCTTGATTTTTTTAGCTTTGGCTGATCATCAGTCGGGATCTCAGTTGCATTTGCGCAGTTTCAATACTTTGGAGGGATCGCTGATCGCGGCAAGAGATACGCTTTTAGCTCTGCGGGATAAGGATTGGTATTGGTTTGCCTCAGATGCCAATAATCAGGGAGACGAATTGGCTGTATTGCGCATGTATCAATCGACCAAGAGCATTGCGCTAAGCAATTTCGACAAGGAGTCTTTTGCTTGTTTTTGGAATGGTCAGTCCTTGAAGGTCTTCCCCTTCTTGCAGGAGCAGGCTATTGGTGATTTAGATGTAGTCGCTCATCCTAGCGAACGCTTGTTCTGTTTAGCGGGCCTTTACAATGGTAAAGAAGCCACCGAATCAAAAGGTAGTTTTCGATGCATTGTAGACTCTACAGCGTCTTGGAGTGAAAATCTGCACCCTTGGACAGATCCAGTATTAACAGTATTGGTGGGAGAAAAAGCTAGGAAAAAGGGGGTGCTCCCCGAGCATTTTCAAGTACGAAGATTGTTTTGGCTGAGCGACGGAGGCTTGAGCCTGGTGCTCGAACAATTCTATGAATCGAAGCAAATGGAAACCTATTACCTGAATGGAGTTCCCCAAACGTCTA
>JBJOHK010000066.1:0-42903 GCA_046047755.1 Bacteroidota bacterium | reverse complement strand
CGTCCCAATATTTAGCCATCAACAATCCTACACTATCCAATTGGGAAACCGTGTCTTTTACTTCTTGGGCTTGTAGCAGGTAACGCGAACCAGCAGTCAAGTCATAGGGAGCTGGGCCAGGCAAAGGGATAAACTCGGCATCGGGGGCAACACTGGTGCGAATGCGTCCCCAATTGGGTTCAACCGCATCCATATAATTAGGGGCGGTGGGTTGCCAGTATCCAGGAATATTCTTGGCTAGGTAGTATTCTTTCCCTCGGTAGTAATTGAATGAATCGCTGGCCGACCAGGCTACTACCTGTTTGCCTACTTCGTCTCCCCAAGCCAGTGACTGCTCATAGACTTCTCTACTTAGGTTTTCCTTATAAAAGGCCAATTGGCGTTCGCGGAAATTAGCAATGCTATCTTCTTTATAAACCAAAGCCTTAGACGCATAGGTGTGGGCGGCCATGGCAACCAAGTCCAAGCAATAATCCAAGCTGGTATCTAAGGTGTAGGAAATGGGGGCCAGATCTTTCATTTGACCCGATAGGCTCTGCTGTTGGGCGTAGAAGGGTACCAGTGATTCATAAGCGGCCACCGATGCATAAAAATAACGACGTCCACCAACGGGAGGAGCCACATGGTCAACTACAACGGCATTTTGAACGGCTATGTTGCAGTCGCTCAATATGTCATTTTTCAAAATGGATCGATGTTCTACCGGTGATGAAGAGCAAGAGAATAAAGAGAAGGTGAGGACCGAAAGGCCTACCCACCAGCTAGTCGGAGTTGCTTTTGTCATGGTGATGTAAAGATACTAAATAAGAAAAGGCCTCAGTAAAACTGAGGCCTTTCATATGAAATTTGAGATGATTCTAAATAACGATTAAGCTTGGTCTTCCAAGACGATTCCAGATTCGCCTTTATAAGGAGATTGAATCTGAACAAAAGTCTTCAAGCGCTTGATATCAGCAACACGCTTAGATGAGCGGCTGCGGTTTTTTGCTTCTTTTCTTTTCAAACGTGTAACGGCCATAACTAAATTTTGGTGCAAATATAGGCTCAATTGTCTATGCTGTCAAGCATTTTGCCCTTGGCATCCATGAATTCTATTTTTTGAATGCTTGGGTTTAGCCAAACTCCAGGAGTGCTACCGCTTAAATAGCCATATCCCATGGAAAGGGGAATGCGTTTACGACCTCCGAAGGTCAAATAAGCCCAAGCAAACTGGGCCCCTCTAGGAGCGCGAACGAAACGAGTTTTAATCGACTTGCTCTCAAATCCCAATACCTTAGAATCGTTTTGGCTCGCCACATAAACAGGTCCCTTCGAACCCGGAACAACCAATAAACTTCGTCCATCTCCCGGGACATAAAAGCCGCAGTCCACGCCATTTTCATAACTCCATTTAGCCGATACCTCTGGATTATTCCAAAGTATGAATCCATTCAAGGCATCGTCCTTGCCATGTTGAACACGGGTAGAAGCGTTGTTTCCTATGGCCAAAATATCTTCGTATCCGTCGGCGTTTACATCAAAAGCGGCCAATCCATATACGGGCCCTGATTGGCATTCCCAAGGCAAGGATTCAATCCGAAAACGGTCGCCTTCGTTGATGGCAACGAAATGATCAAAGTAGTTGGCCAATTGGTAGCGCTGGAGATTTTCTTCTCCAAAAATCTCCGTGATGTCTTTGTTGGCGATGTCTTTGTAGGTAGTGAACCGTTTGTTCATGAAACCGGGGTAGGCCCGAGCCATGTCTTCGAGTTGATACAAGGTGTATTCCTTGCCTTGCCGAACCTTTCCAAAGAACACATCCATGCTTCCGTTGTTATCCAGATCGGTGTAATACACCTTCAGGGGCTCTTCGGGGTTGGCTTGAATGAAACTGTTTCGCCCTTTATTGCCGACGATCACGTCCAAATCGCCGTCATTGTCTATGTCTACGGGTAGTAAACTGTTGATCCAACCGCTTTTTTGGTCCAAACCCCAAGCAGCGGTCGCATTTTCGAATTTCTGACCTTTGTTGAGCAGCAAAACCAATGGCGTGTATTCTCCAGCCACCAGCAAATCGACTTGGTTGTCATTGTTGCAATCGGCAAAAGCCGCGGTGCATATCATGCCCGCTTTGACCAATTCGGGTGCCATTTGGGCGGTAACGTCCTGGAATTGACCATTGTCGTTGCGCAATAGGTAGCTCCTAATATCAATCTGCGGATAAAAACCAGGCATAACCCGACCTCCCACAAATAAGTCCCAATCGCCATCGCCATCCATGTCACCAGCCACTACACAAGAACCGCTGTTTTGAACTTGAGGCAGTCGTTGGCTTTCCTCATGAAAGGAGCCTGAACCATTGTTGATGTATAAGCGATGAGAATACAGCGCGCTGGGCCAAGAGTATTCACTACCGCCAGCGGCTACGTATAAGTCCAAATGACCATCACCGTTGGCATCAAACAACAGGCAACCCGTAATGTCTGTATCCATGCCCTTGAGCAAGCCTTGAGCCGATTGTTTGCGGAATTGGCCGTTTGAAGATTGAAGAAAGAAAGCAGCTTCAGGGGCCAAATTGGGATTGCCCGTTCGTGCGTTGGCGATGAAAATGTCTTCCAAGCCATCGCCGTTGATATCGCCACTGCACATTCCGGGTCCCAATCGAGTGAATCGATGCGGCAACATGGGTTCCCGTTTGAAATCAGGATTTTCTTGTTCGCGGTGAAGGAAATCCAAGCCCAATTCTGCTGCCGTAAACCAAGACTCAGAATCGCTATCATCAGGTTCAGGAACGGACTGCTTGTCGTCTACCACCCAGTCTTTGCCAGTGCTGGGAAGCTTAGAACTCGACCACTTGGTGCCATTGGGAAAATGAAACACCAGGCTATCCACTCCAGTTGTTGCCACAAAAAGGCAGGCTTGGGAAGAACTTTGGTAACCATGAGCAGAATTCAATTCCATTCGTTGCACTTGGGATCCTCGATGCACGTCAACTTGAGTTCCGAAACCCCAACGATTGCTCTTGCTTAGATTGAAGTGAACTTTGATTTGGGCAGGGTCGCTGTTCAAATTATTTCGATACAAAGACAGGGGAGATCCTTGGTTGCAAATGATCAAGTCGGCGTCACCGTCTCCATCCAAATCGCCATACGCAGAGCCCGTGCTCAAAGAAGGTTCTTCTAAGCCCCAATCTTGGGTGACAGCTGAAAACCCTTGGCCACTGTTGTTGCGATAGGCGTAGTTGCTGATTTTTTCAAATGGCAACATGGAGAGCAATTCATCATGGGTGATGCCGGCTCCCTGTTGCTGCATTTTCCGGTTTTGGTAGAGCATGAAGTCTTGGTCTGTAACATCGCGGTAGTACCCGTTGGTGATGTGTAAGTCCAAGTAGCCATCGGCATCGAAGTCAACAAATAGGGGAGACCAGCTCCAGTCAGTTCGGGCGATTCCATACAAGTAAGCTTCGTCGCTGAATAAACCCTTGCCATGGTTGATTTGCAGGGCATTCTTCATGTATTGATACCCATAGCCATTCTTAATGCCTACCATGGTGTAGTCATAGTCTTTTGGCCCGCCCATAGTCATGAAGCGTCTCTGATCGTCAGCCAGCATATCTACTGACAAGAAGTCCAATTTGCCATCATTATTGATGTCAGCTTGGTCACTTCCCATGCTGTTGTTGCTCGTATGCTTGAAACGCAGGGAGTTTTCGTCGTTAAAACCTCCTTGTTGGTTATTGATCAATACATAATCCGGAACATGATAGTCGTTGCAGACATAAATATCATCCCAACCATCTCCATTGATGTCAAAAACAGTGGCACTAAGGGCGTATCCCATGGCCTTCACGCCAGCTTGTTCGCTAATGTCGGTGAATGATTCTCCATCGTTCCGATACAGGTGTTGCTGGCTATTATCATCGAGTCGAAATGTTTTAGAAAAGCGAATGTCTACATCAGAGAAGAACCGATCGGCGTGGTTCGCTACGTACAAATCCAAATCGCCATCGCGGTCAAAATCCAGAAAGCTAGCCGTCGTGGCATTGCCCGGATCGTCCAAGCCATAGCGCTTGGCTTCTTCTTTGAATGTGAGATTTCCTTGATTGATAAATAACAAATTCCTTTTATCATCGCCATTTTGCGATGGCCCTGATCGACAAACATAAATGTCTAAGAGCCCGTCGTTATTCACATCGGCCATGCTGACTCCGGTACACCAATTTGTCGTGCTTACTCCCGCTGATTCGGTTATGTTTTCAAACTGCATTTGGCCTTTGTTGTGGAACAACTGACAGCTAGATGCATTGGAACTGACAAAAACCTCGGGAAGCCCATCGTTGTCCAGGTCTCCAATTCCCACACCGTTTCCATTGTACAAGTAATGGTAAGTAAATTGATTAAGGCTGTCGTTTTCAGGAACCTCATTTGTGAATTCGAGACCCGATGAACTCGGATCAATGAGTTCGAATTTTCCCGAATGGTCTTCTGAACAGGATGCGATCAGTCCCGCCATGCAAATGACAGCCAAGGCTTTTGAGCCGATGGGTAATTTCATAGCGTAAATTTAAGGTTTATTTGCGCTTTTGATCCATTCTCAGAAAGGTGAAAAGCAGCAAGGTAAATGCCCACAGGCTGCTTCCGCCGGCAGAAATGAATGGCAGAGGAATACCAATTACCGGTACGATTCCAATGGTCATGCCAATGTTGATGGCAAAATGCACAAACAAGATGCTCGCTGCCGAGTAACCCATGACTCTAGCGGCCGTTGTGGTTTGCCGTTCACTCAACACCACCAAGCGAATCAAAAGAGAGCCATAGACAAAGAAGAAAGTCAAAACCCCTAATAGCCCCCATTCTTCGCCAATGGTACAAAATATGAAATCAGTATGTTGTTCGGGTACAAAGCCCATTTTGGTTTGGGTCCCTTCCATATAACCGCGACCGGCAAATTGTCCAGCCCCAATGGCGATTTTGCTCTGCTCTAGATTAAATCCAACTCCCAATCGGTCTTCTTTCAATTGCAGAACCAACTCTATTCGATCTCTTTGGTATTGCTGGAGAACTGTATTGTAGAACCAGCCAATGGCCGCTGAGTACATCAGGGAGATACAAAGAATGACCACGGTAAGTCGAATCAATTGTTTGTTGGTTCGCGCAAAATAGATGACCAGACTGGCTACACCGGCCAATATGCCGTATTCGTACCAATAGGAAATGCCGAGGCTTTCTAGGTAAATTTTTACTATGGCCAAGAATCCCAACCAAATGGCTGAAACCAATATATAGCCTGGTAATCCTTCTCTGTAAAGCATGAAAAAGAAGGCCAAAAATACCAGGGCGCTGCCAGTGTCGTTCTGTAACAGAATCAACCCCATGGGCAATAGAAATAACAGCAAGGAGAGGCTTACATTTTTCCAGCCCTTGAACCGAACGCCGTAGGTGCCCAGAAATTTACTCAGGGCTAGGGCAGTGGCCACTTTGGCAAATTCAGAGGGTTGAATGCCAAGCCCCCCAAAACCAAACCAACTTTTGGCACCCGCTACTTCTTTTCCAACAAATAGAACTGCTATGTTCAAGGCAATGGCTAGCGCATAGAAACCATACGAGAAATAGTCAATGAGTCGAACATTGGCATACGACAAAAACAGCGCAATCATTCCAGCACTTGCCATGAAAACCAATTGCTTTTTTGCCACGGTCGAAAAATCAAATATCTCTTGATCCACCACCGCACTGGCCGAATAAACATTGATAAACCCAATCAAAACCAGACCGATGTACGCCATCAAAGCCATGGAGTCCATTTTGTTATCAGCGCCTTGAGAGGAATACGTGCTCATGGGTTTTCCAATCGGGAGTTGAACATGGATTCCTTCATATAGGGTTTCCGGGTGTCTCGTTCCGGATGCAGGTAACGCTCCATCATCAAACTGGCTATGGGAGCGGCATAAGTGGCGCCAAATCCCGCATTTTCTACAATAACAGCAATGGCGATTTGTGGGTCATCTTTGGGTGCAAAAGCAATGAACAGAGAGTGGTCTTTGCCATGAGGGTTTTGCGCAGTTCCGGTTTTGGCACATACCACCACGCTATCGATTCCCGCACCTCGAGCGGTTCCTCCCACTTGAGTTACCAGTTCCATTCCTTGTATGACCGGAACAAAATGACGGGGTTCAATTCCAGTGTAATGAGGAGTTTGGAAACGCCGATTCCAAGCCGTATCGCTGAATCCATCGATGTGTTTGACCAGATGTGGGGTATAGTAATAGCCGCGGTTGGCGATAATGGCTGCCACATTAGCCATTTGCAATGGAGTCAACAATATCTCACCTTGGCCAATGCTCAAGGAAATAATCATAGAACTGCGCCATTTAGAGCCGTGGCGACGGTCCAATTGAGCCAAGCTGGGTATGTTTCCACTTGATTCTCCCAACAAATCAATTCCCGTGGGGCTTCCCAATCCAAATTTTCGCCAATAGGATTCCAATACGGCGTATCCGTCGCGAACATTCCCATATTTCGGGGCATCGATGATGTCGCGGAACAATTGGCAATAGTAAGCATTGCAACTGATCTGAATCGATTGGGTAAGAGCAAGCGGGCTGGGGTGTGGGTGGCAGCCAACGGTGATGGAGCCCATGTGGTAGCCCCCTGCACACGAATGCTGAGTTTCAGGGCGGCAAATGCCTTCCTGCAATCCAATGAGGGCCAATACAGGTTTGACTGTACTTCCCGGCGGATAAACGCCCTTTACAGCTCGGTTGTACAAGGGCTTTTTGGGATCAATCAATAGGTTACGAAACTCATCGGTTCGCTGTTGACCCACCAAAAGATTAGGGTTGTAATTGGGGCTGTTATAAAAGGCCAGAACTTCGCCGGTTTTGGGTTCAATGGCTACTATACTACCGCGTTTGCCAGCCATGAGTGAGTCAGCCAGCAATTGCAAGGCCATGTCCAAACTCAGCGTAACATCAGGGCCCGCAATGGCCGGTTTGTTGAATGACTCATTCTTTACTGTACCTTGTTCTACGTAGGTGCGGTCTTGCCATACCGTTTTTACCCCTTTGATACCGCGAATCTGGGTTTCGTAGTATTTTTCAATACCGGTGATGCCAACCAAATCGCCGGGCTGGTAATAGGAATCTTCGTTAAGTAACTCTTCGGAAACTTCTCCTAGGTATCCAAAGGCATGTGCGCTACCGTTGAAGTTGTAAAGGCGATCGGTTTTGGGTTCAACATAATAGGCCTTGAGTCGATAGAGGTTTTCTCGAATGATGGCATATTGTTCAGGGCTTAGATTGGAGTAAAAAACGGCTGAACGGTTGTAGGAGTTGTTGCGCTGTCTTTTTTTGGAATTGATCCAGGCCAAAAGAGTGCGTTCGGCATAATCGGCAGAGTCCAACCCTAATATTTGGCAAATTAAAATCGAGTCAGATTTGCCCATTTTCTTGGGAAACACTTTTAGGTCGTAAGATGGAGTGTTTCGAACCAGGATTTTGCCATTTCTATCGAACAATACCGAGCGACCCGGATACAAGGTCACTTTGTTCAGTGCATTGTTAATCGCCCGTTCTTTGTAGGGCGTACTGCCCAGCTGTAAGCCGGCAATTCGCATGGCATACAAAAGCAAAATGGCAAAAAAAGTGCCAATGAAAATCCATTTTCGATTGCTGAATTGTTCCATGATTATCTGGACGTGAACAGCGCTCTAAGCAATAAGGAAATTCCCAAGGTGCCCACGGTGCTAATGCTAGCGGTCAAAAGAATGTATAATAAGGCATCCGCTTTGAAGTAGTCGAGTGAAAAAAAGACCAAGTGATGCAAAAATGTAAGGCTTCCCGTGTACTGCAAATAGGCAGGCCAACTCTTGGCTTCAGGACTGAAATACGACTGCCCTTGCAGCGTAATGCTATCGATATCAAGCCAGTTTCGGTCGTATAAGTTCTTGAAGAAAGCCAAGGCCACGCAAGCGCCGGTGTGCATACCGAAACTTCCGCTGAGCAAATCGATTAGGAATCCGAAGGCAAAGGCGGCCAATAAAACGACAAAGCGATTGGCATGAACATTCAATACAAAGAAAATGGCTACATAAGGAAGTGGCTTGAGCCAAACGCCCATGTTGATTTCCTGTATCAAATACGCCTGGAGAAAGGCTAGGAGGATAGCGGCTATGCTGTATTTGATGGCTTCAATCATTTCCTTGCAATTCTTGGTGGTGCTGCATCAATGTCGCTTCTTCATCAGCAAATAAATGCTGCACGACGGTAACATGTTGCAATCGTTGAAAATTCACACCCAAAGTCACACCCAATTCTACATAGGTGTTATCAGGTGACTCGGAAATTCGACTCACGCGTCCAATTGGCAATCCGGGAGGGAACAGGGTGCTGTAATGGCTGGTTTGCACGTGCATGCCTTTGCGAATTCGTTCCGCTTTGTTGACCTCTGAAATGGTAACCTGTCGTGAATTTTGCCCGTCCCAAGCCAAAACTCCTTGTTGAAGTTGCAACTCTTGAAAATAGGGAGTCAGCTCAAATTTTGAATTCAATATGCTCATCACGAGGGCATAATGTTCGCTGGTTTGCAATACGATTCCCACGATTCCTTCTGGCGCAATGACACCCATGTTCGGCTTGATGCCATCTAGTGAACCCTTATCCAGAATCAAAGTATTGTTTCTCAATCGGGTATTGCTACGAATCACCTTGGCCTGGATATAGGCATACCTCAATGGCTTTTGATGAACACTATCAAAGTGATTGACTAGCTCCATGCTATCTGGACTCAGGGCATAGGTGCTCAACTGTGAGCGCAAGCGTTGATTCTCTCTGGCCAATCGGTCATTTTCTTCCTTAAGCCCAAAGTAGTAATCAACATCAGCTTTCCAACGATCCATGTTGCGATAGAAACCGATGCTGGATTGCACATAAATGCTGTGCTGGTATAAATGAAAACGCATGACTTGGTTCACCGATAGTCCGAATAGGAAAATCGCCAAGAGTAAGTAGGATTGCTTCCGTATCCAACGGAAAAAGATCCTCATGGTTCAGTGGATTAAGCTGTCATCAAAAACTTGAAACGACCGATGTTTTTAAGGGCCGTTCCAGTGCCTCGAACTACCGCTCTCAAGGGGTCTTCAGCGATATTTACTTTCAATTTTGTCTTAGCCGAGACACGTTTGTCCAAGCCTCGCAACAAGGCGCCTCCACCCGTTAGCCAAATTCCATTGGTTAGAATGTCGGCACTCAGTTCGGGAGGAGATTGCTCCAAAGCACGCAGAATGGCTTCTTCTACTTTCATGATGCTCTTATCCAAAGAGCGAGCAATTTCGCTGTAGCTTACCATGATTTGCTTGGGAATGCCCGTCATCAAATCTCGTCCATAAACGGCGTAATCATCTGGGGGACTTTCCAATTCCTGTAAGGCTGAGCCAATATGGATTTTGATTTTCTCAGCCGTGCGCTCTCCAATTAGAAGGTTGTGTTCACGACGCATGTATTCCACAATGTCCAAGTTGAATTCATCACCCGCTACACGGATACTTTCATCGCATACAATACCTCCGAGGGCAATAATGGCAATTTCAGTGGTTCCTCCTCCAATATCAATGATCATGTTGCCTTGAGGCTGGGTGACATCAATTCCAATTCCTACCGCGGCCGCCATAGGTTCATGAATCAAGTAAACTTCTTTGGCACCGCTTCGCTCCGCACTGTCCTTTACCGCGCGTTTTTCTACTTCGGTGATACCGGAAGGAATGCAAATAACCATCTTCAACTGTGGGCTGATCCAGTTTTGCTTTTGGTTCATCATTTTGATCATTCCTCGAATCATATGCTCGGCTGCTTGGAAGTCAGCGATAACCCCATCTTTCAAGGGGCGAATGGTCTTGATGCCTTCGTTTTCTTTGCCGTACATCTGCATAGCTTCTGAACCTATTGCAATGACATTGCCAGTGTGGCGCTCCAAAGCAATGATGGAGGGTTCGTCCACTACCACTTTGTCTTTGTGAATGATAAGCGTATTGGCAGTGCCTAAATCAATGGCAAGTTCTTGTGTTAGAAAGCTAAAAAGACCCATGAATATTATACAGTTGAAGTGTTTGCAAAATAACACAAACCAAGCGGTAGAACGAAGGGCTTTTTTACATTTTTCATCAGTTCCAATCGATTGATTTTCCCATGGAAATATGCCATACCGGAGATTGTACTTTTCGCTCCTGATAACCCCATGCTCGTTCCAGTCTCCAATGGTAACCAAAGAACCTAGCTTGTAGGCCAATTCCAGCAGAACCTATGTACGGGTTTCGCTTGGATGTAACGGTCAATAAATAGTTCGGAGTATTGAGGTATTGGGTATTGAAAGGATTGCCCTCAGATTGGGGGCTTGGACCAAAGAAAGCGGTTCCTATGTCGTTAAATATGAAAATGATAAGGCTTTTTGAGAATTCGGAATGAATGAGACCTTTGTGCAAATATTGCAACACAGGAGATGATAAGGTTTGATTCAATACAGCGTAGCTGCTTCCCAGCCTAGCTCCCGATTGAAATCCCCTTATTCCTGGACCCAATTGTTGCCAAATAGATCGGTCATTGAAAATGCTGCTATAAGGAGTCAGCCATGCGTTTTGACTGGTCCATCCTTCACTACCACCAATCCAATTAATAATGGCATCTTTACCAGGAGCATAGTGAAGAGATACCCTGCTGTTCCATTGCAATTGACGACCTGATTGTTTGCGCATGTTTAGTTTGAAGTCGGCTGATCCCAAACCTGACAAGTTGGGTGAGTGTGCCGCCATTAGACGGGCGCTGAAGTCAGCGTTGTCTAGACTCCTTAGCAATGGCAAGTCTCCGCAATTTCGGAACCAGTCGAAGTACAGGCTGAACATTCCCTGTTTTCGTTCCTGTTCAAGCAGCGCAGAATTGGAGGTGAAAAGGCTTCCTAAATAGGCGTGTTCATAGCTAAATCCGGTTCCAAATTGACTGTAATTCGTCCAAGTTCGTTTAGCAAAAAGGTTCAAATTCCATGATTGCCAGTGCTGGTTATTTTCTTGTACCAATACTCGACGACGCAGCATCTGAAGGTCTTGGCCGACAGTCAGTCTTTTTGAAAAATCGTATTCTTGCGATAGAGATAGTGAATTCCTTTTAAAGTCAGGACTGATCATGGCGCTTAATGCCAAGCGATGACGCAAATCACTAGATCCAATTTGGGTGAAAAAATCAGGTGTAATTGGGCTATTGTAGAGCAGGCTCAAGGGAAGCTCAACGGGAATGAGCAATGGGCTTCTTCGATTGCTCAATTTGACGGAAGCGTGTTTGATGTAGTACCATCGAAGGTGGGGTGAAAGCTCTATGTTTGGATATTCTAGCTCTTGCTTTTGGAGGGCTGCGCGCGGTCTGTTTGGCTTAAGGAAGGGTCCTAAGAATTGCACGCCAGGTGATGAAGCGGGGTTGGAGTGGCCAAGCTCCGGGTTTTTGATGGGCGAGGGGAATGGGTTAGGTTTAGGAAGTGATAGAAGAGAATCGGGTTTGGACTTGATGGAATAAAGACGAACCCGTGCTTGACCCTGTAAATAATCAGAGATAAATCGATTCTGGGAATTTCCTGTATAACCCATTTTGGGGAAATAACCTTGCAAGGGTATTTCTCCTATTAGAGTAATGGTTTCCTCATTTTGAGATCCAAACAACCAATGATGTTTGTCGTATAGGCTGGCCATCACAGACCAATAAGGCGATGATTCTCTCAGCATGGATTGCACAGAAAATTCGTTCAACCCGTTCAAGTTGCATTGATCTTGGATCGAATACAAGAGGCTAGAGTTGCTGTCTTGGTTTGAGTATTGAACGATGCCTGAACTTCCAAAAGCATGAATCTCGCTGGATTTAGACAGGGGTGAGGGAAGAGGGTTCGTGCCAAAAACACTGGCTACTTGATGATTCCCAATTTGCTCAGTAATGTAAAGGTCTGATCCCAAATAAAAGGCCTGAAGTGGGTGTCCATTGAACTCCCAAAACTCTCTTTGTTCAAGTTCTCCATGCGGCGACCAACGAGTCCAAACCCAATGATCGTCTTCTTTCCATAAACTTTCCCAATCGCTCCCGTCTTTGTGGTTCCAAATCAAGGTTTGGCTGAAGCACAAGCTTCGACAGAGAGATACTTGATCTCGCATGCGAACCCAGCGGTGATTGCGTTCAAAGTCATTGAAGGCTACCACTTGTTTTCCTGGCCAGTAAAATGTGGCAATTCCTCTGTTGGGGACAGAGTCCAAAACCATGTCAAGAATAGGATGCCCCATAAGGTTCCAACCCCAATCCAGGTCACTTTGAAACAAACTGGAAGACCGTGTATGGTTCTTGTCTTGGGTTACATAGGGTGCCATCCATTCGTGAAAATCCATGCCCAAATGGTACTGGAAGCTAGCGTCTATTTGACCGGTATACTTAATGACAAACCAAAACGAAGAAAGAGCGCCTGTTCCAAGAGTATAATTGAGTTCCTTCCATACGAATTGCCCATAGACGTCTTGACTTTGGGCTACTATGTGATTGCTGTTCTGAAAGGCTCGATTGTCTTGGAAATACTGCCATTCATCTTGGTCATCGGCCCCCCATCCCATGGCGAAATAGCGGCAAAATCCATATAGAATCCACGCGGGTAGCCGGGTTAATTTGGCTTGGTCAAAACGTTGTTTGACGGTTATTCCAAATAGGTATTCTCTCAATAACCCATAGGCGATACCCCATCGCAATTGCTGCTGCAATTCTACGTGGGTGGCATGCAAATAGATAGGGAAAATACCATCATTGGCATCTTCTATCGACAGGCCTTGTAAGTGCCTAAAGGCTGAGTGTTCCCGCAGGGCCAATTCGTATTCATTTAGATCATTGTAGGCTTCAAAATGCAGGGAGCCACTGGCTTTGTAACCCAAGGTGTTTTCGGCCTCAGTTAGGGCTTTGTGAAACTCTTGTATGATCTCACTTGATCGGGCACTCAGGTCCGATTCAACCGAAGAGTCGATGGCAATGTGCATGCGCTTCCAATTCCACTCTAGCTGCTGTTGTCCCGTTGCTATGGCAGGGGCAATTATGGCAATCCAAGCAAAAAGAAGGCGCATTGTCCAAAGATAACGGGTGGGAACTATTAATTTCGAAGCATGTCAGAGCTTTCCCAATCTTATATCGACCTTGAAAATCACTACGGTGCCCACAATTATCACCCCTTGCCCGTAGTGTTGAAACGAGGAAGCGGTGTTTGGGTTTATGACGTTGATGGACATGCCTATTTGGATTTTTTGTCTGCCTACTCAGCCGTGAATCAGGGTCATTGTCACCCGCGAATCCTATCAGCCCTGCGTGATCAATCGGAACAACTCACCCTGACCAGTAGAGCTTTTCACAATGACCAATTGGGTCCGTATGAGAAATTCATGTGTGATACGCTTGGTTTTGATCGCCTATTGCCAATGAATACGGGAGTAGAGGGAGGTGAAACGGCGGTTAAACTCGCTAGAAAATGGGCATATGAAGTAAAAAAGGTACCAGAGAACCAAGCCACAGTAATTTTTGCCGAAGACAATTTCTGGGGAAGAACCTTAGCCGCCGTAAGCAGCTCTAGCGACCCTGACAGCTTTGGTAATTTTGGGCCTTTCATGCCAGGCTTTGAGCGAGTGCCGTATAATGACTTGGCAGCCTTGGAGAAGGCCTTGCAAAACCCCAATGTTGCGGCCTTCATGGTAGAGCCTATTCAAGGAGAAGCGGGTGTTATAGTGCCCGATGAAGGATATCTGAAGGGCGTTAGAGATTTGTGTACCCGCTACCAAGTGCTGTTTATAGCCGATGAAGTTCAAACGGGCTTGGGTCGCACAGGTAGAATGTTGGCCTGTGACCATGCGGGCGTTAAACCTGATATCTTGATTTTGGGTAAAGCCCTAAGCGGAGGTGTATTGCCCGTTTCGGCCGTTTTGGCTTCTCATGAAATCATGAATACATTAAAACCAGGTCAACACGGTTCAACTTTTGGAGGTAATCCGCTTGCTTGTGCGGTTGCTAAGGCAGCCGTTGAAGTGCTGATTGACGAAAATCTCATAGAAAATGCCGAGCGTCAAGGTGAAGTTTTTCGATCAGGATTGGCTAAAATCAATTCCAATTTGATCAAAACCATTCGAGGAAAGGGTTTGCTGAATGCGGTAGTGATTCAACCATTTGGAGAGGGAAGGACAGCCTATGATGTTTGTAAGGCATTGATGAAGAATGGATTATTGGCCAAGCAGACGCACGAACATATCATTCGGTTTGCTCCTCCATTGGTCATTAATGATACCCAATTGAACCAAGCCTTGACCATCATTGAACAAACCTTAATTGAAGTCCAAAATCCGGGATACTTTGATTAATTTCGCATCCTTGCTCGGGTGGCGGAACAGGTAGACGCGCAGGACTTAAAATCCTGTTGCCAGCAGTGGCAGTACGGGTTCGAAACCCGTCCCGAGTACCATGAAACCTTGGAACTTCCTTTTGATGTTTATGGCCTTAACAACCTGGGCCTGTCAGTCTCAGGAAGGTCCAACGGTTAGGGTATTGTCTGATTTGGACAGTACGCTTTCTCCTGAAATTCGTGCTCTTTGCAAGCGAATAGCCGGAGATCCAAGGAACGCCGAATTGTATTACCTGCGTGGAAATGCCTTCTACTATGAAGAACAGTTTGAAGAGGCTCAAATTGATTTGGAAGCTAGTTTATCCTTGAATCCCGATCAGGCATTGGTGCATTTTCGATTGGCCGAAACTTGTTTACAGCGAGATTCCGCCTTGGCGCCACAAGCTGAATTTCATTTTTCTGAAGCCCTGAGATTAAAATCTGATTACCACGAAGCGAAAATGGAACAGGCGCGGTTGTGGGTCGCTCGTCAAGATTATGAAAAAGCCCTAGCCAATTTAAGGTCTCTGAAACCCCTAGATGATTTCAGGGATAGGGCTTATCTGCTGGAATCTCTGGTATACCGAGAGCAAGGAGATACGACTCAATCAGAAGCGGTATTGGATGCCTTGCTTAGAGTGAATGCGCAGAGTTACGATGCTACCATGCAAAAAGCCCTAATCTTACTAAATCGAAAAGATGACAAGTGTTTGAAGTGGTTAGACAAAGCAATTGCCCTAGACGAGCTCAGCGATGAAGCCCTATATCATAAGGGCTTGTGGTTGCAATGGCAAGGTCGTTATGCCGATGCTATGGCCCTGTATGAGAACGCCAATAAAATCAATCCGGGTCATTTGTATGCCCGGTATAACAGGGCCGTTATTGAGAACATGTTTGAGAATTACGCTCAAAGCGAAGAGCATTGCAATCAAATCTTGGACATGTCGCCCGATTTTGCCTTGGCCCTCGCTCTTAGAGCTTACAGCCGTGAAAAATTAGGCTATAAAAAAGCCGCTAAGTTGGATTACCAAGCGGCTTTACAAATCGATCCTACATTGGAAATGGCCCGTGAAGGGCTGAACCAAGTGAATTGATTATTTGGTTAAGGTCAAAATTTCGAAGATGGTGTAGGTTACTCCGTCAATGTTGAAGAGGTAATCTCGCGACATCGTCACCTTGTCGGCTGCCACTGTTTCAATGTTCCAGCTATAATTCAAGAAATTAACAGCGGTTCCTTTGGGGTCAGGCATGCTCCAGGTCAAGGTTTTGTCTGTTTCGGCGTCACAGATGTTGTTGACGGTCAATTTCACTTGACTAGTGCTAACGAACTCATAAACATCGTCTTTCAAGCAAGGCTCTACAATGTTTTGATTTACTCCAGGAAAACTCTCTGTAGAATCGGTCCAGGAGGTTAGGTGCCAAGGTTGCATCATCAATACTTCTTGGTTTGTTTTTCCTTTGATGTCGGTCCCTGAGGGGTCCTTTTCACACGCAGCCAAGGCCATTAGGGCCAACATTGCCGCTCCAAACAACATTTTTTTCATGGTGTTTCAAAGATATGGGAATTGATCAAGCGTTTCGCAAATCGTTGATGACCTCTGCCGCCATGCGCAGACCAAACAAGGCCGGCATAAAGGATATAGTTCCGTAAAATGATTTCTTGAAGTTGCTACCGTCGGTAAGCTGCACACTGTCTTTGTTGATTTCTGCGCCATTGAATACCACCTTGAATCCTTTGCGAATGCGGTGCTTGTTCAATCGTTTACGCAAGGTGCGTGCAAAAGGACAATGATGCGATTTGGAGAGGTCGGCAACCTCTACTTTGGAGGCATCTGTCTTTCCACCCGCCCCCATAGAGCTTATAATTCGCTGTTTTTCTTCCACACAGGTTTTGATCAAGTAGATTTTAGGACTAATGGAATCAATGCAGTCCATGACGTAGTCAAATCTCTGTTGTTTTACCAATTCAATGGTGTCGTCTGGGCGTTGGAAGTGATCAATGACGGTCAGCTCTACTTGAGGATTGATGTCTCGAATTCTCTCGGCCATTACTTGCGCTTTTTTTCGACCTACTGTGCTGTTCAAAGCCGGTAACTGCCTGTTTTTGTTGCTCACATCTACCGTGTCACCATCGACAATGGTCAAGCGGCCTATTCCAGCCCTAGCAATGAATTCAGCGGCAAAACTTCCTACGCCTCCTAAGCCGACTATCAATACATGGGATTGATTCAAACGCAGCAATTGCTCTTGGCCAATCAAGAGTTCGGTGCGTTCGAGCCATGTCAAATCTATGTCCATAACGATTCCACAAAGATAGACGGCCCTTATCTTTGGAACGATGGTAAAAAAACTCTTCTGTTTGTCCATTTTGGTGATGCTGAGCACGGTGGGAATGGGCCAGAATGCAACGTTTAAGCATTCGGTACTCTCTCCCTCAACGGCTGTGTTATTAGACCCAGAGCTGGCTTCGCGCATGTATGTGTTAGTAGATGGGAAAATTTTGGCCCTGGCTTGGGTCGCTGAAGATTTTCAAGCACCTGAAGGTGTTCGCATAGAACGTGAATTTGATTGGAGCATTGGGCGAGGGGTTACGCTTTCCATTGAACCCTTTGCTCTGTCTGCTTTGGTTCAGCATCCTAAGTTGAAATACATAGATGCAGCTTCACGCATCAACAGTCCCAGGCCCTTGAACGACACCTCTCGAATTTTATCAGATGTTGATAGGGCTCATCAGGGATTGCAAAACGATTTGTCCCAAGATTACACCGGGAAAGGGGTGCTAGTGGGTATTGTGGACATTGGATTTCAAACCGACCATCCAACCTTTTACAACGAAGATGGATCCCGTTATCGGGTTTGTCGATTTTGGAATCAATCGGTAGCGGGAACCCCACCACAAGGTTTCTTTTACGGAGCTGAATTCAAGGATTCGTCATCGATTGTGTCCAATATCGACCCATGGCATTCTCATGGTACTCACGTGGCGGGGATTGCCGCCGGGTCAGGATTCAAATCTCCCAATAACCGTTACAAAGGCATGGCTCCCGAGTCGGACATTGCCTTTGTAAACATCGCTTATAAAAATGATACCCTAGATGGGAGTGCTTTGGGCGATTATTTGGTCGCTAATCCTACTATTATTGACGCTTACGATTATCTGTTCAAGCTCGGTGTCGAACGCAATCAGCCCGTTGTAACGAATTTGAGTTGGGGAATGCACACCGGTCCACACGACGGAACTTCCTTGTTTGATTTAAGCGTCGAGAGTTTGTCGAATCCCGGTCATGTAATGGTCGGGGCTGCAGGAAACGATGCTAATAATGCTATGCACGTAGGCTGGGAGGGTAAGAGTATGCAGGACACATTTTATTCTATCGCTATTGATCGATCAAGGAATTCTTACCTTCACGAGAACGTATATGTAGACATTTGGGGCCAGCGCATGATCGTCGCACTATCTGTTCAGGTGGCCCTGGTGGATACCTTCGGTAATGAACTCGTGGCTTCTGAATGGAATCAAGTCGGAGATTGCTTGACCTGCGGTCTTCAGGCCCAAACTTTGGTGTCGGGTACCGATACACTTTGGTTAAGATGGGTGGAGCAGTACAATTCCGTTTCCAAAAAGCCGAACATTTGGCTCATGGCCGAAAGTAACAATGCCAAGCGCCAGTACATACGCATAGGATTCGTTGGTCCCACCGTACACGCTTGGAACAGTGGCCAAACCTACCGCTGGACATCGGGTGGATTCTTGAATGGCCACAAAGGCACATCATTCGGTACTCAATACCTGAAAGGAACGCGTAGCTTTACGGTAGGTGAAAATGGAGGATCGGGCCGACAAACACTCAGTGTTGGTGCTTACACGGCTCGAAACGAATGGATTTCAGCTTACAATGGATACAAATCCCAACCCTGGCTCAAGGTAGGAGAAATCGCCAGTTTCTCTTCCAATGGGCCCATGCCCGTTTCGGTCAATGATTTGAGTGGACAGCACCGTATGAAACCCGATGTCTCGGCACCGGGTCAAAACATTGCGTCTGCGCTGCATCGCATGCAAGTTCCGGGTTGGTTGAAAGACCCAATTGTCTCCTTGGACAGTTGGAATGGTCAGCCGGTGTATTACGTATTGTTTTCAGGCACATCGATGGCTTCCCCTCATGCCGCAGGTATTGTAGCCTTGTATCTCCAAGCCAATCCAAAATTAAGCGTTGACGACATTCGCATGGTTTTGAGAATGAGTGCGTTGCGCGATACTTTCACAGGTACTGATTCCAATGCCATCTACGGATTAGGAAAGATTCAGGCTTACAAGGGTCTTAAAACTGTAGCCCAACTGGCGGGTTGGATAGAAGATTTCGAATCTTTGGAATACCGCGCCTATGCTGATGCCGAAGGAAATTTGAGAATCAAAGGCCCTGTGGGAGTTTGTGCCGTTCGAATGTATAACACGGCTGGAACACAAGTCATGTATCTCGCTGATTTTAAAACCAGCTCTACAGTATCCCTTACGTTTTTACCCTCTGGTCTTTACCCGATGGAAGTCATCGATGACCAAGGGGTTCACCGATTCTGGATGCTCTGGGAATCAGATTATTGATTCTTAAAATCCAGGTAGGACTGGATGTGGCGCTCTTTTTTACTTTCGTAAATGTCATCGATGGTGACCATGACACCCGTTTCTTCTACGTACCCGAAGTGATTGTTAATGGCCGTTCCAAAGGTTTTCATGGTGGGGCTTAGGTTCATATAGCTACTGAACAAGGGAGGAATATTCTCCCCTAAGGCACGAACGGATTGGCTCAATATCTTAAAGGCCGATTTGTAATCCATCCCTTCGATTTCGGAGATAAAGCCTTCGCATGGGCTCTCCGCTAGCAAGGGTTCAAAGGGGCGAACCAAGATTTCCTCATCAGGGAAGAATCGATGCATGAAGGCCAAAATCATGTCACGCGCCTCTTTATTGAAGTCATTGTACATGGTTATTTTGCCAAAAAAATATCGAATCTCTGGGTGATCGACTACCAGAGCACCCAAGCCATCCCATAAATTATCGAGGGAAAATAAACCCTGTTTGTTTTCGGCGCTGGGTTGAAACTTGGGTTGAACAAAGGAACGCCCGAGTTCAATGGTGTAGGGAAAGTAATGCGACTTTAACTGCTCGCTGAATTCTAATATCTCCGAGGTAGAGAGGTGGTATTGGCCTTGCGGGTCTCGATTTTTTTCGCAAATCACATACCGATAAGCACCTACAATTTCCTCTTGTTCGGGGTTCCATACTACGATTTGATTGTAGGCGTAGGGACCCTGGTCATACTCGTCTAAGTCGCAGGCTTTACCAGTGCCACCCCCTGCTGTTCGGAAGCTTAATTCACGAAGTCGTCCAATTTCCAATAGGAGATTGGGCTTTTCGTTCCCGTTGAATATGTAGATCTCGTTTTGCAGATAATTCGTAGGTCGAACGAAAATATCTCGGGTCAATTCAGCTTTAAGAACATGTCGATCAATGGGCGGTATCAAATCTTCGAACGGCATACTCAAATCTAAGCTTCTGGGTTTAAAGCGAATTAGGCTGAGAAAAGCGTATTATCCCCCTTTTGAAGGGTGTACACATAATCACGCACCTTGTCGGCCCATTGTTGATCACTTTGCTGCTTATCAAATTGCTCCGGTTGAATGGCGGGCCCAAATCGTATATGAATCGTTTTCCCTTTTTGTTTGGTCATCTCATCAGGTAAGGTGAACATCTCCAGATTAGCCTTGATTCCCAATCGTTTGCGCCATACCGCAATGCGATAAAAACGAGGAGAGTTCTGCCCCTCTATGAAACAAGGAATAATGGGCTTGTTATACTGCTTAGCTTTACTGATGAAGGCTTTAGTCCATTGAATGTCTTGAATTTTCCCGTCTACTACTCGGGATACATACCCAGAAGGGAAAAGAGCCATGACTTGGGGTTTGGCGTATTCAACTTCAATCTCTTTCAACTGCTGACGAGCGCTTTGACCGAATTTGTTCACCCCTATGAAATGCTCTTTCATTGGTTCTACGGCCAATAACAAATCATTGACAATGATTTTAGAATCGGTTCTTTTCTTGCCAATTGCTGCAATTAGCGCTAATCCATCCAATCCTCCCAGCGGATGATTCGCAGCCACAATGCAGGGGTTTTCGCTCGGGATGTGTTCCAATCCGCTCACTTGCAAGGCTGCACCTAGGTAATCCAAAGAAAATTGAGAGAATTCCAGGCCGCTCATACGGCTGCCTTGAATCAAAATATCATTCAGTTCCTTTTCATGAATGAAGCCTGCCAACCAATTCCAGACAAATTTGGGCACCCATTTGAGCAGATTTGGATTTTTACTCCCTGCAGAGGCCCTGATGTCAATGAGGTTCATGGACTCAATTCAAAATGGTGGCTTTGGTAGCGTCCAATATTCGGAAAGCTTCTTCGCTGTTTGCGGCTTCGCTGTAGACTCGGAGAACAGGCTCAGTGCCGCTAGGGCGAATCATGACCCAAGCCCCAGTGTTCAGTCGGAACTTGAACCCATCAGTATCTTCCATTGATGTGACTTGATAATCTCCAAAAGATTTGTAATTGTTTGAATTGCAGTTTTCTATTATGGATAATTTCAAGTCATTATTTATGTGAAGGTCATAGCGTTCTACAGCGAATGAGCCCACTTTGGCATAAATGTCTTGAATGAGTTGGGAAACGGTTTTTCCGGTTTTGGCACAATATTCCATGATGACCAATCCCATCCAAACTCCATCGCGTTCGGGTATGTGACCCTTTATGGCTATTCCTCCGCTTTCCTCTGCACCAATCAGAACATCATCGGTGACCATATGTTCGCAGATGTATTTGAATCCAATTTTTGTGGTAATGGTTTCCAAGCCCTTTAAATCAGCCAAGGCCTGAACCTTGTCGCTCACGGAAAAACTCTTGACCACTTTGCCAGAATAGCCTTTGAATTCGGTCAAATATTCGATCAGCAACAAGATCAAATGGTGGGAATCTACGAATGTTCCGTTCTCATCAAAAAATCCAATTCGATCAGCATCGCCATCGGTAGCTAGTCCACAGGTTAGTTCGGGAGTTTCAGCAATCAGAGCGCTCAATTCGGGTAAGTTCTTGGCAATGGGTTCGGGAGCCCTTCCCATGAAACTTGGGTTGTAATCGGCGTGCAAAAAGTGAGCGGCAGGTAGCATTTTTCTTACGGCTGTTTGGCCGGCTCCATACATGGCATCATAGGCCAATTTTGAGGCATTCTTCTCTAGAAGTGCCATGTCAAATTGCTTCTGGCAATGCTGGATGTACATGGATTCAAAATCCACGTATTCAATCATTCCTTGAGCTATGTAATCTTCCAATCCACGATTCAAAAGGACCGGTGAATCAGGAATAAGGTCTTCGACTTTGCTCACCTCGGCAGGTGTGGCAGGACCCCCGTAATGGGCTTTTATTTTGAAACCATTGTAGGAGGGAGGGTTATGGCTGGCCGTCAATATGATACCGGCACCTGCTTTTAGTGTAAAAGCAGCGAGTGAAATCATCGGTGTGCTCACAAAAGAGGGGGAGAGACTCACCTTTATTCCTTCTGAAGCCAGTACACAGGCTGTTTCTTCCGCGAACAACTTACCGCCAAATCGGCAGTCATAACCTACTACGCAGTGGTTTTCCAATGGTTCGGTTTGCAGCCACTTAGCCGTAGCCCATGCCACGCGATTTACATTGCTTACGGTAAATGTATCGGCGATAATGGCTCGCCAGCCGTCAGTTCCAAATTTTATACTATCCATCTCTTCTTTTGTTTTATCCATTAAAGGCATTTTCGCCTGTGATTTCCATACCCAATATGAGCAGATGTATGTCATGGGTACCTTCATAGGTAACCACTGACTCGAGGTTCATCATATGACGCATAATGGGGAATTCTCCGGTTATTCCCATTCCGCCCAACATCTGACGGGCTTCGCGAGCTACATTCAACGCAATTTCAACATTGTTGCGTTTGGCCATCGAAATTTGAGCGGGGCTGGCTTTTCCATTGTCCATGAGATGTCCAAGGCGCCACACGAGCAGCTGAGCCTTGGTGATCTCAGTCAGCATTTCGCTAAGTTTCTTTTGTTGCAACTGAAAAGCGCCTATGGGTTTGCCGAATTGCTGCCTTTCAGAAGCGTAGCGCTTGGCGGAGTCGTAGCAATCCATGGCCGCACCCAAGGCTCCCCATGCAATGCCGTAGCGTGCCGAATTTAAGCAGGTTAGGGGCCCTTTTAGCCCTTTAACACCGGGAAGCAGATTGGATTTGGGCACTTTTACATTCTGAAACACCAATTCTCCAGTTGCGCTCGCTCTTAACGACCATTTATTGTGCGTTTCTGGAGTAGAGAAGCCTTCCATGCCGCGTTCCACAATCAAACCATGAACGATCCCTTCTTCGTTTTTAGCCCAAACCACAGCCACGTCAGCAAAAGGGGCATTGCTGATCCACATTTTTGCACCGTTCAACAAATAATGATCGCCTTGGTCGCTAAAATGGGTGGTCATTCCCGCCGGATTAGAGCCATGATCGGGTTCGGTCAATCCAAAACAACCCAACCATTCGCCACTGGCTAATTTGGGAAGATATTTCCTGCGCTGCTCTTCAGATCCAAATTTGAAAATGGGATACATCACTAATGAGCCTTGTACGGAAGCCGTGCTTCTAATGCCACTATCGCAGCGTTCCAATTCTTGCATGATGATACCATAGGTAGTGTAGTCCATGCCTCCGCATCCGTATTCAGCGGGCAATTGAGGACCAAAGGCTCCAACAGCACCTAGTTCAGAAACGATGTGTCGAGGGAATTCACTCAACTGTGCATAGTGTTCAATGATGGGGCTTACATCTTTTTTTACCCAATCCCGCACCGATTGGCGAATCAAAATTTGTTCTTCAGTGAGCAAATCGTCGATTCCATAAAAGTCAGGGGCTTGGTAGCGGTCTTTGCCGCGTCCTGCTTCATAAAGGGCATTCAAATCGGTCGTTTTCATGAGGTATTTACACAAATGTAAGGTCCTGCCTATTTTTGCCATAGGCTAATTATCCATCGTCTGTTAATTCAAGTAAACATATCGAAGCTTCAGGTTCTCGCCCCAATTGGTGTACACGCTCTTGAACGCAAGGCTGGCACTCTATTGAGTATATCTCTGTCGGTGTCATTAAGCAGAGACCCAAAATGGAGTTGGACTTTGGATAATAGTGTGGATTACGCCGAACTCGTCTCCTTGATCAAAGAAATTTCCAGGAACGAATATTCTCTGTTAGAAGAACTGGGGCAGCATATCCTTGAGGCCATTGAAAGCCGATTTGTAGATGTGGAATCGGCTCGAATTTGCCTATCCAAACCTCATATTCACATACCCCAAGCGAAGTTGGAATCTTGCTCGGTAGAATTAAGCCGAGTTTTTCGTCATTAAACGGATAGGAAACGACTCCTTCGGTATCGATGCCGTACCTTTGTTTTATGGTGAAAATTTGGCCATTTGTTTTCCGCGCAAGCATATTGTTACTCGCTGTTCTTCCCTCGGCGACAATGGCGCAAATCGGCTTGTATGGTTGGGTCTACAACGAACGAACCTTGGAGACTATTCCTGGAGCAATCGCTATTGATTCGGCCACTCATGAATACACCGAGGCTACACAGCAAGGGTTTTATCAATTGGCCACACGCAAGGGGTTGAGAACCTTCGTTTTTGTTGCCAGTGGTTTCAAGCCGCTTCGAGTAGAGTTGGAAATAGATAATCCCAAAAGCTACAATGTCTTCCTAACTCCAACTCCTAGAGGTAAAGCTGACTCATCGGCGAAGTTTTTGAGTTTATACGATGCTCAAGTGAGTTCTTATAAACCCCTTAAAAGACAGGTGACTGATGCGCCCACTCTGCTTAGTCTTACGGATCCTATCAAGTATCTTCAATTTTTACCCGGAGTTTCGGGTGGTTTGGAAGGCTTGAGTGGTATGTATGTAAGGGGCTCTAACTCTGATCAAAATTTGTTTTTGATGAATGGAATGCCCATTTACGGCAATGGTCATATTTGGGGTTTGTTATCCAACTACAACCCAGAAATCAATAAAAGTGTGGTCTTGTACAGAGGGGTGGCGCCTGCTCGTTTTGGAGGCCGTGCGGGTGGAGCCGTCATGGATGTTACTACTCAAGGCGGTTCAGCCGAGAAAACAAGTGGCTCTCTACAAATAGATCCTCTATCATTCAATTTATCGATTGAAACTCCTTTAGACCTCAGTGGTAGAACCACCATGGCCATGAGCATTCGTCGCAGTTACTTGGATTGGTTGTTTGATTTTAACTCATCAGACGGAGGCTCCTCAACGGTTGTCAACATGCATGATTTCAATGTAAAGGTTGACCACAAGCAAGATCAATATACCCAATGGTCATTTTGGCTCTATAATGGTCGAGATAAATATCAAATCAGGCAATTTTCACAAGTTCTTGATTCTTCGGGTACTTCTATCGATGCCTCTATTCTGTTAGGAGTGACTTGGCAAAACACCTTGGCTGGGGTTTCTTGTTCCCACATCTTCAATTACCGCCATTTTGCTACGTTTTCTGCCGGAATATCGAGGTACCGGTTTTATAACCCTTTTGACATTCGTTCCGTTTACGATTCTGGCTCCATCAATCAACAAGTTTCTCATTTGTTTTTTTCAACCGAGCATGCGATCACGGATTTTCAAGCTCAAGCTGATTTTAGTTATTTGTTGGACAATAACAGCCGAATTCGCTATGGAACTCAGTGGATAGCGCATAATATGAAGCCGGGTCTTGAGTATTTAGGCATACAATCAAATGGCAACCCTTATAGTGACACTCTGTATGGAATGGAGAATGCTCAAGTACCTGTAGAAATCAGCCATTATGGCGAGTGGGAGTTGCATCCCAATATTGGCCTTTCCATTAACATGGGACTGCGATCTTGGACCTATATCTCAGGTAGCAACTTCTTTACACGTTTGGAGCCCAGATTCTTGCTTTCTCAGATGATGGAAGGTCAGAAGAGATTTCAGTTGGCCGCTGGTATTTCCAATCAAGGCATTCATCAATTATCCAGCATGGTTGGTATTCTGCCACGAGACATGTGGTTCCCAACCTCGGGTAATTTCACCCCTCAAAAGACCCTTCAAGCCAGTGTAGGATACAGGCAGCCATTGGGCTCTCGCTTTGAAATGAGCGCGGAGGGATTTTGGAAAAAGTTCTATGGAATCACAGATTTGACAGGTGCAGCGAATGATGTATTAAAGCCCAATTTCTGGGACGAAGCGATCGTCCAAGGGGAAGGGTCTGCCCGCGGCTTTGAATTCTTGATTTCCAAGAATTCGGGTAAAGTAACAGGTTTAGCTTCTTATACCTTTAGTCGTTCTGAGCGCACCTATCCAGCCGTTAATGAAGGCAATCCTTATCCGTTTCGATGGGATAGACCTCACAAGGCTAGTGCGCAGTTGACATGGTACATTGCTCCCACCTTCCGGGTTAATGCTTCAGGTGTCTTCATGAGCGGAAATTTGGCCACGGTTCCCTCTAGTCGTTACGTAACCACTGATGGCAGTTTGGTTTATGATTACAGCCAGAAAAACAATTACCGTTTGCCAGCCTACAAGCGAATTGACCTAGGATTTACCAAGGCCATTCACCCTGAAATACCCAGAGGGTATAACGAGTATTATGGAATTCAGGTGTACAACATTATGGGCTGGGTGAATCCAATGTTTACCAATCTTTCCTTTGAGAATGGAGAGGTTAAACTAATTGGAATTCATTTGTTTACGTTTGTTCCATCGGCCTTTTATAGAATTGAATTTTGATGAAAATCTCGAAAATTTTACTGAGTCTAATGGTTTTTGCGGGCCTTTCAGCTTGCGAAACAGAATTGGATTCATCCATGCTCACATACAAACCAAGGCTGGTAGTCAACAGCCTAATGACTACTGATCAGGCTGTTTGGGCTACTGTGAATTCTAACATTCCCTTGGCTGATAGTCTGGGACCAGCGCCAATTGAAAACGCATCGATTGTCTTGTTTGATCAAGTAGGGAATCAGTTTCCCATGCCATTCAATTTTGGTCAAAGTCGATACGAAGCATCCATTCTCCCAAAGCCGGGTGAGCATTATGAAATTGTGGCAAACTATGCCAATTTCCCGCAAGCAACGGGGAATACTACTTTGCCCACAACGGTCAAATTGGCTCCATCCACTTGGGTTGATAATACAGGAGTTGATGCAGATGGGTTTCCTACAGGAACCTTATCATTGAAAATCGTAGACGAAAAACAGGATCGCAATTACTACAACATATCCTTGTATCGTTACGACGACTTCATTGCTCAGTGGTTCATTGTTAGTCCAGATTTCCAAGACAAAGAATTGGAAGCGCAATCCATTTCTACCCCAGAGGGTGGTTTTGTCATAAGCGATGCTCTATTCAATGGAGGAGTAAAGACTTTTAACTTCACTACTCCGTTTGCTTCTAAGGGTCAGCAGTATAAGTATATGGTTAGCGTTCAAAGCATGAATGAAGACTATTTCTTATATGTGCAATCATTGGATCAGTATACCCAGCAATCGGGTCTATTTACAGAGCCTGTTTCTGTGTATACCAATATTGAAGGGGGCTTGGGAATCTGCGCCGGAGCTTCTGTTGTTAAAGATACCATTCGATAATTCACGGTGACTAAGCAGAAAGAATTCATTCGAATTTCCAATGCCAAAGAGCATAACCTAAAAGGGGTTGATGCCGAATTTGAACTGGGCTCCTTTACGGTGGTAACGGGAGTTTCAGGATCTGGTAAGTCTTCATTGGTGTTTGATACATTGTTTGCGGAAGGCCAAAGAAGGTATGTAGAAAGTTTGAGTGCCTACGCCCGTCAGTTTTTGGGCAGGATGAAGAAGCCAGCCGTTGATTCAATAGAGGGGCTTTGCCCCGCAATTGCCATTGAGCAAAAGGTCAATACTCGAAATCCGCGTAGCACTGTAGCGACTTCAACGGAGATTTACGATTATTTAAAATTATTGTTCAGCCGTGTAGGTAAAACCATTTCACCGGTATCAGGCCGTACGGTTAAGCAAGATTCCCCTCAAGACGTCGTGGATGCTGCGTTGAGTGATTTCAATGGAAAACGCCTCTGGATTTGTGCACCCTTAACTCAAGGTACTTACAAACCGGAAGACTGGGCGCTGATGCAGCAAAAAGGTTTCAATCGAGTGGCTTGGGAATTGACCGATTACCCCTTGGCTGATTTGATTGAATCTGGACAACATTACCAAGGTAGTCCAGTATTGATTGTAGACCGATTGCGTATTGATGCCGAAGACAGCGAGGTAGAAAGCCGTTTGTTCGATGCGGTAGAAACAGCATTTTGGGAGGGCAATGGAAATTGCTCACTCGTAGATGTTGAATCCAAAAAAACACTGGAATTCAACAATCGATTTGAATTAGACGGTATGGTCTTTGAAACACCGACGCAAGATTTTCTGTCCTTTAACAACCCCTACGGTGCGTGCCGAACTTGTGAGGGTTTTGGGTCGGTTTTGGGCATCGATGAAGAATTGGTAGTTCCAGATCCTTCTTTGAGCGTTCATGAAGGTGCGGTGGCGCCATGGAAAGGAGAAACACTGGGGCTTTGGAAAAACGAATTCATTCGAGCCGCGCTCAAGTTGGATTTTCCCATACACAGGCCATACAGGGATCTCACTAAATCTGAGTTGGATTTGTTGTGGAATGGGGGAAAAGGAGTAGAAGGTATTCGTCAGTTTTTTAGCTATTTAGAAGAGAAGTCCTATAAAATTCAATACCGTGTTTTGGCCGCTCGTTACCGAGGAAAAACGACTTGTCATGATTGCAAGGGAACTCGATTGAGGAAGGAAGCTTCTTGGGTGAAATTGCTGAATGTAGATAGTGAATCGGGTCAATCGGAGTGGATGAACTTGCCCGACTTGTTGTTGATGCAAATTGACGATGCCTCTTTGTACTTTCAGCAGGCAAAATTATCTGATCAGGATGCTCATGTGGCTGATAGGATTTGGACGGAAATACAGTCCAGGTTGTTGTTTTTGCAAAATGTGGGCTTGGGTTATTTGACCCTGAATCGGTTGAGCAACACCTTGAGTGGAGGAGAAAGTCAACGAATCAATTTGGCTACATCTCTAGGGTCTAATTTGACGGGTTCGTTGTACGTTTTGGATGAGCCGTCAATCGGCTTGCACAGCCGCGATACCGAACGATTGATTGGCGTATTAAAGTCTTTGCAACAAGAAGGAAATACGGTAGTTGTGGTCGAGCACGATGAAGATGTCATGGCCAATGCCGACAATATTCTGGATATTGGTCCTTTGGCTGGTTCAGGGGGTGGGCATTTGGTCTTTTCCGGTGATCTTGAGCAAATCAGGAAAGATTCTAAGAGTCTTACAGGTCAATACCTCAATGGTACTGAGTTTATTGCCGTTCCAAAAAATCGACGCCCAATGAGCCAAAAAATTGTTTTGGAGGGTGCTCGCGCAAACAACCTAAAAGATGTAAGCATTGAAGTTCCTTTGGAGGCTCTTACCGTAGTGACTGGGGTTTCGGGTAGTGGGAAAACAAGCCTTATTAAAGGTGTGTTGTATCCAGTCGTCTCGAGGCATTTGGGGCAGTTTTCGGGTGCCAAGCAAGGTAAGTTCAAGTCACTGGGAGGAGATGTTCATTTGATCAAAGGTGTCGAGTTGGTTGATCAAAACCCCATAGGCAAAAGCAGCCGATCGAACCCCGTGACTTATGTGAAAGCGTTTGACGAAATCCGGGACTTATTTGCTTCCCAGCCATTGGCGCATTTTCAAGGATTCAAACCCTCTCATTTTTCATTCAATGTTGATGGTGGCCGTTGCGACTCCTGCAGTGGAGAAGGTGAAAGTATCATTGAAATGCAGTTCATGGCTGACATTAAGCTTCCTTGCGAGGCATGTGGCGGCAAGCGTTATAAAAAAGAAGTCTTGGAAGTGACCTTCAAAGACAAAAATATTTTTGATGTCTTGGAAATGACCGTTGAGGAAGCCTTATCGTTTTTCCAAGATCACAAAGGTATATTGGAGCGACTGCAGCCCTTGGCTGATGTAGGCTTGGGTTATGTAAAATTGGGCCAGGGTAGCAATACCTTGAGTGGAGGAGAGGCCCAACGAGTGAAACTGGCATTTTACTTGAGCAAAGCCAGTCCTCATAAGGAAGGGGGAACCCTGTTTGTATTCGATGAACCTACAACCGGACTTCACTTTCACGACATCAAGAAATTGCTAGCTTCTTTGCAAGCCTTAATCAAGCGGGGGCATACGGTCTTGTGCATCGAGCATAATTTGGATGTTGCCAAATGTGCTGATTGGATTATAGACTTAGGCCCAGAGGCTGGGGAAGAAGGAGGTAACTTGGTTTTTCAAGGTACACCTGAAGGTTTGGCTGAAGTCAAAGACAGCGTTACAGCGCCCTATTTGAAAGCCAAATTGAACTAAGATGATTCCCCTTTTATGGGGCGTTCAACTTGTCGTTGAAATCCAATTATCGCTCGTTTAGTCGCTTTTCAATAGTGGCGGTTAAACGTTACTTTTGTGATTCTCATTATGATGAAAAAATCTGCACTAGTATGGGGCTTTGTTTTTGGATTGATTTCCAATATTTCAGCCCAGGCTACTTTGGTGGAAAAGGTCGAGGCTCAGCCCGGCTCGATGGTAGTCCCCTATGAAATGTACACCTTGCCCAATGGGTTAACCTTAATTGTAAGCGAAGATCACAGTGATCCAGTTGCTCACATTAATGTAACCTATCACGTAGGTTCTGCTCGTGAAATTCCCGGTAAATCGGGTTTTGCTCACTTTTTTGAGCACATGTTGTTTCAAGGTTCACAGCACGTAGCCGATGAAGAACATTTTAAAATTATCAAAGAATACGGTGGAGACGTTAATGGCAACACCACGCGTGATCGCACAGTCTACATTGAAACCTTCCCTAGCAACTTTACAGAAACTGCTCTGTGGATGGAAGCCGATCGCATGGGTTGCTTCTTAGAGGCATACACAAACGAGAAGTTTGAAATTCAGCGCAGTACGGTTAAAAACGAAAAGGATCAGCGATACAACGTTCCTTATGGTTTCTTGATGGAGGTGAAAGATCAGGAATTGTATCCTTCAGATCATCCCTACAGCTGGTCAACCATCGGTTTTGTCGATGACTTGGATAGAGCTGATAGCAACGATTTGCGCAATTTCTTTTTGCGTTGGTATGGCCCAAATAATGCCTGTGTCATTGTTTCCGGTGATGTTAACGCTTCAGAAGTTGTCGCTTGGACAGAAAAGTATTTCGGTAGCATTCAGGCCGGCCCAGAAGTGCGCAAACAGCGCGTTCGCCCAGTGGTTTTGAAGGAAAACAAAATCGCATCTTACTCTGATCCCAATGCCAATTTGCCTTTGATTTACACCACTTTTGTTGGGGCGCCTGTCATGAGCAGTGATGAAGCAGCTTTGGATATGTTGTCCTATTTGTGGGGTAACACTCGAAACTCTCCTTTGTACCAGCGTTTTGTAGACAAGGAATGGGCCATCCAAGTGGGAGCCAATAACAATCCGCTGAGTGCCATTAACCACGAATTGGCCGGCGAATTTTCGTTCATAGTGGTCGGTTATCCTTGGAGCGACATCAATGGATTGAGAAGCATGCTCGCTACGGCCATTGATTCTTTTGAATTCGTGAACTTCAGTGATGAAGATTTGGAGAGAGCCAAAATCAATATGCTCAGCAATTTGTCAAATGGATTGGAAGGTGCTAGCACCAAAGCCAATTATTTGAGCATGTTTTGGTATTTGGATGCTCGCGGAGCCGATGGTAAGTTGACCAATTTGGAGTCTGAAGCAGAGCGCATCAAATCGGTTACGCGTGAGGATATCATGCGCGTTTACCGCCAATACATCAAGACCAAAAAGTCTTCTACTGTGGTCATTGAACCTGCTCGAGCAGGTGCTGATGGTGAAAAACCCAAGTACCAAAGCTTTAACCCCAATGCCGATTACCGCAATCCTGTGGCTGAAGCAGAATACAAGGGTTTGCAATACCGTCCCGTACAGGACAATTTTGATCGCAGTGTTCGTCCTGAACCCTCAGCTGTAAAGGAAGTCGCTGTTCCTCAGGTTCAGAAAAAAGTATTGAAAAATGGCCTAGAAGTATGGACTTCGCCCTTTGATGAAACTCCCCGCGTTTTTGTGCGCATGAGCATCGATGGGGGAGCCTTGTTGGAAGATGGAAAAACCATTCCGGCAGGCACGGCTGATATGCTTTCTATGGCTCTTCAAAACGGTACAGCCAAGCGCACGCCCGCTGAATTGGAGCAGGAAATGGAGCGTTTGGGTGCTAGTATCAATATTGGAGCTGGAGCCACTTCTATGTACGTAACCTTGGGTTGCGAGAAGCAGAATTTGGAAGCGGCTGCAGCCTTGATGCGCGAAATGCTATTTGAACCTCGTTGGGATTCAGACGAATACAGCAAAGAAAAGAAACGCGCCGTTGAAAGCGCCAACTCAGATTTGTTGAACCGAGGCACTGGCGCTTCAAATGCTTGGTCTCGCTTGACACAGGGCGACAATGCTTTGGGAACTTATGTAGGCGCGAGCCAGTACGAAAAAGTTCAGTTGAGCCATTGTCAAGCCTATTGGGAAAAGTATTTCTCGCCTTCCGTGAGCAAGTTGGTGGTTGTGGGTTCTGTGAACCAAGAAGAGGTGTTGCAGTATTTCTCTTTCCTAGGAGATTGGAAAGCCAAGACGGTAAACATCCCCATGCCCGAAAACAACTACGAATTCCAAACCTCTCAAATTTTTGGAGTGGAATACGTAGATGCCAAACAGTCTGATATTTACATCGGTTTCAAAACCTTGCCATACGATGCCACTGGCGATTTTTACAAGGCTACGGTTATGAACTTTGCTCTCGCAGGCAACTTCAATAGTCGTTTGAATTTGAAGATTCGTGAAGAAAAAGCTTGGACCTATGGCATTCGCGGCGGATTCAGCGCTGGATACAAAGACCTTCCCGGTACCTATGTGATTTCTGCAGGAGTAAAGTCAGAAGCCACAGACTCAGCTATTGTTGAGATATTAAATGTGTTGGAAACCTACAAAAATGAAGGCATCACCGACGAGGAATTTGCCTTTACCAAATCGGCGTTGATCGCATCTGAGGCTTTGGATTACGAATCGCTATTCCAAAAAGCAGGATTCATTTTATCTATGGCCAATCGCGGATTGTCTGAAGATTATACCGCACAACAATTGGCGACCTTGCAAAGCATGACCAAAGAAGAGTTCAACGCTCTAGCTAAGCAATACCTGAATACGGACGAGCTGATCGTCGTTGTAGCCGGTGATATGCTTCGTTTGGAAGAAAAGTTGAACAACTTGGGATTTGGAACCGTGCAACGTTTGAATAAAGACGGCAGTGGTAAAATTAAAATGCTTAAGGCTGGAACTACCGGTCACAAGAAGAATTACAATTAATCGCTTTGGCGACGTTTTAACGAAAGAATGAAGAAGAGGGGTGTGAGCCCCTCTTTTTTTGCTTTAACGGGCCTCTAATGGGCTTGAAATGTATACAAAATGTGGGCAACCCTCACGCGTGACGCGCGGGTTCGCGCGCGTGAAGTGTTAAATTGCTACATTGATTCAATAGAATGGAAGAGAACAACGACAACAAGGAGTTTCAAGAGAAAATCATTCCGATTAACATCGAGGATGAAATGAAAACCGCGTACATCGATTATGCGATGTCCGTAATTGTGTCTCGAGCATTACCTGATGTTCGCGATGGTTTGAAGCCAGTTCACCGTCGAGTGCTCTACGGTATGGTGGAATTGGGCTTGGCTTCCAATCGTCCTTATAAAAAATCGGCGCGTATCGTAGGAGAGGTGTTAGGTAAATACCACCCACACGGTGATAGCAGTGTTTATGATACCATGGTGCGTATGGCTCAAGATTGGAGCTTGCGGTATCCATTTGTAGATGGCCAGGGAAACTTTGGTTCCATCGACGGGGATCCGCCGGCGGCCATGCGTTACACCGAGGCTCGCTTGCGCAAGATTGCGGAAGAGATGATGGTAGACATCGATAAAGATACCGTTGATTTTCGCCCCAACTTTGACGAAAGCTTGAAGGAACCTTCCGTACTGCCTGCCAAGATTCCCAGTTTGCTGGTGAATGGAGCAGCCGGTATTGCCGTAGGTATGGCCACCAACATGGCCCCTCACAACCTATCAGAGGTGTGCGAGGGTATCATTGCCTACATCGAGAATAACGAAATCACGGTTGAAGACTTGATGGAACACGTCAAGGGGCCTGATTTTCCAACGGGTGGTATCATTTACGGGGTAGAGGGCATACGTTCTGCTTTTGAAACCGGAAGAGGTCGCGTTGTGATGCGTGGTAAGGCCGAAATTGAGATTTCCAAAACGGGCAAAGAGATGATTGTCGTCACGGAGGTTCCCTACCAAGTGACGCCTTCTCAAATCATCATCAAGACTGTTGATTTGATCAACGAAAAGGTCATTGATGGTATATCGGCTGTACGCGATGAAAGCGGTCGCCAAGGAATGAGAGTCGTGTTTGACTTGAAACGCGATGCCATTCCCAACATTGTGCTCAACCAGCTGTACAAGTTTACCCCATTGCAGAGCAGCTTCTCTGTGAACAACATTGCATTGGTAGGAGGGCGCCCCATGATGCTGAATCTCAAAGACCAAATTCGCCATTTTGTCGACCATCGCCACGAGATTGTACAGCGTCGCACCCAATATTTGCTGGCCGAAGCCCGCAAACGCATCCATATTTTGGAAGGTTTGCTGATTGCCCTTGACAACCTAGATGCCGTCATTGCTTTGATTCGCGCATCCAAAACCCCCGATGAAGCCCGCGATGGCTTGATGGGTCAGTTTGGCTTGAGTGAAATTCAATCTAAGGCAATCTTGGATATGCGCTTGCAACGCCTTACTGGCCTGGAACGCGATAAGATTCGCGCTGAACACGCCGAAGTTTTAAAGGAAATTCAATATCTCGAGAGCATTTTGGCTTCAGAAGATTTGCGCATGCAGATCATCAAAGATGAGACCAATGAGATCAAAGAAAAATACGGTGATAAGCGCCGTACCGATATCGAATTCAATGCTGAAGAGATCAATATCGAGGACTTGATACCTAACGAAGAGGTGGTGGTAACCATTTCTCACATGGGTTATATCAAGCGCACGCCTCTTGCCGAATACAAAGAGCAAAACCGCGGTGGTAAAGGTTTGAGAGGGGTGAAGCACAGAGACGATGATTTCGTGGAGCACCTCTTTATTGCCAGTACGCACAATTATCTTCTTCTGTTTACCGAACAAGGCCGTTGTTTCTGGTTGAAGGTGTACGAAATTCCCGAAGGAGCAAAGGCTACCAAAGGAAGACCCATACAGAACCTAATCAACATCCCTTCAGACGATAAGATTAAGGCGTATATAAATGTACAAAACCTCAAAGACGAGGATTACATCAATAATACCTTCATCATCATGGTAACCAAGCAGGGAACCGTGAAGAAAACATCGTTGGAGGCTTATTCACGTCCTCGTTCAAACGGAATCAATGCGATTACCGTGCGTGAAGGTGATGAGCTTCTTCAAGCCTGTTTGACAGATGGAGCAAGCGAAGTGCTGATTGCCAAACGCAAGGGTAAGGCGATTCGTTTCCCAGAGGCGAAAGTTCGCGCCATGGGTCGTACGGCTGCCGGTGTTCGCGGTGTAACCCTCGAAGATGCCAATGACGAGGTAATCGGAATGGTTTGCGTGAATCCAGAGACAGATAACTCTACCATTTTGGTCGTTTCTGAACGTGGATACGGAAAACGAACCAACTTGGATGATTACCGCATCACTGGCCGTGGTGGAAAAGGCGTGAAAACCATCTCAATCACAGAGAAAACCGGTGATTTGGTCGGTATTTTGACGGTAAAAGATGAAGATGGATTGATGATCATTTGCCGCAGCGGAATGACCATACGTACCGCCGTAGAGAACCTTCGCATCATGGGCCGAGCCACACAAGGTGTTAGATTGATCAACATCAAAGATGGCGACAGCATCGCCGGGGTTACCCGCACTCCAAAGAGTGAAGATGAGGAAGATCAAGATGGGGTAGAAGGGGTTGAAGGTCAGGTGATTGAAGGTCAATCAGACGGAACGGAATTCCAAGCACCAGAGTCTGGCACGGATTTGGAGAGTAACGACGAAAACTAAGGCTATGAAAAAATCAATATGGATGATTGCCCTTTGCATGATAGGGGCACAATTGCAAGCTCAAGAACGCTCTATCAATAGCGCTGAATATTCATTGGCAAGTGGAACGGCCGATGAATTGATGCTGGCTAAAGAAGAGATTGACAAAGCGGCTGTGAATGAAAAAACCTACAACAATGCTCGTATGTTTTTAATCAAATCAATGGTTTATAGCCGATTGTTTGATTCCAAAGGGGATAGCCTAATCGCTCCTCTGGCTGAGAAGGCTGGATTCATTTCAGGTGAGAGCATTTTGGCATTCTATGAAAGTCCTGCCAAAAAACGATACGACGATTTGGAAAGCGCTGAAATTGAGGTCAATCGCAGTTTTGCCGCGGTTTTTAATGAATCTTCTTCTTTGTACAACAATGAAGATTACGACCAATTAACCGAGTATTATGAATTGTTGCTCAAGCTATACAATCATTTAGATACCGCGATGATTGGCAATTTGGAGCGTAGTAAGATTACCAAAAAAACCATGCAAGAAACCTTGGCACAAGTGGCTTCATTGCATTCTTCCAATGAAAAAAGCATGAGTATATTGCAGGGGTTGGTTAACGATGGAGTCGTCACTCCAGTGGTTGTCGAAACCCTTAGCCGAGTGTATCAGAAAAATGGGGATACCGCCAAAGCAGAGGCGGCTATTCGCCAAGCTTTAGAGGCTACCCAATACAACAATGCCATTTTCCAAATTTTGGTAAACATGTATGTGTCTCGCGGAATGGAAGATGCCCTAATGGAAGACGTAACGGCTCAGATCAATCGCAGCGTGGAGAACGGAAATCCTTCTGCCAACATGTATTACACTCGTGGTTATCTAATGCAAGAAGATGAGCAATACGATAATGCTATCAGCGATTATAGAAAAGCCGTTGAATTGGATCCGTTGCATTACGATGCGAATTTCAACTTGGGTGTGGCTTTGATGAAATTTGAAAGCCGTAAGTTGAATGATTTGTCAGGGGCCGAGCGAGATTCAAAGCGCAGAGCCTTGTACACTGAAGCTATTGAATATCTTGAAGTTGCTCGTGATAACTACGATTACAGCGTTACCGATCAGGTCAATCTGTGCCGCGCATTGATGCAGTGCTACCAGGAAACTGACGATGACTCTAAGGTAAGTTTCTATTTGGGACAGAGCCGATTGTTGCAAGACGTTGAAGTCTATACTGGTTCATCGGTTGTATACCGCATCTTGACTGATAACAAGAAAATGAGCATTTCGTATTTCAACAAGTTGGGTAAGACGAGCAGTGTTGACTTGCCAAGTCCTAACAGCGGTTGGACGGAAACGGCTGACGGCTGGGAAAAACCATTTGACTACGAAGACCGTTCAGGTGAATTGATGTTGACTGCTCGATTGATTGGAGAGGGCAGCTTGACCATTCAAATCATCGTTGATGGAAAAGTGGTGAGTGAATCTGAAGCAAGCGGCAATAAAGCAGCAGCTTATACACGAATTTAAAAAAAGGAAGCCCGGCCATGTGCCGGGTTTCTTTGTGCATTATTATTTAACATAATGTAAATTATATTACAAATACATCGTCGAACAGAATGGGCCATTCCGTTGTTCAAAACCATAAGGCACTGTTTTGTCACCCTGTAGCCAATTACTCTCTCGGTATTGTTTCCTGTTAATCATTCTCGTTCAAATGCATCCTCAATTGCGATCTTGTTACTGTCGACCTTGCCAAATGTTAACAGCCATAAAAAACCCGGGATTTTGCAAAATCCCGGGCCTTAGTCCAAAGTCGAATGATTTTTTTAATTCTCAGCTCATTGAATGACCCAAATATCTTGGGAAATAATATGACCGAATGAATCCAGTTGTTGTACTGAATAAGTTCCTTTACTATCCAGTTCAAGGGCGTACTCCATTTCTCGATGGCGTTCGTTCACTTCTATTTCTCGAATCAATCTTCCTGTCGCCAATTCGAGTATTTGCAATCGTACCACATTGCTACTTAACATAATGTAAGAGTGTCCATTACTGGGGTTGGGTTTGATTATTCTCGACTCTCTAGTTGGTTGATTTAAGTTTAAAGAATTGAATTTGATTAAGTTACTGGAGTCGCTACTGCAGCCTATTTCCTCGAATACGCAGCGGTAATTTCCGTTTTTCACTACCTTGTGTGTGGTGCCTGCCCCAACCTTGACACCATTGCAATACCAAGAATAAACCCCTGTACTTCTAATCGGTTCTGCATACATGGTATCCCAACTTAAGCGAATGCTAAGGTTATCAAGGCCTTTGACGGTAGCATTGAAATCAATGCTGTCTGAATAGGCCAATGAAGCCATGCAGCGAGTTTTGCTCGAGGATACAAGGCAGCGATACAGATGGCCTCTTTGAGCATTACTGATATTGAGCACACTGCCCTTTTCGCTATTCAATATGTTTCCATTATCGCTCCATTGGTAGTTCAATGTAGAAGCACTTTTGTTTCCATTCATTTCCATGTTCAATTGGACAGATTAGGAAATGCAAATGGGATTCTCAGAGCTTAGCATGGTACCATACAAGCTATCTTGCCAATCAACGCGAATGCTGGAAGCGAGGAGAAAACTGTCATTTCCGGCTGTATTGCTGACATCCAATCGAATCTGATAGATACCGGCACTATCGAACACAACAATAGGTTCTGCGCTACTTGAATTCGTTCCCGAAACGTATCGAAACCCTTTGTTTGGACTTATGGAGAAGGCATAAGAACTGGGATTGTTGAGGCATAAATCGGTAATGCTGATACTTTTGCCGCTACAAATCTGGGTGTCTGAAACGGCAAATTTGGCAACAGGAGAATCATATTTCCAAGCATCGCTAGTGAATACACCGCGCCCATGAGAAACAGCCATTACGGTGTAATCAGAAGAGCGCAAGCGCAAATTCATGGTCCTAACGGCTCCCATACCTGATTGTTGGGCTGACCAGACAGGTGATGCGGCAAATATGTTATCGCAGCTATATATCCCCAATTCAGTGGCGATCATGGCCTGTTCGGGATGCTTGGGATTCATCAGTGCCGACCAAACGGGCATATCTGGCAAATTGCCATCTTTGGCGCTAAAGCTAGAGCCCCCATTCGTGGATAGGTATACATTATTAATACCGTAATTGCTCAAAACCAGTATTAGGGTGTCCGAGTTATTGTGGCAGAAGATGCCACTGATATTGCCGGCATTGACTCCTGTTCCTATTTGGGTAAAGCTGGGGTTTGTGGCCCAGAAATCAGTCGTTTTATACAGGTTTCCAGCGTCTGTTCCAATCCAAACCGTGCTCTTGCTCCCTGATGAAATACTAGCAAAAGCTGAAGCTTGTTCAGAGCCGCTTGAGAATGTTTTGGTTTCAAGAGTACCGGGGCTTGATCCCAGTTTAATGCGATATACCGAACCATTTGATTTGCACGAGATCAAACCGGGTCCAGCATCGTCCCAGTGAGCGGGATTGATGAATTTGCCATTTGTGCCATCTTGAATCAAATTCCCATAAGAATTCCCAAAATTAGTGGTGTAGTAATATTGATTGCGAATGTAAGAGACGACCATTTTGTTATCATCGCTTGGGCTGATGAAGCAATAGGCCCCATCTCCCCCACTTAAGGTTTGTCTATCTGATATTCCCGATGATCCTAAGTACAAAGTGCCGTTGTCTTGAGCCCCTGCCACCATTTGGTTTTTGTTCTTTGTTTGGCTGATGTCCCCCCAGTAGAATTGGGTTACGATATAGCCTTTGTTTCTTTCAGCAATGGCCGTAGAGCTCGAAGCAGCACCGCTGAGGTTATTGGTCCAAAATACGCCTCCATCGGTTCCGAACAACAGGATGTTGGACGAGCCCTGGCCGTAAATCAAAGCATGAATATCTGCATGTACGTAGGAACAAGACAGTTGATTCATATTGGCGTTATTGGACCACTTGCTGATTTGGGTCCATGAGCTGGCACCATTCGTGCTGCGAAAAACATCTACCGCACCAGCCACTAGCGTATTGGAATCATTAGGGTCAACGGCCAATACCAAGTCGTACCAGGCTTGACCTCGGCTAAAATCCGTGCTCGGAATGCTGTTGTCGGCATCGCTGGGTTCTGATTTTGAAGCCCAGGTTGCACCAGCGTCTCCGGTTCTTTTAATGGCATCTACCTTACCGCCGCTTTCAAAAAGCGCATAAACCACTCGTGGACTATTGGGAGCACAGGCTATAGCAACCCTTCCTTTGTTCGTATGCGTGTAGGCCGTGGTAAAGCTGCTTCCGTTGTCGGTGTAGAGTATTCGCCCTCCCCCTTTGTCGGTAATCCCATAGGCGGTATTTCGTGTTCCTACCCACAAACGGTTGTCTGCGCCAAGTTCTAGGTCAGCTGGAGCATATACCACGGTGGCTGATGGAATCTTCGGCAGCACTTGGCTCCAAGAACTACCCCCATTGGTGCTTCGCTGCAATCCCATGTAACTCAAGCCATGCCAGGTCCCGCCTACATAATTGGCATCAACAGCCGCATAAACTACGCTTTGCCCATTCTCGCTTCTAACAATCAGATCGTTAATGTACAGGAAGTTAGAAGTGGAACTAAGGTGAGAAAAGGTCTTTCCACCGTCGCTGCTTTTCCAAATTCCATAGCCCCGAGAACTGCTCGGCGTGGAGCCCCAACCCTCTCCTGTACCTACATACATAATGGAGCTGTTATTAGGATCAAAGGCGATAGCCGTAACGGTTAAATTGCTCCAAAGACCACTATGGTGAGTCCAAGATGAAGCACTGCTTGTAACGTCATCGGTGCTCCACAATCCACCAGTGACAGCGCCAGCCCAGACTTTTTTACCCTTAGAATCATTGGGGTCCCAAACCAATGCTCGAGTTCTCCCACCCACATTGTCAGGACCTCGGCTTACCCATGGAGACTTTATACTTCCAGGTGTGAGGAAAATCTCATCCCCGCGCACAGGCTCGGCCAGTATAGCCTCCATCAAACGCTCTGTTGGAGGATACCCCAATTGAGGATCTCGGGTGCTGACGTATTCCTGTATCCAATACCCCATAGGGGTTTCAGGAGTGGCCGGTAAGGCTTCATGTAGCCATAGCTTTTCTAAGCGCTGTTCCAGACGGCGGGACTGGCGCGCAAATTGGCTATGGGAAATGGAATTTTGGGCCGTTGTTGACCCAATTAGAATGGCATAAGCACCTATTATAATTTTATTCATCGTATAAGTGCAATGATTTACTCGACCCAAGATTTCCAATAACCTGGATCTTCCGTATTCAATGCCTCTTGCGTTATTTTCAATGGATAAAATGGATCGATCATGACAGCCAGTTCGCCAGTTTCCCTCTTGCCAATGCTTTTCTCAACAGTTCCTGGGTGTGGCCCGTGAGGAATGCCCTTTGGATGTAGAGAAATCATGCCTCTCTCGACATGCTTGCGGCTCATGAAGTCGCCATCTACATAATAGAGAATCTCATCACTGTCAATGTTTGAATGGTTGTATGGAGCAGGTACAGCCTCAGGATGGTAGTCATACAAACGCGGACAGAACGAACAGATTACATAATTGCGCCCTTCGAAGGTTTGGTGCACTGGGGGTGGTTGATGCACCCGACCTGTTATGGGTTCGAAATTGTGAATGCTAAAGGCATAGGGATACAAATAACCATCCCAGCCTATAGCATCAAAGGGGTGAGTGGCGTAGGTATATGGCCAAATCAAACCTTGTTGCTTGATCAAAACTTTAAACTCCCCTACTTCATCATGTGTTTCCAATTGCTCGGGAACTCGAATATCTCGTTCGCAGTAGGGAGAGTGCTCCAATAATTGACCAAAACTATTTTGGTAACGTTTCGGAGGATAGATCGGCGAAGGGGATTCTACCACCAACAGACGATTGTTTTCGTCGTTGAAATGAATTTGGTAGATGGTTCCTCTAGGTATCACTAGGTAATCGCCATAGGAGAAGGGCAATTGTCCATAAATGGTTCTTAAGACCCCTGAACCTTCATGGATAAACAATACTTCATCAGCATCTGAATTCTTGAAGAATTCATCGGTCATGCTTTTTCTAGGAGCCGCTACGCCAATATGTACATCGCTGTTAAACAATAAAACCTTTCTGCTGTCCAAATAACGATCGACCGACTCGGTTTTGAAGGTCAAAAAGCTTCGGTGTTTCATGTTCTTCTCAACCGCCGCTTTTGGACTGACGTCATAAGGCTCATCCACCTGCTTGACAAGGGTTGGTGGGTGGCAGTGGTAAATCAATGAATAAAGACTGCTAAAACCTTCGGTACTGACCAGCTCTTCGGCATACAGTTCGCCATTGGGCTTCCGGAATTGAGTGTGTCGTTTGGCCGGGATTTGGCCCAATCGATTGTAAAATGGCATAAAGAAAGGGTTAATGCACGAATTTAGCCCAAAATGAGGTAAATTGCTTGGAGCATTCCATGCAAATCCATGGCCGGTTCACTAAAAATATTGGCGTTTTGTGCAAGTGTTACACTGCTCTTTGCATCTTGCACCAAATCGTATGATACGCTAGTAGATGGAAACCGCCCACCGAATTACGGCAGCATTCCAACATTGAAAATTGACAATTATGTCAATCGCTTATTCATTGATTTTTTGGGTAGAGAAGCTACTGAAGTGGAGCGAAACGACTGGGTATTTAAATTGAAGAGCAATGGACTTGCCTACTCCACTCGGGATTCATTGATTCGAATTTTGCAGTGGGATTCAACCTTTCGGCTCGGAGATTCCTCCTATCGCCATGCCTACAGCCAACGGTTATACGACGTGAGCAAAGCGCGCTTTTTAGAGGGGGCTTCCGATCCAGATATCGGGCAAGCCATTGGCAGCCTCCGTTTTGGAATTACGGTTGCTCGATTGGAAGGAGATTCTGTTCGGGTATATGCCAACTTGGATGCCATTTCCAAATACAGCAACGTGCTGATCAGTCGCCATCGCTATCGTTTGCAAGAAATAGGTTATTCAGAAATGGTCGCCTGCATGATCAACAATCCGATTTATGACGGTATCAACATGAATTCGTTCAATTATGTCATAGCCTCCTTTGACGATGTATTGAGGCGTAATCCGACGCAAGATGAATTCACCAGAGCTTATCAAATCATCGATAAAAATGAACCTCAGG
>JBJOHK010000065.1:0-16405 GCA_046047755.1 Bacteroidota bacterium | reverse complement strand
GAAAGTGAAGGAGTTGAAGTGAAATACGCCATTCACCCGGTAGCCGGCCGCATGCCTGGTCACATGAATGTATTGCTAGCCGAAAGCAATGTGGAATACGATAAGTTGGTAGAAATGGAAGACATCAATCCCGAGTTCGCCACAACCGACGTGGTTTTGGTAGTAGGAGCTAATGATGTAGTCAACCCTGCGGCTAAAACAGATCCGAGCAGTCCCATTTACGGCATGCCCATTTTGGATGTTGAAAACGCCAAACAGGTGGTTGTGCTCAAACGCAGTATGAAGGCCGGATACGCCGGTATTGACAACGATTTATTCTATAATACCAAGTGCGGAATGCTCTTTGGAGATGCCAAAGACAGTTTGCAAAAATTAGTTTCGGAGGTTAAGTCCCTGTGATAAAAAGATGGATTGTGCTCGCCAGTCTGCTGGCAGCCGTGCAACTTAGCGCCCAATCGTATGGCCTTGTACAACTAGGAAGCGGGTCTAACCCGCCAAATGCAAAAGGTCAGATTCTCAATAGCGAATTGGACAACGAAACGGAGACGGCGGGTTGGACCAAAATTCTAGCTGATTCACTCGGAAAACAGGCTTTTTCGGCTAAGCAAGACATTCCTTTTGTTTTTGCCTATGCGGGTTCAACCGTTAGTGAGTTTTGGGTAGCCAGTACGGGGTATGTGAGTTTTAGCCAACCCACCGCAGAGCCCAAGGCCTCGGTAGATACTTTTTTGACCTTGCCCATTTCCGGTTTGCCTAGCGAGGTTATTTATGTGGGTGGTGTCAATTTGGACGGGGACAATGATGCCGTATACACCAAAGTTTTTGGCGAGTTTCCCCATCGTCAACTCTGGATTCGTTTTCACTCGGCTTCATGCAGTTGGGATCGATATGCGTATTACTCCATTGTTTTGGAAGAAAGCAGTTACCGCATTCATGTGGTCGAACAAATGGCCGATTTAAGCAATACCGTGCGCTATTTGAGTACGGGCTTACAATGGAACAATACGGAATCGGCTCAATTGTGGCAAAACAATTCCTGGATATACGACGGAACTCGTTTTACTCAGGACAATCGCTTTTCTACCTTCGAATGGAGTGGAGCTAGCCGCAATGATTGGCAAATTTCCATTTATAGCCCCAATCAAACTGTTTATCCATTGTCTTCGGGTACGGCCACCCCAACTTTTGGAATGCCGGTGTCGGTTCAAGCCCTCGGATACCAGGGGGGAGGAGAACTTTGGGTCAACACCTATATGAATGGTACTTGGATTGATAGTTCTGTATTGTCAATACCGTCTGCCACTAACGCATTTTTGGGAGAATCTTATCCCTTCAGCCTGTATCCTCAAATCGAACCCTCGACTTTGGTGTTAGGGAAGCCATACGAGGTCATGCACATCTTACGTGTAGATGGCGACAACAATGCGTTGAACGACACCGTTAGACAAACCCTGGTTTTTCGCGATTCCCGCACCGGGGCCGTAGATACAAGCCAAATGTTGGTGGAATCATTTACCGCTTCATGGTGTAGCGAGTGCCCCATGGCTCAAGATTATTGGATTGACAGTTTGGAGCGTGCATTTCCTGGGCAAATTACTTGGATTCAGCACCATAGTTATGATGGCATTCAGCCCAGTTTGTCACCCGTTTTGCAGCGCTATTCTCGGCTTTCCATATCAGATTTTTACCCGGTTGACTATCCCTCAGCCTTCATCAATCGAACACCCACTTTCGGCCCTGGATTTGTGATGACACCCAGCCAGTGGGTTGAGGGGGCCATGCAGGTTGATTGGCAAGCCAAACAGAAGACCTTCGATGTGGAAGTGATGAACTTGCAATACGATACCTTGACCCAAATCATGACGGGTGAGGTGAAGGTAACGGCGCGCAATTATTGTTGGGCAGACGACATTCACATTGGCGGTAGCTTGTTGGAAACCCAGGTTCGCGGATTGGGCTTCGGCTTCAATCAGTCGGTGAAAAGTGCTTGGACCGCTGATAGCAATTCATTGTATTTTGGCAAAAACAACCCCATGGTGGGTTACACCCACAAACGCGCTGCCTTGACCAGCCTTTTCGGAGGCGATGAGCCCGTTATTTCAAACGTTCATGAGATTTTGGCTCCTGGAGAACAGCGCATGCGTTCCTTCTCTTTGGAGGTTCCGATTGCTGCCACTGATGTGGTCATTCCTGATGGGGCTGATTTTGAGCCTTATGGAGTTGTAAAGGGCCGCGGGAAATTGGCTGATTTTAGGGTGTTGGCATTTGCTTGGGAGGCCCAACACAACAATTGGACCCAGTCAGATTTCTCTCCCATTGTAGCCATCGATGAACAACCTTTGTGGGATCTGGCTTTGAATTCGAACTATGTAAAGAGTCAAGCCGATTTGGCCTTGTATCCGAACCCCACGGCGAATTTCGTCCATGTGGAACTAATGGGTGGACTGATAAATCAATGGGAAATCATTGACCTGAGTGGTAGAACGCTATTGTCAGGCCAGGCTGATAGGATTCAGAATCTGAGTTTGGATGTCTCAAGCTTATCTATAGGTACTTATTGGTTGCGCTGTCAAACCCTAGAAGGTCAGTCCTTGTCTCAAGCTTTTGTCAAAACTTCATTCTAAGCCCAAGGCTTCGTCAATGAGTTCCCAAGCCTGCTCCAAGTTTTGAACGGGAGCAAAGCACTGACCTTGGCTGCAAACGAAAATCAAATCTTGATCTGCGGGTTCTTGCTGAGACCAAACACTTGGGCTTCCGGCAAAGGCAATTTTTACCCAAGAGGGTAGTTTTTTAGCCAAGTCTAAGCGGGTTTCAGGTTGTCTAAATTTGCCGCAGAGGGTAATTTCCATTCCTCCGTGCATCAGGGCATGGGCAAGGCGCATCCACTGGCTATACCATTGGGGTTGTTGCAAGGCCTGTTCGCTAACCTGACTCCACAATTCTTCTGAAATTCGAGTGTATCGGCTTTCTCCAAGATGCAAACCGAGCTCCCACAGACAAAGAGCCATACTGCTATTGGGGCTGCTAATAACATCGTCCGTATTGTCAACTTTATTGATGGGCAATTCGTTTTGATCGAGTCGAAGCAACATCAATTGCCGGGTGTCGGAATGATAAAACAGGGTTAAGGCTTCTTCCATCAGTTGCTGTGCTTTTTCCAGGATTTCGACAAGGGGTTCGGCTTGGTATATGGCTAATAAACCCTGGGCGAAATGGGCATAGTCTTCCAATTGACCCTCTATATAAGCTTGGTCTTGGGCGTAAGCGTGAAGCAATCCTTGTTCACTTCGAAAATGGGTCCACATCCACTCAGAGAGTTCCAGGGCCTGTGCCTTGTACTCGGGTTCATTGGCGTAGAAAGCAGCATCAGCCAGAGCCTTGAGCATGAGCCCGTTCCAGGAACATAAGCGTTTGTGGTCGTAACCTGGGCGAGTGCGTTGGTTTTGAAAGTTGACAAGTTGGGCCTTCATTCTGGAGAGCTGGGCCTGGAATTGGGCCCCGTTAAGCTCCAAGGACTGCATGACTTGAAGGGGTGCTTGAACGCTGTGCAAAATGTTTCGACCCTCTTCCCAATTGCCTTCGGTTTTGGGCTCGAATAAGGCTTGTGCCAATTCGAATGTTTCTGAGTCCAGGCATTCCTTTAGCTCTGAATGGCTAAAGGTGTAAAAATGGCCTTCTTTTCCTTCTGAATCAGCGTCTAAGGCACATCCGTAGGCGCCATCTTGATACAGTTCGCTTCGGCAAAAGGCCAATGTGGCGTGTACGAGCTCTTTGTATAAGTCGGCACCGCTATACGCATAGGCTCGCGCATACAAGGAGACCAACTGGGCGTTGTCGTACAGCATTTTTTCAAAATGAGGTGCAAACCAAAAGCGGTCTGTAGAGTAACGGTAAAAACCACCTCGAAGGGTATCGTATATGCCACTTTGGCTCATTTTGATGAGCGACAAATGCAAATATTCACGGGCTGTCTCTGATTCACTGCTCAACAGCACATCCAGGTTGTATTCGTGCTGATTGGGGAGCATGAACTTGGGGCTTCGCTTCAAACCGCCGTATTCCCAATCTATCTCTTGGCTGAAGCGATCGTAGGCTTCTGACCAGGTTTGGCGATTCAAGGTGCTAGTAGAGGTGCTTGATGGAGTTTGGTGCATCTCGCGCAATTGCTCCATCAGTTGATGGGTATAATCGCGGAAAGTGTCAGGTTGAGTTCGCCAACCCTCTGCGAGTTGCAACAATACTTGTTTCCATTGTGCATTGGGGAAATAGGTTCCTGCATATAAGGGTCGTCGATCAGGGGTGCAACAAACATTAAGGGGCCAGCCGCCACGTCCTGTCATGAGCTGGCAGGCGTCCATATACACGCTGTCCACATCGGGCCGTTCTTCCCTGTCTACCTTGATATTGACAAAATGGTGGTTCATGATTTCAGCCGTTTCTTGGTCTTCAAAGCTTTCATGTTCCATCACATGGCACCAATGGCAGGCGCTGTAGCCAATGCTCACCCAAACCAATTTGTTTTCTTTGGCTGCTATTTCCCAGGCCTCATTTCCCCAAGGATGCCAGTCTACAGGGTTGTAGGCATGCTGTTGTAAATAAGGACTGGCTTCTTGAAGCAATCGGTTGGGGTAGGCGTCAGGGTTCTGGCTCATCTTTGCTGTAAATTGCAGGTCAATGCAGAGCAAAGTTCGCGGTTTTGTGGGTTTGATGGCGGTGTTCTTGATGAGTTCTGGCTGGTCTCAAAGCACGGACTCTACCCGAAGGAATTTACGGGACTCGCTGATAGCCGCCCATTGGCCATTTGCGAATAAGGCAGATACGGTTGAAGTCATCGTTCCGGCTCCCGGTTTTGCTTCTAGCCAAGAGGCCTTGGATACCTTAGTGGCCTGGATTCAGAACAAGCGTGCCGTTCCAGGCTATGGCTTTGTTTCCGAGCAACAGTTTGTTCGCGAATTGCGCATGCACGACACGGCTTCCCCAATGGCCATGGTTCAGGGACAATACAAGAACTATGTCTATCAATTTCAGAAAAGTTTTTTCAAATGGCGCGCCCAGATAGCCAAGCAGAATTTTTCTTGGCGAAATGTGCGAATCAGGCCGGAGAAATTGGAATTGCGATCAGCCAATGGGTTTCCCGCCACGCGCTATGTCATTACCTTAGAAAAAGGGAAGAAGCGTTGGGAATTGAGGTATGAGTTGTGGTGGTTAGGAGAAACGGCTTATTGGGTCAATAAAGTTCAATTTTACCTGGTAGAAACAGGAAATTAGAGCTCTTAGGAGGGGAAGAAAATCAAAGTCCTTTCAAGCCTTTGATGATGTTTTTTACGATCCAGGGACCTTCGTAAATAAAGCCGGTGTAAACCTGCACGAGCTGCGCTCCTCGGAGAAACTTTTCTTGCGCGTCGTAAGCATTGAAAATGCCACCAACACCTATAAGCGGTATTTCTTCACCCACATGAAGGGCGACTTCGGCTAAAGCCCTGTTGGAAGTTTCAAAGACAGGAGCCCCGCTTAATCCGCCGGCGCCAAGCTTTTTGATATGGGCATCAGAGTAGCTCAATCCTTCACGGCTCACCGTTGTATTGCTCACTATGATGCCATCTACTTTTGCCTTCTTTAGCGTTTCAATAAGGCCCTGTAATGCGGCATGGCTAAAGTCGGGTGCAATCTTGATCCAAATGGGTTTGTGGATAGACTTTGTAGCTCTTCTTTTTTGTAACTCTTCAAATAGGCCAACGATGAATCCTTCTTCTTGCAGATCTCTTAGACCAGGGGTGTTGGGGCTGCTAATGTTGACGGCTATGTAATCAACATGATCGTAAAGAGCCTCAAATCCAAGTATGTAATCCTGAATGGCCTCCTGGTTCGGGGTTGTTTTGTTTTTTCCAATGTTTCCGCCAACAATTAATCCCTGAGGCCTGTTTTTGAGTCTGCTTACCATGGCGTCCAATCCTTGGTTGTTGAAGCCCATGCGATTGATCAAGGCCCTGTCAGTTGGCAAACGAAACAAGCGAGGTTTGGGGTTCCCATCTTGGGGTTTTGGGGTGACGGTTCCTACTTCCACGAATCCGAATCCGAGGTCTTTGAGTAAGTGCAGCCATTTGGCATCTTTGTCAAAACCAGCGGCTAAACCAACGGGGTTGGGAAAGGATAGACCGCCTACCTGAACCGGATTGCTGCTCTCAGGACGAAAACTCAATTTTAGCCATGAACCGATTAAGGGAAGGGCTAAAGCTCTACGCAGACTCTTTAAAGCAAATTCATGCGCCTGTTCTGGAGGCATCAAGAATAAGAAGAATTTTACGAGCCGATATAGCATGGTTTAGTGTTTGAAATGTCGAACACCGGTGATTACCATAGCCATGCCGTTGGCATTGCAATAGTCTACACTGGCTTGGTCCTTTATGCTGCCGCCAGGCTGCACCACAGCGGTGATACCGGCTTTGTCAGCAATCTCCACACAGTCGGGGAAAGGGAAGAAAGCATCTGACGCCATGACCGCCCCTTCCAAGTCAAACCCAAAACGGTTGGCTTTCTCGATGGCTTGATTCAGAGCATCAACTCGACTGGTTTGTCCTGTGCCGCTGGCCAACAACTGCTTGTTTTTGCTCAGTACAATGGTATTGCTCTTGGTCTGTTTGGCCAATTTTAGGGCAAACTCCAAGTCTTCCAGTTGCTCCTTGGTAGGATGAACTTCCGTTACAGGTTTCATCTCAGCTGAAGTTTCGCTTTGGGCATCCCGGTCTTGAACCAAATAGCCGTTCAAGGTGCTTCGACGAATTTGAGAGGGCAACTGAATACCCGGTTTCAGTACAAGTAGAATACGAGTCTCTTTGGCTGCTAAAAGGGCCTTGGCCTCCTCGCTATAGGATTCGGCAATTAGGACTTCGAAGAAAAGTTTATTGATTTCAGCGGCTAGTGCTGCCTCAATGTGGCCATTAACGGCAAGAATACCGCCGAAAGCGGAAACAGGATCACAAGCCAATGCGTCTGTCCAAGCTTGTAGTTCTGTGTCGCGCGTGGCCACACCACAGGCATTGTTGTGCTTGATGATGACGAAGGTTTTACCCGCATCTTGTTTGAATTCTTTCAAGAGGTTCACGGCAGCATCTACGTCCAAAAGGTTGTTGTACGAAAGCTCTTTTCCTTGAATTTTATCAAATATTTGGCTTAGGTCACCTTCGAAAAATCCTTTCTGGTGGGGGTTCTCGCCATAGCGCAATGCCATGCTGGAAGTGCCGGCAAACCATTGGGAGATGGCCGAATCATAGGCCGCTGTTGTTTGAAACGCTTCAGCGGCAAATTGTTTGCGCTGTGCGAGGTTCAAACTGGCGTTTTGTGAATCAATCAAATGTAAAAAGCGGCCGTATTGTTGGCGGTCCGATACTATGGTGCAATGGGCGTGGTTTTTAGCGGCCGCGCGAATTAAGGAAACGCCCCCTATGTCAATTTTTTCAATGATGTCAGACTCGGTTCCACCTGCGGCAACGGTTTCGCTGAAGGGGTATAGGTCAACCATGACCAAGTCAAATGTGGGGATTTCGTATTGAGCTAGTTCGGCTAAATCTTCGGCCAATTCGCGACGAGCCAAAATGCCCCCAAAAACCTTGGGGTGGAGAGTTTTAACTCGACCCCCTAAGATGCTGGGATAGGCGGTGAGGTCCTCGACTGCCACACAGGGTATACCCAGGTTTTCAATGAAAGCACGGGTTCCACCTGTTGAGTACAATACGGTTCCTTGCTTGTGAAGGGCTTTGACAATGGGTTCCAATCCGTCTTTGTAAAAGACCGATATCAAGGCAGACTGTAAGGGCTGATTCACCTCTCAAAGATACTGCAGCATCGAGCCAATATGGGCCAAGGTTTCCACCCCTTGTACACAAAATAACCCCTATTTGGTTTGTCGGTTACCTTTAGCGTGTTTAGGTGTGTATGGGCAATGCCTGCAGCCGGAACCGCAACAAAAACCTCGTTTTAGGTGGTAAGCTTCGGTGAAAACCAAATACCCATTTTCGAAGTAGTAATCTTCGTTAGGGGCTTTCGTCTTGTCTACACTTTGCCGTGGCATTGCTTGAATTTCTTGCCGCTTCCGCAAGGGCAAGGGTCATTGCGCCCAACCTTCAACTCGTTGACAACCGGAGCTTGAGGTCGAGGAGCCTGCGCAGGTGATGCCGCTGCCTGAGATTGAGGGGCTTGTTCGAATTCGTCTTTGTGAGCCTGAACCTTGGGCTCCTCTCGGCGTTGAGGTCCTCGGGATTCTGACACGGTATCGTTTTCTTTGATGCGTGTCTTGTACAAGGATCCCAGTACGCTTTGGTTGATGCGTCTTAGCATTTGACCGAACAACTCGAAGCTCTCCAATTTGTAGATCAACAAGGGATCTTTTTGCTCGTACTGAGCATTGTTGGCGCTCTGCTTCAAATCATCCAATTCGCGCAAATGCTCTTTCCATTCGTCATCGATGGTTTGCAAGGTGCTGGATTTTTCCAAGTCTTGGATCATGCTGCGGCATTCGGTATCAAGCGCTTTTTGCATGCCCACATGAAGTTGGAAATCATGAATGCCGTCGGTCAAGGGCACTACGACATTTTCGATGCGTTCGCCTTGTTCTTGACGAATGCGGTTGAAAACGGGATAGGCCGTTGTAGCCATGTGTTGAGTCTTAGCCTGATAGCGTTTGCTCAAACTTTCGAATAAGCGCTGAGTAAGCTCCTCGTTGCTGATGCTGCGATTGTTGTAATCGTCAGCTGAGATGCCCGGTTCAGTGGCCAATGCGCGAATGACTTCCAGTTCGAATTCTTCATATGAGGCTACCTCGCGGTTGTCCTCAATCAGGTCATGACACCAGTTATAGGTCATGTTGCGCAAATCAATGCTCAAGCGATCTCCGAACAAGGCATTGCGGCGCATGCGGTAAATATTCGTGCGCTGCTTGTTCATGACATCATCGTATTCCAATAAGCGCTTACGAATACCAAAATGGTTTTGCTCCATTCGCTTTTGGTTGCGTTCGATGGTTTTGGTCATCCACGAGTGTTCGATGACATCCCCCTCTTTGTAGCCAAACTTGTCCATGAAAGCAGAAACACGCTCAGAACCGAAAATGCGCATCAAATCGTCTTCCAAACTCACATAAAAACGCGAAGTACCGGGGTCGCCTTGGCGGCCGGCACGACCGCGAAGCTGTCTGTCGACTCGACGGCTATCGTGGCGTTCGGTACCGATGATGGCCAATCCTCCTGAAGCTTTCACCTCTTCGGAAATTTTAATATCGGTACCGCGACCGGCCATGTTGGTGGCTATGGTTACGGCGCCAGGATGACCGGCTTCAGAAACAATCTCTGCCTCTCTCTGGTGCTGTTTGGCGTTCAAGACATTGTGCTTGATGCCGCGCAATTTGAGCATGCGGCTGAGCAATTCAGAAACTTCTACGTTGGTGGTACCTACGAGTACCGGGCGACCCGCTTGGGTCAATTCTACCACTTCGTCAATGATGGCATTGTATTTTTCGCGTTTGGTTTTGTATACCAAATCGTCAAAGTCTTTTCGGGAGATGGCTTTGTTGGTAGGAATAACCTGTACCCCCAGTTTGTAGATGTCCCACAATTCCTGCGCTTCAGTTTCAGCGGTACCCGTCATGCCCGAAAGTTTGTGATACATGCGGAAATAGTTCTGCAAGGTGATGGTCGCGTAGGTCTGTGTAGCGGCCTCAACCTTGACATTCTCTTTGGCTTCGATGGCCTGATGCAAGCCGTCTGAGTAGCGGCGACCTTCCATTACACGACCCGTTTGCTCATCGACAATTTTCACTTTGCCATCTTGCAAAATGTACTCAATGTCTCGTTCAAATAGGGTGTAAGCTTTTAGCAATTGCTGGACTGAATGAATGCGCTCACTCTTTTCTGAAAACTCTTGCATCAGGGTTTCCTTCATGCGCAACTTGTCGGCATCCGTGCTGCCATGGCGCTCAATTTCCAACATGGATGAGCCCACGTCGGGTATGATGAAAAACTGCGGATCTTCGCCATTGTGGGTAATGGTTTCAATGCCCTTATCGGTTAAGTCTACGCTGTTGGTCTTTTCATCAATGGTGAAATACAAGGGTGCGTCGGCGAAGGGCATTTCCTTCTGTTGGTCTTGCAAATAGTGGTTTTCAGTTTTTGTCAAGATGCCGCGAATACCCGGTTCACCCAAGAATTTGATCAGAGCTTTGTTTTTGGGCAGAGCTCTGTGGGCGCGAAGCAAGGCCAATCCGCCTTCGCCTTCTTTGTGGCCGGTATTGCCTTCTGAAATCAGTTTTTTGGCTTCTACCAGAGCTTGATTGGCGTATTTCTTTTGTGCCTCTACAAGCGAATGAATGCGAGGCTTCAAAAAGTCGAATTGTTGAACATCGCCCTTGGGCGTAGGTCCTGAAATGATCAAGGGCGTACGAGCATCATCGATCAAAACGGAGTCTACCTCGTCAATGATGGCGTAATGGTGTTTGCCTTGAACCAAATCGGCCGGGCTGTGAGCCATGTTATCGCGCAGATAATCAAAGCCAAACTCGTTGTTTGTGCCGTAGGTGATATCGGCTTGGTAGGCGCGTTTGCGATCGGCACTGTTCGGGCGATGGTACTCCAGGCAATCAACGCTCAGCCCCAAGAAATTGAATACGGGTGCGTTCCATTCCGCGTCACGTCGCGCTAAGTAGTCGTTTACGGTAACCAAATGCACGCCACGTCCACCCAAGGCGTTGAGATAGGTAGGCAAGGTGCTCACCAGCGTTTTTCCCTCACCCGTAGCCATCTCTGCAATTTTGCCGCGGTGCAAGGCGATACCTCCAATCAATTGGACATCGTAATGCACCATGTTCCATTTGATTTGTCCACCTGCGGCTGTCCAAGAATTGCGGTACACAGCTTGATCGCTCTCAATGCGAACGAAATCTTTTTTGGTAGCCAATTCTCGATCCAAATCCAGAGCCGAAACGGAAATTTCTTCGTTTTCGCTAAAACGACGAGCGGCATCTTTCATGACAGCAAAGGCCTCGGGTAGGATGTCGTTAAGCACCGCTTCTAGTTGCTCGTCACGCTCTTTCTCCAACTCATCTTGTTGGGTAAACAGTTCATTGCGGGCATCTATATCCCCTTCAGGGCAAGCATCAATGTCTTTTTTTAACTGCTCAATCTGCTCATCTATTCCAGACAGGCGCTCCGCAATGCTGGCTTTGAAACCTAGCGATTTTTGGCGCAATTCATCGTGAGACAGGGATTGGTACGATTGGTAATGGTTATTGATCTGGGCAACAATGGGCTCCAGTTCTTTCAGGGCTTTTTCGGCATGGCTGCCGCCCAGCATTTTTGTAATGGTTTGTAAAACAGATCCAAACATGGGTAATGTGCAAAAATAAGGCTTTGCATGCGACCCGTTGCGAAAAACGAGCCAATTGTGCGCATCGGGCAATTTGGCAGTTTTGCCGATAAGAATTGCGTGAAATCAAGGCGTAGAGAATCTTTTCTGCCAGATTGGCTACTGGCAAAACCTTTTAGGCCTGATTTTGTTTAAGTTTTGTGTTTAGAAAAGTGTTTCTATGGGTCCTGACCTTGTGGTTCGGACAACAGACCCTGCAAGCTCAAAATGGCATTGTGCTTCAAGGAGAAATCAAGGATATTCAAACAGGTGCAGCACTGTCTTCTGTGCTTGTCAAGGTCAGCGGCACTGTTCAGGAAGTCATGAGTGACAGCTTAGGGTTTTTTCAAATTGGACCCCTTGAGCCCGGCTTTTATAGCCTAGAAGCCACTCGTTCAGGCTACGCAACAGTGACGGTAGCGGAAGCTCTTTATACCTACGATAAAAATGCCCGAATTGAAATAAAAATGGAGTCTTTGGCTGAAAGCGTTGGAACGGTAGCCATTACTCGTTCAGGCTTGCAGAAGCGCAATGCTGAAAGTCCTGTGAGCAGCCAGCAGTTAAGCATCAGAGAAATAGAACGCAACCCCGGTGGTAACCGCGACATTTCCAAAATTGTGCAGTCCCTTCCTGGGGTAATCTCCGTTCCTGGTTTTCGCAACGATGTGATCATTCGAGGGGGTGCGCCTGCCGAAAATAAATTCTATTTGGATGGTTTTGAAATTCCCATCATCAACCACTTTCAAACGCAAGGTAGTACCGGTGGTCCCGTCGGATTATTGAACGTCAATTTCATCAAAGAGGTCAATTTATACACCGGGGCATTCCCCATTCAATACGCCACAGGTTTGAGCTCGGTGATGGATTTTCAGCAGATCGAAGGCAATAAAGAGAAAGGCAAGTATCGCTTTACCTTGGGAAGCAGCGATATTGGTTTAACGGCCGATGGTCCTCTGGGTGAGAATGCCTCCTTTGTATTCTCTGCGCGTCAGAGTTATTTGCAATTTCTCTTCAGTGCTCTACAATTGCCTTTTTTGCCCAACTTCAACGATTACCAAGGGAAGTTGACCTGGAACTTGAGCCCACAAGATCGCATAGAAATAGTGACGGTTGGAGCTTTGGATTACTTCCGTTTGAATGAGCAGGTGAATGATAAAGTCACCGATGCGCTGCAATACAAATCGAACCAATACATTTTGGGCTACTTACCCGACTACGCTCAATGGAATTACACCTTTGGGGTTTCTTATAGCCATCGAAGCGAAAGCGGGGTGAAAACTCGCTATTTCTTGTCTCGCAGCATGTTGAACAACAAAACACAGAAGTACAAAGACAACGACGATTCCAATCCCGCGAATAAAATTCTGGATTATACCAGCACGGAAGAAGAAAATAAGTTTCGATGGGAACGGGAGTCTTATGCCGGTGCTTGGAAAATTTTATTGGGCGCCTCTTCTGAGTTTGCTCAATATGGCGTGAGTTCTTACGCCAAGGTACTGACGCCCGTCAGTGTTTTGGAAGTGAATGTGAACAGCGCATTGGATGTGTGGAAATACGGAACCTTCGCAAGGGCCACACGCTCCTTCAACGGCGGGGCCCTTTTGGGATTTGGCCTTCGCTGGGATGGCAGCGATTACAATGATGAAATGGCCAAGCTTTGGAAGCAAACGGGATTCAATGTTTCTGGATCCTATCCCTTGTCTCGCAAGCTAGCTTTCAATGCTAACATCGGTCAATATCATCAGTTGCCTAGTTATACCGTCATGGGTTATCGCCAGGCGGGTCAAGGATTGGCCAATCAGAATCGCATCGATTACATACGCAACCGTCAGGCTTCTGCGGGCTTCCGATTTAGCCCAGATGGAGAGACAAAAATCACCTTAGAGGGTTTCTACAAACACTACAGCGATTATCCCTTTGCCTTGCGCGATAGCATCAGCCTGGGCAATCTAGGCGTTGATTTTGCTACGGTTGGAAATGAACCTGTTTCTTCTTTTGGAACGGGCAAAGCCTATGGTACAGAATTGTTGATTCAACGCCGAAGCCAGAATGGTTTGTATGGTTTGTTGAGTTACACATTGGCATGGTCTTCCTTCTCTGATAAAAACGGGCAATGGGTGGCTTCCTCATGGGATAGTCGCCACACTTTGAGCTTAGTAGGCGGGAAGAAGTTGAAGAGAAATTGGGAGCTTGGAGCTAAATGGCGATTTGTGACTGGAAGACCTTATACGCCTGATGATGTTTCTCGCAGCATGCTCATTGCCAACTGGGATGTGAAGTCGTTTGCTATACCCAATTATGATCAACTGAACAGCGCTCGCTTAACCAGTTTCAATCAATTTGATTTGAGGGTAGACAAGGTTTGGTACAAGCCTCATTTTTCCTTGAACCTATATATGGACATTCAAAACTTCTTCAATTACCAATTTGTGGGCCCTCAAACCCTCATTGCGGCTCAGGCTGAAGATGGAACCTTGATGGTGGATCCCCAAGACCCCACTCGCTATCAGGCTGAATATTTGCCGAATACTTCTGGCAATGTCCTACCTACTATTGGAATAATATTGGACTTTTGATTCAACAAAAAAGGCGGCCATCGGCCGCCTTTTTTATTTGCAAAAGTGGATCAATAATCGAAGAGGTATCCGATTTCTTGTGGGTGAATGCACATTACGGGCACTTTCACTGAGCGGTTTACCAATTGTTGGGTCAAGGTGCCGATCATCATTTCTGAAATACCCTTTTCAGTATGGGTCATGACCAATAGCAAATCAGCATTGACAATGTTGCCGTAGTTCAGTACTTCAGTGGCAAAATTGTCCATGATGGAATCTTCAAATTTGTAAATTTCAAACTTGATATTGTGTTCTTTCAAGCGGTTTTCAACCTGTTTGATATTGGCTGAGATTTTAACCTTCAAGTATTGGTCATCTGATTCAGTGTAGACTACATGAATCTCTGAATCAAAGGTCTTGGACAAGTGAATGGCCCAGTCAACCTTTTGTTTGCTTTCCAAAGTCAAGTCAATGGGCATGACAATCTTTTTATAGCCGTCTTTCCCAATGCTACTGTTCTTAACCACCACTACGGGTACTTCCGCGTACTGAATGGTGCGGCTGGCATTTGAGCCAATGACTTGTTCAAATCCGCTGGCCCCATGTGAACCCATGATGATAGAGTCAAAAGCTTCAGAGTTGGCGATTTGAGCAATGGTTTTGTATACACGGCCTTTGGCCACACGAGTATTGATGTTGATTTTGCAGCGTTCGGAAAGTTCTTTGGCCTGTTGATCCAATTTGATTTTCATCGCGTCTTCGATCATGGCACTTTGAGAACCGGCGAACAGGCCGCTAAATAGACCTTCTTCCATGACGTATAACAAGGTGATGTCATTGCCGTAAGCTTTGGCTACGAGTACGGCATGCTCTACTGCTCGGTCGGCAACTTCTGAGAAGTCGGTAGGGACCAGGATGCTATTATTGGTTTTGCGTTCCATGGGCGTGAAATTTTATACAAAGGTAGGGGGCTAAAACGCCAGAAGCCATGACTTTGGTCATGGCTTCTGGTAGAATTTGTTTGATTAGTTGTGTTGAACGACGAACGGAATGGGTGCAGAATGCGTGAGATGCAAGCTGTAGTAACCGTTAGATAGGTCGCCGACAGGGATGTCTGAACCCGTCCAAGTACCTTGAGAAACTTTTTGTCCCATGGCATTGTGTATCTCGTAAGGGCTTCCCAATTGGGCCCCATCCAATCTAATGCTTTCTTGGGCAGGGTTGGGGTATAGGACCATAGTCTTCGCTGCGGCCTCACGACTGCGCTTCATGACGATGGTGATGGTTTTGCAGTAGGTGTTGTAACAGTTCGACTGCTGGTTGTATACCTTCAAGCAAATGGTATATGTACCGCTCTGAGCGTAAGTCTTGGATGGGCTAAACTGATAGGAGTAGCTTGAGTCTCCAAAGTCCCAGAAGTAGGTATTGGCATTGCTGCTGGTGTTGCGCAGGTATACTTGGCCTTTGGCGCCGATGCTGTCAATGACAAACTCAGCCGTAGCCGGGCAGGGTAGGCAATTGACCTCTACTGTTTTGCAAATGGTGGTATCGCAGTTTTTACAGGTATTCGTGAGTGTCAAACAAACGGTGTAGTTGCCCTTGTAGTTGAATGTGTATTTGAATACACGGTCATTGCTCATGGTGTACAGGGCTCCGTTACTGCCCATTTTCCAGGTGTATTTGATACAACTGTCTTTAGTGCTGGGCCCTTCAAACGTGTATTTGTTGCAATCATTGCCCATTCCCCAAGCAGTTCCATACCAATGGCACTGGCTGTTATTCTCGATGCAGGTGACATTGATTTTTTGGTATATAGTAGTATCGCAACCTGTACAGATGTTCTTTAGGCTGTGAACCATGTAAAAGGTACCTGTATCCTTGAAGGTGTAGCTGAATACGCGGTTGTCAGACGCGGTATCAACCTTCTGTGTCTTGGGGTAATACACGCGAGTAAGGTAACGCAAGCAAGAATCATAGGAACCTAGCTCGAAGGTATAGGTGCGGCATTTGTTGTTGTAACCAATTTGCAAGCGACTCCAGTCGCAGGGGTTTTCTTCGCATTTGACGTTGACCTCTTTGCAAATGATGGTGTCGCAGCCTGTACAATTATTCTTGAATTGAATGCATACCACATAGCTACCGTTGTTTTTAAAGGTGTAAGTAAAGCGGTTGTTGCTGTAGGACCAAGCGTCCCACAATACCTGGCCGTTCTGTTTGATGAGGTATTTGTAAGACCAACAAGAATCGGGGTTATTCGCATTCAAATTGCTGTGCTCGACGGTGAGGTTTTTGCATTTGACTGAATAGCCCCACTGCGCCTTGCTCAAATCACAAGAGCCTTTGGCGATGGTGATTTTTTTGCAAATGGTTTTCTTGCACTGCCCGTCCTTGCTGGCTTTGTTCTTAATTTTTTTGTTGTTTACTGGTTTGTAATATGCTTTTTTGGTTTGTGGTATGAT
>JBJOHK010000064.1:0-3531 GCA_046047755.1 Bacteroidota bacterium | reverse complement strand
CCTTATAGCGGTTCTGTATGGCCGCGCATATGGCCACTGTGCCCGGGCGTTTGCGGGTAGAAATGCGGTCGTAAGAGCCGTCTTGGCGCTTCTTGAGTACATAATCTTCGCGGTGGTAGGTGACATCAATGAAGGAGGGGTTGAACTCCATCAAGGGGTCAATGCCTTCGTAGATGCTCTCCATGCCTCGCCCTTTCAATGGGGGCAGGATTTCAAAGGAGAAAAGGGTGCGGTCTGCGCCGGATATGTGATCGGTAATCTTCATCTTAGAAAGTCAAAGAAAGAGTCAGGTTTTCCTCGCCACGCTTCACTTTCACATCTACTACATCACCGGGGTTGTGACGGCCTAGAACCATCATGTAATCGCCCATTCCACCGATGGCATCATCGCCCACTTGAAGGACAATGTCACCTCGTTGTATGCCAGCTTTTTCTGCCGGTTTGCCCGCTGAAACACCGTCAATTTTTAGGCCTGGTCCTTCAAAGCTGTAGTCAGGCATTACCCCCATGGTTACCTTGAATTTGCTGCGGCCAGGTTGGGCGTCTTTTGTTTTGGTGAAGGGAAGCCAACGATTCTCATTGATGCCTTCTATCATTTCTTCCAAGACTCGAATGCTGTATTCCATGCCCCAATAGTTGATGCGGTCTTCGTCGTCAGAAGGAGTATGGTAATCGGCGTGCTGCCCGCTAAACGCGTGAATAACCGGAATGCCTTCCAAGTAGAAAGAAGCGTGGTCAGAGGGGCCCAAGCCAGATGAGGTAGTTTGAATACTCACAGGCACTAAACCCTCTACCATTTCAGCTGAATCTTCAGCTAAATCATCGAGAATTTTGCTCCACACAGGTGAGGTGCCCACTCCATTCAATGTCAACACTTTCTTTTCGATGTCAATGCGGCCCAACATATCAATGTTGACCACTGCGTTGACCCGGCCCAGGGCCGCCAAGCTTCTTCCGTATTTGGATTTGGGTTTACCTGCCAGGGTCTCAGGGGCGTTTTGAATGAAGTATTTGGAGCCCAATAGGCCCAATTCTTCTCCGCTAAATGCGAGGAATAGATAGTTGTTTTTGCGGTAGTCGCGCCCTTTGAGGCTTCGGGCTAGCTCCAACATTGCGGCAACACCTGAGGCATTGTCATCGGCTCCGTTGTGAATGGCTTGAGGCCCTGTGTAGCGGCTGTTCTCGTATTCGTTCAAGCCTATATGATCGTGGTGGGCGCAAATGACCACTGTCTTTCTGCGGTGGTTGTTTTTGTAGCCAATCACGTTGTGGCCTTCTGCTGAAGCTTCAAAAATGCGGGTTACCATTAGGGCCTTCATACCCATGGGCCAACGATCCAAATTGAAGAAATAGACGGGTATGCCTGCGTTTTGAGTGCTTCTGCCCAAATTGCCGTCGGGCTTTTGGTCGCCGCGATCGCTGAGAATGAAAATGACCCCAACTGCTCCATGTGCCTTGGCTTGCTGCACTTTGTAGGGGATGGAACTGTATTCCGCCAGGTAACTGTGTGGGTTCTCGCTTTGGCCGATATAACCCAAGCGAATGATGGCCACTTTCCCTTTGGCCTCGAGCCCATTGTAGTCATCGCGGCCTGAGTCAGGAATCACCAAACCGTAGCCGGCGTCGACAACAGGGGCATAAACAGAGTCCATGCTGCTGCTTTGCGCTAAGGGGTAAAAATCTTCAAACAGTTTCAACTCAGTGGGCATCTGGCCTTCAGGGCTTTCAAACACCATGGCCAATCGGGTTTGCGCTGTAGCCAATCGAAACTGAAGGATGCTGAAGTTTTGATAACCCTCATCACCCAACAGAGTCAGCCCTGCATCTAAGAATTGCTTGCGTATGAAATCAGCACTCATGGCCTCTCCAGGTGAGCCCGTTTGGCGACCGCCCAATTCATCAGAAGCCAAGTACTGGATATCGGCTTTCAAACGCTGTTGGCGAGGGGTCAAGGCTGAATTGGCTATTACCGAGGGAGGCAATCGAAAATCACCGGGCTGAGCTTGCAGCGTGAGCATGAAAGAAGCAAGAAATAAGAAAGCTATAAGACGCATAAATACAATCAGTTAATCAAGTGGTAAAGGGTTTTTATCAGCACCAGGGCTGATAGGCTTGCAAATATAATTCGCAAGGTCAGGGGAGACAGGTCTTTGGCCTTTTTCTGTCCAAAAGAGGAGAAAACCAATACGCCGATGGCCATGGGTAAGAAAAATGGCCATACTATGTAACCGCTTTGGGTGAGTGCAGAAAGTTCCAAATTCGGCCTCTCCGTGATGTAATGAAGAAGTGAGAGGCTGGCCAGCATGGGTACAATACTCAAAGACAAAGCTGTGGCTTTGTGCATGGGTTTGTTCAACATCATGCGGAATAATGGCACCATGATGATACCACCACCTAGGCCACTCAAAGAGACTACCGCTCCGGCCATAAGACCCACGAGGCTGCCTTTGATCCAGGAAGGATTTGGATCTGTTTCGCTGAGCGATTGATCGGCCCCCTTTGATAGCAACATGTTGCCCATGGTGAGCAACAGAAAGCCTAAAAACACAAAGGAAAAACGGTCTGGATTGTACCAATCACCCCAGCGAATGGCCCAGCTCATCGCCCAAGAACTTAGGGCGCCGGGAATGCCGATGTGCAGCGATTCGCGCCAGGCCCAGGATCCCATCTTGTATTGCCGAAAAATTCCAGAAAGGCCCGATGCAAAAACTAAGAAAATGCTGTTGGCTAAGGTGTATCGCACGATTTCTTCGGGCGGCAATGACTGGGCTCGGAACAAGTAGTCCAAAACAGGAATGAATATTAGGCCGCCACCTACGCCCATGATTCCAGCTAGGAAGCCCCCTAAACAGCCAAGCGCCAACAAACCGATCAAGGCGAGGATACTCATGGAACCAGAAATCGTTGGTAGCGCTCAGGAGTAGTAACTATCGCACTTGACTCCGCGATTTCAGGGTCTAAGGCAAGAGCCGTAGCTGAAAAAGGTGCGGCGGGCATGAGTCGTTTGAGTAAGTCCAGTTGCGCTTCTTGAACAATGGCTTGTTTGGAGGCGTTCATGGCGGCCATCAGCGCCCCCGTGTATTGGGAGGCAGAGGGCAATTGACCGCCGTACAGTTTCCAATCTGCCTCGCTCAAGCCCATCGACAAGAGGGCTTTGGAGCTTTCAGCTTTGAAGCGTGTATAGGCATTTGATTGCACATAGTCGAGCAGCGAAGACCAAAGACGATTAGGGTCGCAGTGACTCATGACGGCCGCTGAATCAAAGTTATCAGAACGAGAATCGGCACCCCAATAGCGATTTTGCTCCTGGGTAGCCCAATCAAACAATAGGTGCTGGTCTTGAAGTTTCTTTAAAATCTCAGACCCCGCCAATGGGTCAAAGTAGGCATCGGGTTTTACACCCCCTGCTTCGTATACGATTCGGCCATTTCGGGTTTTGAAGGATTGGATTTGATCGGCCTCTTTGGTTGTGGCTTTGCCATCGGCATCGCGGTGACCGTAATCCAATTTCTGGATGCAGCGACCCGAAGG
>JBJOHK010000063.1:0-14275 GCA_046047755.1 Bacteroidota bacterium | reverse complement strand
ATGGGTTTCTGTGGCGCTGATGTCGGTGGTTTTACGGGCACTACATCTGCTGATTTGTTCACCCGTTGGATATCCCTCGGATGCTTCACGCCATTTTTCCGCGTGCACAAACAGCACAACCAGATGCACAACGACCCTTGGACCTACGGGGAGGAATATGAGATCATGAATCGCCATTACCTGCGTTTGCGCTACCAACTCCTACCTTATTTGCAGTCGGCTTTTTATGAGATGAGCCAAACAGGCTGGCCCATCAACCAAAGCCTGGCCTTGCATTGGGGAAGCGATTCGCGCTGCTATGACTCCCGTTACCAAGAAGAATTTTTATTCGGGCCTTCCCTCTTAGTTGCCCCCTGTAAGAGCACCCAGCGATTGTCAGAAATTTGGTTACCCGAACATCACGGGCAAGATGCCTGGTACCGTTTGTGGGATGATCAACCATTCACGCCTGGCGAGCACTTGGTTGAGGCGCCCTTGCACGCCCTGCCTGTATTTGTTAAGGCCGGAAGCCTCATTCCCGAGCATGAATCATTTCATTACCGTAACCACGCCGATTTCTCGGATACCCTTTCTTTGCATTTGTATTGGGGCGGCACTTCCGTTAGCCAGTATGTATTGCACAGCGACAACGACTCACTGTCCGTTAAAACGGCACATTTGACTTGCCGATTTGACCCCGGCACAGGTGAATTTTCATTGCAAACATCAGGCGATTGGAGCCTTCCTTATTCGCACATTCGCCTGCTCATACATGGCAACTCCAAAGCTTTGAGTTTGGGAATGAGCAAAAACAAATCAAGCGCTTTGCATTCTTCCGACAGCAACGATTTTGCCTTGCAAGAAAATCTTTACATGGAAAGGGTAAACCGACAAAATGCCAGCCCCATACAAAGCATAGTTTTGCCCGTGTCGAGCAACCGTTATTGGGTACGCTAAATAGGACCGAATTAGTCCAACACCAGTGTAGTCTGCAAGGGTCTGTTGTCAGAAGAGAAACCGACCGAAACTTCAAACTCACCCGGCTCTAAAACCCAATGGCGTTCGCCGTTGAAATAACCCCAATCGCTGCGGGGAATTTCTATGCTAAGGGTGCGGGTTTCGCCGGGCATCAAATTGATTTTTTCGAATCCTTTCAATTCCAATACCGGACGGGTCATTTGAGCACTCACATCGTGCATGTAAACCTGAACCACTTGAGGAGCAAAAGCGCCATACCCTTCGTAAGAACGAGTCAATTCAACCTGCACAGACAACGCTGAACCATTGCGCTCGCAAACCAAATTAGACAAGGAATAATCAGCATAGCTCAATCCATGACCAAAGGCATACAAGGGCGTGTTTGGCACATCCAAGTACTTACTGGTGTACTTTTGTTGGGCATCAAAAGGTCGACCGGTGTTTCGGTGGTTGTAATAAATGGGAATTTGCCCCTCGTTGCGAGGAAAAGTCATAGTCAAATGGCCCGAAGGGGACTGTTCCCCGTTGAGCAGCGCAGCTATAGCATCTCCTCCCATGGTTCCTGGGAACCAAGCTTCCAAAATGGCCGCACATTGGGATTCTGCAGCGTCCAAACACAAGGGGCGGCCGTTCATCAAAACCAAAACTACCGGTTTACCTGTAGCCGATATGGCTTCCAACAAAGCCTGTTGCTGTTTGGGCAATGTCAAGCTACTTCGTGAAGCTGCCTCACCGCTCATGCCGTAAGGCTCACCCAATGCGAGTACCACCACATCGGCCTTTTTGGCCACTTTTATCGCCTCTTTGATCAACGCGTCAGAACTTCTTTCATCAAGCGACAACATCGCCCCATGAGGATTGAGTTGGTCCATCATAGCGGCGTCTTGAACCAAATTGCAACCTAAGGCATAGCTGGCATTGTCCCATTCGGCTACCGCATCCCAAAGGCTGCGTGACTGAGTCCAATCACCGGCTCCGCTCCAGTTGCCAATCATGTCGCGGCGGCGCTTGACCTGCGGACCAATGAAAGCAATCTTTTGGGTAGGATTCAAAGGCAAAACGCGGTTTTCATTTTTCAGAAGCACCATTGACTCCATCGCTGAGACTTTGGCCAATTCCTTGTGTTCGGCTGACAGGATGGATTCTGAATCTACTTCTTTCCACCCACGGTAAGGGTCTTCAAACAAACCCAGTCGATATTTGGCCAACAATATGTTTCGGCAAGCCGACTCTATGGCTTGACCTACCTCAGGGTGAATCTTTCGCAAAGAATCACCATGGGTCAAATACAATTCGCCAACCATGTCCATCTCAGCTCCAGCTAACAAGGCTCTTTTGGCCACTTCAGCCCCATTACCCATGCCGTGAAACATAAGTTCGTTAATGGCCGTGTAATCAGTCACAACCATACCATCGAAGCCCCATTCGCTCCTCAATACATCCTTGAGCAAAAAGGAATTGCAGGTGGCGGGTACACCGTTCACATCATTGAATGAAGTCATGGCTGTTCCAACCCCGGCTTGAACAGCCGCCTTGTAGGGAGGGAAATAATCATTCTCCATGCGATAGGGACTCATATCAACCGTATTGTAATCCCTTCCTGCCTCAGCCGCTCCGTACAAGGCAAAGTGCTTGACACAGGCCATCACACTTTGGGGATACCCCAATGAATAGCGGGATTGCATCTGCGGCATCTGATAGCCCCGTACCATAGCTTCTGCGATGCGGCTGCCCAACCAAGGATCTTCACCGGCACCTTCCGAAACACGGCCCCAACGAGGATCTCGAGCAATATCCACCATGGGAGAAAATGTCCAGTGCAAACCGTCTGCGGCGGCTTCGCGTGCGGCCATATTTGCGCCCATTTCAATGAGGTGCATGTTCCAAGAGGCCGCCTGCCCCAAGGGAATGGGTAGAATAGTACGATGCCCATGAATGACATCGTATCCGAAGAGCAATGGAATATGGTGAGGATGATGCTCGATGGCAAAATCTTGCAATTTGCGAACCGCGACGGGAGTAAACGTATTGAACACTCCTCCTACCAAGCCTTGCTTCATTTTCTCCTCCACGCCTGTGCTCAACATGGGGCCGGTGACATCAAAACCCACAGAAGGAAGATTCAACTGACCAATCTTCTCCTCCCAACTCATTTGACCCATGAGGGAATCAACAAAGCGCTCAGCAGATGTTTGAGCGTTTAGAGACAAGGCAGTCAAAGCTGCCAAACAGGTGGCTATGCGCAAATGCAATTTCATAATCAATTCAAATAAGGGGCCGAAAAGCCCAAAAGTTTAAGACCCGACTTGACTTCGGGAGCCGAGGTTAACAAATCCCAAATCATACCGCTTCGGTAGTTCTCAATGTTCACCACTATGGGTCCTTGATCAATGGCTAAAAAGGAGTTGGCAAACCAACCTTCGCCAATATGGAAGGCGTCGACAAATCCGTATTCCTTGAATATCTTATGCCCCATTTTGTAATAGAAATACTCTAAGGCTGCCAATGATTCTTCAGGCGTGTAGGGCATAGAGGACAAGGCCGCTGTAGGGGTTATAACCCCCCGATCATTGGCCGGATCGTGTGCACTGTAGCCCCAAGGGTTATCAGAGGCGGTCAAGCCCCATGAACTGTCGCTGTATCCCGCGAATTTCTTCGGATTGGCTTTGCAGTACTCGTAATTGATCAGAGTATGGTTGCGCACCTGGTCCCAATAATTGGCGTATTGATCGGTCAAACCCGTAGGATTGATACCCAAGTATGTGTAGTGTTCAAAGAATAAGGGACCGCCCTTTGAACCCGAACTACCCAAGGGCAAGTTGATGCCGTAATGGTTGGTATTGCTCTTTATGCCCCCATTTTTGGCCCAGCCACTGGTATAGGTTTCCTGATCAATGCCATGTGAAGGAGAAGCGGCTGCCATGATGTAAGTAATCAAACACTCGTTGTAGCCGCGTATTTGCATATTCATGGCCCAGCCATCGCTCGGGCTCCAATGCCAGTACAACACTTTTTGGCCACGGGTATACCAATCCCACTCCACGCGGTTGTATATACTATCTATCCAATCCCGCAGCTCTGTCTCTTCAGTAGTAGATTGATCAAAGTACTGCCTCAGGGTCAATAATCCAGCCATCAAATAAGAGGTTTCCACCAAATCACCCCCGTTATCATAAGTGCTAAAGGGAATGACTTTACCTGTAGACCCATTCAACCAATGCGAATAAGCCCCGTGAAAGGTCTGAGCCGTATTGAGTAAAAAGGAAGTGGTTTTGCGAGCGCGAGTCAAGGCCTCACCTCGGGTAATAAAGCCGCGTTTCACCCCAACAGGCAAGGCCATAAGGCCAAAGCCCGAGCCACCGCTAGTCACGATTTCCCCAGAGCTGTTTCGCTCTCTAGACAAACCGCTAACCGGATGGCCAAAATCGTAAAAATACCGAAAGGTTCTCTCCTGCACGGTATCGAGCAACTCATCGGTGCTCAACCGGGGGAATTTATCGCTACTGAAATCAAAAGTCGTCACAAAATTGATGGACAATGAATTCGGGAAGGCTTCTTGGTGCTGGGCAGCCATTCCTTTGATGACTACCAGTGTGTATTGAGTACCTTCCAACAAGGGCTCATTGAAGGTAACAGTCACCATGCTGTCACCGCGAGTCGCTTCAAAGGTGTAAGGAACGCTATTCTGGCCGAAGCGATAGACCAAAAATTTGCTCTCAAACGAGCTGGGAACAATGGCATCGCTAAAACGCAGTTCCAATTGCACGGTTCGCGAAACGTTGCGCTTGACAACACCCGTATAGGAATCAGCATCAAACCTAATGCTGGTCACTTCCAAGGGCGATGCTGGCTGCGGATCAGGCTCAACCGGATCGGGTTTACATGAGCCCAAGCCCAACAAAAACAAAGAGAAGGCTGCTCCTAAGAACAGCCTTCCCATTTGTTTATACCGATATGGTATACTATTATTTTTCAATTATTTGCCAGCTTTCTCCAGGTCAAACAAAGCCTTTACATCGGCATCTGCCAAAGCTTTGTTATACATGCGGAATTCATCCAAACCACCGTCGTAGTTCATCATCCAGGCATCGGGAGTTCCACCAGGCAAGCTCTGCTTGTAGCAACCAAACACGAAGCGAGTGGCATTTTTGAATGACAAGGCACCCAAACCTTCACCACCAGCTGTGGGATCAGACCCGTAACGCTTGGTCACTCCGTCGGGCAAGTTCATTTTCACCCCGTCAACATAGAAAGCAGCCATAGAGCTAGCGGCATCGTATGAGCACACTACATGGTGCCACATGTCGTCACCGATAACCATGCGATTCTCACCGCCCAAGTCCATCCACTGTTCTTTCCAAGCGGGAGCGTCCCAGTTGTTCACCGTGAATTTGATACGAGTAGAATCGTTACCAGGAGTTCCTGACTCTTGCAAGATGAACAGGTTGCCAATCCAGTTGGAATCGTTCAGCAATTGGAACCATGACTCAGCACCAGAAGTGTGAGCCGAGGTTTTAACCCAAGTAGAAACCGTTACAGATTGCAATCCAGAAATGGCACTAGATACGCTGCTATACAAAGCATATCCATTGGCTGCCCCTTGGAAAGCCTGACCCTTGGCACCGGCACCGAAGCTCACATTTTCAGATGAACCACCCGTGATGTTGCCTTTGGCATCGTCCATGTTACCCTCGAAAGAGAACTTAGCCACCAAGTTATCAGAAGCTACTTCATCAGAACTGGTATAGCCACCGCCACCGATTGGAGGCTCAGGTTCTGGATCGTCTTTACAAGAGGAAACAAAGGGAATTGCAACCGCAGCAGCAGCCAACGTAGCAATAGTCAATAGGTTGTGTTTTTTCATGGTATATGATATTGTTAGTGTTCGTAAGATTAATAAATAGTAATGAAAAAGTCAAGTATTACAGGGGTTTCAGCCATTAATAGCCGGGATTTTGCAGCATCAAACCGTTGCTCAAATCCACCTGACGCTGAGGAATGGGAAATAGCTCATGCTTGCCCACTTCAAACGCTTTGCCATCGGCTCGAATAGCATCGGCAATTTGGCCAGTACGGCGCAGATCAAACAAGCGATCGTGCTCCATGGCCAACTCCAATCGACGCTCATTCCAGATGGCCAAACGCACCTCTTCTTGGGTAGTGGCCATACTGTTGCCAATTTTGGCTCGCTGGCGAACGGCGTTCAACTGTTGCAAGGCAGCACCCGTTTGGCCTTTTTCATTCAAGGCTTCGGCATAAATCAACAACAAATCAGCATAGCGCAACACACGCAAGTTTTTATTGGTTTGGTCGCGATTATTGGCAAAGCTTTCTTGTGACTCCGATATGTAGCACTTGTAGTTGTAGTATTTATTAGGAGCCGCTGCATTGGTTTGCCATCCGTCCCATAACACTTGGCCAGAGGTAATGATAGTCGCATCTCGGCGAACATCGCCGGGCTCATAAGCATCGTACAGTTTCTGAGTAGGGGTATTGAATCCCCAACCCAATCCTCCAGCGCCCCTAGGAGCTTGAACGGAGAAATATTGTTGAATGCCTTTAGCCGGATAATCGCCCTTGGCTTGAATTTCCCAAATGCTCTCTGAAGACCACTCGCCCACTTCGCGCCATATCTCTTCGTATTTGGGGTGCAATTCAAACAAACCAGAATTGATCAAACTCTCGCAGTTGCTAGCACAATCGTCCCATTTTTGGCGGTACATCTGAACCTTGGCCAGCATACCTACGGCTCCCCATTTGGTAGCTCGTCCCTTTTCAATGAGGTAATTTTCAGGCAATGCAGCAGAGGCAAATTGCAAATCTTCTTCGATCAAATCGTAAACCTCTTCAGCCGTATTTCGAACGTTGACTTGGCGAATTTCATCTTCGGTCAAGGGAACACGAGAAATGACGGGCACACCTCCGAACATACGAACCAACTGAAAGTAATAATAGGCCCGCAAGAAGCGAACTTCGCCTTGGTAACGAGTCTTCAAACCCGGATCTACGCTCAATTTATCCAGCATATCCAAAGCCTTATTTACACGAGCGATGCCCTCAAAATTCGCATTCCATACTTCGTTGAACGAAGCCGACGTTGAGGTAAACGAGTAATTGTCCAATTGATCTTTGTCTGTACCTGAATCACCGGGTTCGCTGCCCTTATCGGCATTGTCATCGGCAATCGAGGTAACTCCAATCCAAGAAAAACAATGCTGATTCCAGTCGTACAGCTTGCTGTATACGGAAGTAACAATTTCTTCAGGGGCTTTGGTCGAACTGGCAAAATAATCTTCAGGGGTTTGAGCCCTGGGCTTCTCATCCAAAAAGGATTTTTTACAAGCGCCTAACAAGAGGGTAGCCGAAAGTGAGAATGCTAGTATCTTTTTCATGGTGAATCTTCGAATTAGAATTGAATGGACAAACCACTCAAGATGGTGCGAGAGGTGGGATATACTGATAGTTCAATACCGGCTTCGGCAGGTGAACCTGGAAGTTCACTTGTGAATCCGCTGTAGCTCTTCCAAGTAAACAAATTCTGAGCGGTGAGGTACAGGCGATAGCTCTTCACTTTGCTCTTTTTAGCTAAAGCCTCGGGCAAGGTGTAACCTAGGCTCAAGTTGTTCAAGCGCAAATAGTTTCCTTTCTCGATGTAATAATCAGAGGGCAAGGGAACTCCGTTGAAGGCGCGTTTTTCGGTATTAGTAGGGTTATTAGCCGTCCAGCGGTTCATTCCCACTTCGTATTCTACGTTGTAGTTACCACCATAGCGCACGGTCTTCTTGCCGTTGAAAATCATGTTGCCCACATTACCAAACAAATCCATGTTGAAGTCCCAGCGTTTGTAATTCATTTGCACGTTTGTACCGAAGTAGCATTTGGGTTGATAAGAACCCACATACTCGCGATCCAAATCAGAAATGATTCCATCACCGTTTGTATCGACAATCTTCAAATCACCCTTTACCGTTCCAAATACGTGAGGGCTGTTGTCGATTTCAGCTTGGGTTTGGTAAACGCCATCGGTGCGGTAAACCCAAAAAGCGCCAATGGGTTGACCTGCTGCCACACGGGTAGCGAAGTGGCCGTTGTTCAAGCCACCGAAGTTTGTGGGTTGACCCAATCCCAAGTTCTCCACTTGATTCTTGTTAAAAGTCGCATTACCGTCAATTTGGTAACTCAATCCATTTTGAGTGACCCCCTTGTATCCAATGGTAAACTCAATGCCTTTGTTGGAAATATCAGCGGCATTGGTCAACATGGAGTTGTTATTATCACCCAAACCTGCGGGCAGGGGAATATTGAACAACGCACCGTTGGTGTATTTGTGATACAAATCGACAATACCGTGCCAGTGGCCCCCGGCTAATTCCCAATCAAAGCCAAGATCGTATTCGGTGGTGGTTTCCCAACGCAAATTGGGATCCTTGATTTCCGCAATCGTAGTACCGTTGTAAATGTCGTTTCCGAAAACGGCATTCAATCCACTTGATAAAAGGGTAACGAACTCCGATGGTCGGATGCGGTCATTGCCTACGCGGCCCCATGAACTGCGCAATTTGAAATATTCAAACACACCCTTAGGCATGAAGTCTTCTTCGCTCAAGACCCAAGCCAAACCTGCCGATGGGAAATTGCCCCATCGGTTGTGCAAGGGGAACTTGGACGAACCGTCCCTTCTGAATGTTCCTGTGAATAAAATGCGGTCTTCAAAGGAGTAATTCACACGCCCCAAGTAACTCTCGCGGCGACCGTAATCACCCAAAGGACCTTGGTAGCCCAAGTTGGCTTGAACCGTTGAGGCGCCAATGTTCAAATAGCGATATTGCTGCTGAGGAGCCACACCATCACGAGACATCCAATATTGAATACCGTCATAACGCTCTGCGGTATGTCCAATTACGTATTTGAATGAGTGCTTTGAGCCAGCTTGATAGGAGCCGTTTAATGTATTGTCCCAAATCCAGCGGTAGCCTTGATTTTGAGACACCGACAAGGTAGTTGTATCGTATCGCTGTGTAGGGCTCACGTAATACTTGTTCTGAAAATTCTGACCGTTGTTTTCGAACAAATCAGCTCCATAACTCGTACGAAAACTCAAGTTGCGCCCTAGGGCTACTTCTCCCCAGGCACTTCCTTGCAAGCGAAAACCCCATGATTGATCATCGGTCAACTCTAAAGCCGCCAACGGATTTCCCACATTGCTTTTCGTGGTATAGCCATAGGTGCCGTCTGGATTTTTAGCATCGTAAATGGGCGCTGCGTTATAGGCCGAAGTAAAGGCACTATAGGGCTTGTTGTTCGAGTGGTATTTACTCAAACCCACGGTACTACCCGCCTTGATACGGCGGCTAAGATCAAAGGTGTTATTGCTACGAACCGATACACGCTCGTAATCATTGCCCAACAAGATTCCATCTTCCTTGTAGTAGTTGATGGACAATAAGGAGGTTGAGAATTCATTTCCACCAGAAAACGTAAAGGCATGGTTCATTTGTGAACCGGTACGGGTGATGGCATCCATCCAGTCAGTTTGGCCGGTGATGTCATTTTCGGTGATGGCAAAAGTGCCTGCGGCCTCGTTTGAGTAAATGGCAAACAAGTTGGGACCCGCCATGCGAACCTTATTGGTCAAGGCTTTGATGCCGTAGCTACCGTTGTAATCGATAGACAAGGTTCCGCGTTTTCCCGTCTTAGTGGTGATCAAAATAACGCCGTTAGAGGCACGAACACCATAAATAGCAGTGGAAGAAGCATCTTTCAATACATCGACACTGACAATATCTGCCGTATTGATGTTGCGTATATCATCAGTGATAACACCATCTACAACATACAGCGGCTCAGCCCCACCAATGACCGAACCCGTTCCTCTGATGCGTACGGTCGGTGTTGTTCCAGGGCCACCGTAATTGGTGATCTGAACACCAGCCAATTTGCCTTGAATCGCAGATGTAGCTGTCAAGACCGGCTGAACTACAAGGTCTTTGGCCTGAACAGAACCAACAGAACCGGTGAGATCCTTCTTGCGGCTAGTACCATAACCAACCACAACCACAGGATTGATGGATTCGTCGTTGGCCGTTAACTGAATAGAAAGCTCAGCCATATCAGTCAATAGGGTCGAATACTTCTGGAAATTAGGATGAGAAAAAACCAACGATTGTCCCGCCTCTGCCGCGATGCTGAAGAATCCCAATTCATTGGTCGTGGCTGCAGCATCACGTGCCTCTATGCGAACCTCTGAGATCGGAGCCCCAGAAAGGTCTTTTACATAACCTGAATAAGTCTGAGCCTGAATCTGCATGACCATAGTCAGCAAAAGAAACAGGCCCCATTCACGCTTTTTTGAAGCCAATAGGCTTGATAAAAATGAGTGAGACGAGATTTTGATCATAAATTTTGATTAAGAGTGGAATGGCAATTTATCAATTTAATGAGAGTTGAACACTACCCTCGAGCGAAGAAAGAAGTAGGTTTTTTCTTAATTACGACAATAAGTAGACATAAATCCTTTTGCTTTCAATAGGTACAGCCAATTAGGAATACAAAAAGCATATTGTAAATTATACAGCAAATCACGACTTTTGGATTGTCATGCATCAGAAGGGCACACCCAATCATTTCAAGGCGGCCGTCACCGTAGACAATGTCATTTTTGGCTTTGACGGCAAATCTTTGAAAGTATTGATGATATACCGCGGTGCTGAGCCCTTTAAAGATCGCTGGGCTCTTCCTGGAGACTTCGTACCCCTTGACGAAAACCTCAATCAATCGGCTATTCATGTCTTGAGAAGCCTGACCGGATTAGACAACATCTACATGGAACAGGTTCACGCCTTCGGCGATGTCAATCGACATCCATTTGGCCGGGTCTTCACCATTGCCTACTATGCCTTAATCAAAGTCGAAGACTACCAAGTCCAAGCCTCTTCATGGGCAGAAGAAGCCGCCTGGTTTCCCATAAATGAAATCCCAGAGCTTCCCTTTGACCACATGGAGATTTTGGAGTTTGCCAAGCAACAATTGCGCAACAAAATAAGGACCCAACCCATTGGTTTCGAGTTGCTTCCCAAACACTTCACCTTGACCCAAATTCAAGAACTCTATGAAGCCGTTCTTGAACGGGAGTTCGATACCCGTAATTTCCGCAAAAAGCTTTTGAGCATGAACCTCATCAGCGAGACAGGCTATCGCCAAACCGATGTTTCTCACCGGCCAGCCATGTTGTACAAATACGACACTAAGCGTTATAACCGGTTCTTGGAACGTGGGTTCTCATTTGACATATAGCATTTTCCCTCCGGCCATTCATTAGCCAAATGATTGGCCCCATGGGCATAAAAAAAGGCCCCGATTGCTCGGGGCCTTTTTCATAGTTTCTCTTATAGATTACTTCAACACCACTTTTTGGGTAGTGCTGCGACCCAAGTTGTCGCTGATGCTGACCATATACAAACCATGCAGACCGGCAGTTTCTACTACCACGCTCTGGCTTGAAGCAGCCATTTGACGAACCACACGGCCATCGATGCTCATAACAGTCACATTAGCAATGCGGCTTCCGCTCAAAGCAACCGTAAACTGACCTTCAGCGGGGTTGGGGAACAAGCTAACTTCACCAGCACCGATGATGTTCTCGGTATTCAAAGTTACTGTTTCGCAACGGTTCCACTTATAGGTTGGCAAAGCAGTATCCTGCTTAGTCATAGTTACGTCGAACACACGGTCAAACTTATTGTAACCGTTCAAGCTGCTGCACTCAGCACCCAACCAGTTTTCGCTAGCGGCTTCAGCGCTATCGTTAGCAAAACGGTATTGGTATTTCTGGGCCCACAACTTAACTGTAGTGCTCCAAATGCCATCTCCGTTGTCGCTCAACTGGATCAAGTTGTATTTCCACTCACCTTGAGGAGTTTCCATATAAGGCTGGAAGTTACCGGCCAACCATACACCAGCGGCGTTTACAATGGTATCGCTCATGTCAACTGAGAAGGTTACGTTGATCAAATCACCCAAAGCAGCGATGTTCCAAACCGTATCACCGGTAACAGAACCGTCTCCGTTCAAAGTCACCTTCAAGTTGGGGCCTTTGATGATCCAGTTTCCTTTATCGGTAGCACCCCACTCATAGGTTCCAGTGCTCAATTCGTATTCAGCAGTCCAGATACCGTCTCCGGCTGTAACGTCCCCATTGGTTCCGTCATCATAAGCCTGGAAGTCGGACCATGAGCTCATTTGACCTTTGAATTTCACATCAGTCAATTTGAAGCTATTGGCGTAGTTTCCATCGTTTACAAACAATTTGATGGTCTTTTTAATTTTCGTTACTGTAGCACAAGTGTCAGTTTCGTTGAAACAAACCAACTTGGTTACCACGTCAGCACCGCTAACATCCAAAGCACGGTTGTTAGCACTTTCCCAGCCATTCAAACCATTGACAAACTTGTACTCGTAGCTACCATCAGCCAACCAAGCAACTACACGGCAAATAGTTCCGTGTTGAACAGCCTTGGGGCAATCGGCAGGACTCCAATCGTTGGCATGCCCAGCAGCAGCCTGATAAGAACCCGCTACACGCACACCATCGGTAGCGTCGATGTCTTGGTTCTTCATTTCTACTTGGAAGGTAACCTTGTGAGTACCGTTAGCAGGAGCAGCACAATCTACATCACTGTTCCAGCAACGAACGGCCATTGTAGTATCGCTAGAACCTACGCCGAATTTGGTGTTGCTAGACTCGTCAGGCTGGCCCCAAGCGTTACCGTTAACGAACTTGTATTCGTATTCGGCATTGGGAGGCAAGAAGTAAGTTACTGAATAGATGTAACCTGAGGTATTGCTAGCCATAACCTTGTCAGTTGAGGGATCCCAGAACATATTGGGGAACCCACCAGGAGCGTGAACACCGAAGTGGCTAATAGCCTCATTCTGCATATTCACCTGAAGCGTAACAGCTACCCAGCTGTGCATGCCCAAATCGGCTGACAAGTATGTTCCGTCAGGTTTGTCACCTACGATCCACTCAGAAGAAGCATCATCTGTTCCAGCAGAGGCTGACCAGTCTCCGCCATTACCTTGGGTAACAGTCGACTTACGAACCAAAGTATGGTCCATAGTAGCATTGCTTACACCCGCTACATCCCATCCAGATCCAGGATCGGCACCAGACTCTCCGATCATGTCAACAACAGAAGAGTCAGCACGCCACAAGATGGCAAACCAGTCGTCTCCGTTTGACATATAAGTAAATGTGGTGTCGGCTTTGGCCAAAATATTGGCTTCAGCAGAAGGATGAGCAACCACAAATGTTCCACCAGGAGCAATAGTGTGCCCAGTAAATACACCTGAGTTGTCGAATTCAAATTCTCCGGTCACATCGCATCCGTTTGAGCAGGATACATACATGTAGTCTTCCAAATTCACGGTAGCACCCGTTCCATTGTACAACTCGAAGTACTTGTTGTTGCTTGTTCCTTCGGCATACTCCGAAATGAACAATCCTGTTTGGGCTTGAGCCGAACCAAAAATGGCCGTCAATCCCAAAGCAAGAGCTAATTTGTACGTGTTTTTCATAGTATAATCAATCAAGTTTGCTCAAAAATAGTCCATTCATTTCTAATGAAAAAGAAATAAGTGTCAATTGTACAATTTCTTAATAAGAAGAATTGTCAAACACTTTGAAGTGCCTGCAACGCCTCGGCAACATGCTTATTTACATTCAATTGAGAGGTAAATCGATGTTTGAGTAAGCCTTGAGCATCGAACACCAATGTTTCCCTGCCAGGCAACAACCCAAAGAGACTCTTTTGCACTCCCGCGGCTGCTGACAAAGTACCATTGGGATCACTCAGCAACTCAAAAGGCAAAGCATAATCCTGTTTGAACTTTTCATGTTGCTCCAAACCATCGGCGCTTACACCGACCACACGAGCACCCAAGGCTTCGAAATCCGGGAATCTATCCCTGAAACTGCAGGCTTCTTTCGTGCATCCTGGCGTATGGTCTTTTGGATAGAAATACAAGACCAACGGGCGCCCCAAGTAGTCCTGATCGCTGCGCCAATCACCCGAATCAGACAATAAATGAAAAGCAGGTAGTTTCATAACAAAAGCGCCGGCCCTGACGGGCCGGCGCAATGGATTTTTAATTTCCGCGAATCAGGTTAACAGAACCGTTGACTTTGTTGATTTTGTATTTGCCTTTGAATCGGTAAGTCACTTGATAGAAGTAGGTACCGGAAGGAACTTCAGGGCCGTCGTTGTTCACACGACCGTTCCATTGAACCTTAGGATCTTCTGAGTAGAACACACGCTCA
>JBJOHK010000062.1:0-37477 GCA_046047755.1 Bacteroidota bacterium | reverse complement strand
CCATCGTTAAGGGTGACAACATCAGCCAAGTTGGAACGCCTGAATCATTTAACGTTTTGTTACACGAGCTCCGTGGCTTGGGCTTGGAAGTAACGTTCATGGATTAATGCTATAAGTATCTAATGCAACTCCAGAAAAAAACACAAAAAATCGGAAGCAATTTCAGCAAGATTCGCATCTCGTTGGCTTCCCCTGAGAATATTCTGCGCCGCAGTTATGGTGAGGTAGTAAAGCCCGAAACCATTAACTACCGCAGTTACAAACCTGAAATGGGTGGTCTGTTTTGCGAACGCATTTTCGGGCCCATTAAGGATTATGAATGCCATTGCGGCAAGTACAAGCGTATTCGCTATAAAGGAATCGTTTGTGACCGCTGTGGTGTTGAGGTAACCGAGAAGAAGGTTCGCCGTGAGCGCATGGGTCACATCAATTTGGTGGTACCTGTCGCGCACATTTGGTACTTCCGCTCATTGCCAAACAAAATCGGCTACTTGTTGGGTATCCCCACCAAGAAGTTGGACATGGTGATCTATTATGAGCGCTATGTGGTTATCCAATCGGGTATCGCTGAATCAGCCAACCAACTGGATCTGTTGACCGAAGAGGAGTACTTGGATATTTTGGATTCGCTTCCTCGCGAAAACCAAATGCTGGAAGACTCTGATCCCAACAAGTTCATCGCTAAGATGGGTGCAGAGGGCTTGGAAATGTTGCTCGAGCGCATTGACCTTGACAAATTGAGCTATGATCTGCGCATTGCAGCGGCTACTGAGACCTCTCAGCAGCGCAAGCAAGAAGCCTTGAAGCGCTTGAAAGTAATCGAAGGTTTCCGTTCTGCTCAAAAGTCAGGTGAGAATCGCCCTGAGTGGATGATCATGAAGATGTTGCCTGTCATTCCTCCCGAATTGCGCCCCTTGGTGCCTTTGGAAGGAGGTCGATTTGCAACTTCTGACTTGAACGATTTGTATCGCCGAGTGATCATTCGCAACAACCGTTTGAAGCGTTTGGTTGAGATCAAAGCTCCTGAAGTGATTTTGCGCAACGAGAAGCGCATGTTGCAGGAAGCTGTTGATTCCTTGTTGGACAACACTCGCCGCGCCAGCGCTGTAAAGAGCGAAGGCAACCGTCCCTTGAAATCGTTGAGCGATATGCTCAAAGGTAAACAGGGTCGTTTCCGTCAAAACTTGCTGGGTAAACGCGTTGACTATTCTGGTCGTTCTGTTATCGTGGTAGGACCAACGCTCAAATTGAATGAGTGTGGTTTGCCCAAGAATATGGCAGCCGAATTGTTCAAGCCATTCATCATTCGCAAGTTGATCGAAAGAGGCATTGTCAAAACGGTAAAAACGGCGAAGAAAATTGTCGAAAAGAAAGATCCCGTCATTTGGGATATTTTGGAGAACATTTTGAAGGGCCATCCTGTTCTACTCAACCGTGCTCCAACACTGCACCGTTTGGGTATTCAGGCCTTCCAACCCAAGTTGGTTGAGGGTAAAGCCATTCAATTGCACCCCTTGGTTTGTAGCGGTTTTAACGCTGACTTTGACGGTGACCAGATGGCGGTTCACGTGCCTTTGGGCAACGCGGCTGTAGCTGAGGCTCAGTTGTTGATGTTGGCTTCGCACAACATTTTGAACCCTGCTAACGGTGCTCCCGTTACCGTTCCTTCTCAGGATATGATTTTGGGTCTTTACTACATCTCTAAAGAGCGTAAAGGCACCAAAGACCATCCTGTTAAAGGGGAAGGCTTGACTTTCTATGGAGCTGAAGAAGTTCAGGTGGCTTTGAACGAAGGTCGTGTTGAATTGCACGCACCTATCAAGTGCAAAGTGACGGTTCTCGAGGCAGGTGAATTGAAAGAAAAAGTCATTGACACTACTGTAGGTCGTGTCATTTTCAACCAAGTAGTTCCTACTGAAGTTGGGTTTGTCAACGAGGTTCTTAAAAAGAAGAATTTGCGTGACATCATCACCCAAGTAATTCGCATTGCGGGTGTAGCTCGTGCGGCTCAATTCTTGGATGACATCAAAGACATCGGGTTCCAATACGCTTTCAAAGGTGGTTTGAGCTTTAACTTGAGCAACGTAGAAATTCCTGTTGAAAAGGATGAAATGATTGCCAAGGCTATGGAAGAGGTTCGCGAAATTCAGTCGAACGCTGACATGGGCTTCATTACCAATAACGAGCGTTACAACCAGGTAATTGATTTGTGGACACGCGTCAACAATCAATTGGCTCGTGTACTGTTTGAACGTCTGCAGAAAGACGACCAAGGTTTCAACCCCATTTACATGATGTTGGATTCTGGTGCTCGTGGTTCCAAAGAACAGATTCGTCAGCTCGGCGGTATGCGTGGTCTGATGGCCAAGCCCCAAAAGAACATAGGCGGTGGTTCTGGAGATACTATCGAAAACCCCATTATCTCAAACTTCAAAGAAGGTTTGAATGTATTGGAATACTTCGTATCTACTCACGGTGCTCGTAAGGGTCTTGCTGATACCGCTTTGAAAACGGCTGACGCAGGTTACTTGACTCGTCGTCTTCACGACGTGGCTCAAGACGTGGTGATTGTGGAAGAAGATTGCGGAACCTTGCGTGGTATCACTATGCAGCCCATTCTGAATAACGACGAAGTAACTGAGTCTTTGTACGAGCGTATCTTGGGTCGCACTTCTGTTGATGATGTGATTCATCCTGATAGCGGTGAAGTCTTGGCCAAGGCTGGCGAAGAATTGACCGAAGAAATCTCTCAGGCCATTGAAGACGCGGGTGTTGAAGAAGTAGAAATTCGCTCTGTATTGACATGCGAAACTCAAGGCGGTGTTTGTTCCAAGTGCTATGGCCGTAACTTGGCCTCGGGTAGAATGGTTCAAGCCGGTGAGGCCGTGGGTGTTATCGCCGCTCAGTCAATCGGTGAACCAGGTACACAGTTGACCCTTCGTACCTTCCACACGGGTGGTACTGCATTGAACATTGCCGCTGAAAATACGTTGGAAACTAAGTATGACGGTGTTGTATCGTTCGACGGCATTCGCACCGTTACTAAAGAAGTAACCAACGATGAGGGCGTAACGGTTAAAACGGATATCGTTTTGGGTCGCAGCGGCGAGGTTCGCATTTTGGATCCAAAGGCTAAAACCATCATCACCACTTACAATGTTCCCTATGGTGCGCATTTGATGGTGAAAGAAGGTGACAAGGCTAAGAAAGGTGATATCCTTTGTACATGGGATCCATTTAACACCCTGATTATTTCTGATATCGACGGTAAAGTCGAATACGAAAACGTAATCGAAGGTGTGAACATGCGTGAAGAAGGTGATGATCAAACCGGTTTGTACGAATACGTCATCACTGAGAGCAAGGATAAAACCAAGGTCCCCATGATCAAGGTTATCGGTAAAGATGGCAAGGAAGAGTTAATCAAGATCTTCAACATGCCTGTTAAGTCTATTTTGGTGGCTAAAGACAGCTCCAAAGTGAAAGCAGGTGATATCTTGGCGAAGATTCCTCGCTCAGCATCTCGTACCCGAGACATTACCGGTGGTCTTCCTCGTGTAACAGAATTGTTCGAAGCTCGTAACCCTTCAAATCCTGCTGTTGTAGCCGAGATTGATGGTGTCGTGAGCTACGGTATCTCTAAGCGTGGTAATCAGGAAATCATTGTTACTTCCAAAGACGGCGACGTTAAGCACTACCAGGTGCCTTTGTCTAAGCATATTTTGGTTCACGATGGTGATTACGTTCGCGCTGGTCAGCCTTTGTCTGATGGAGCTATCACTCCTCAAGATATCTTGCGCATCGAAGGTCCTGCTTCTGTTCAACGTTACGTGTTGAATGGTATTCAGGAAGTATACCGTTTGCAGGGTGTAAAAATCAACGACAAGCACATTGAAGTAATTGTTCGTCAGATGATGCAGAAGATGGAAATCAACGATCCTGGCGATACTCGTTTCTTGGAAAATGAGGCCGTCGATAAGTGGATGTTGATCAAAGAAAACGATTGGATTTGGGACAAGAAATTTGTTACCAATGCGGGTGAGAGCTCTGTTATGCACGCCGGTCAGATTGTTTCTTTGAAGGACCTGCGTCAGGAAAATTCAGCCTTGCGTCGTCAAGACAAAGCTTTGGTTGAATACCGTGATGCTGTTCCTGCTACTGCTTCACCCATTTTGCAAGGTATTACCAAGGCTTCCTTGGGTACTCGTAGCTTCATGAGTGCTGCTTCGTTCCAGGAGACTACCAAAGTCTTGAACGAGGCTGCTATCAGCGGTAAGATTGATGATTTGCGTGGTTTGAAAGAGAACGTTATCGTGGGTCACTTGATTCCTGCCGGTACGGGTATGCGTCGCTTCCAAAATGTGGTGACGGGTTCTCGCGAGGAATACGATCGCTTGATGGCGGTTCGCTATGCCGAAGAAGAGGCCTAACGCCTACATTCTATGATTGTGTGAGAGGGGCCCAGCAATGGGCCCCTTTTTTATGGCTTCATTGAACCCATAATGGTGTTAACGGAGATGAAGATTCCCTGAATGCCTTAGCCTCTTTTAGGGCTAGTGGCAGGCCCGTTTTTATTAAAAAATTTGGGTAAAGGAGGCCTTGTTAGTCCTTCTGGTTTTGAAGTTGTGTGGTGTACAATTGGGCGTAAGTGCCTTTTTGAGCTAGTAACTCACTGTGGCTGCCTCTTTCCACGATTTCGCCCTTATCCAAAACCAGGATTTGATCGGCGTGTTTGATGGTGCTCAAGCGATGGGCAATAATAATGGCGGTTCTGTTTTGCAATAGCGTTTCAATAGCTCGTTGAATCAACAATTCTGTTTCAGAATCAATGGCACTAGTAGCTTCATCCAATACCAATATACTGGGATCGAAAGCAAGCGCTCTGATGAAAGAAATCAATTGGCGCTGCCCCAAAGACAGAGACAGGCCGCGCTCCATGACGTTGTATTCGAATCCGCCGGGAAGTTTATTGATAAAATCGTAGGCTCCAATTCGCATGGCAGCTTTTTTGATAGCCTCAGTGGGCAATTGCTCGTCATGCAAACGAATATTGTCTTCTATGGATCCAGAGAAGAGGAAAACGTCTTGAAGAACTAAGGCAATTTGTCGTCTAATGGATCGCAAATTCCAATCATTGATTGAGCGACCATCCAATTGAATGCTTCCTTTTTGGTGCTTGTACAACTGACTAACCAAATTGGCTATGGTTGTTTTACCAGACCCGGTGTGCCCCACCAATGCCAAGGTCTGCCCTGGCTGAACATGAAAGTCAATTCCTTTCAGTATCCACTGTTGGTCGTTGTAGGCAAACCATACTTGATCGAAAGAGATTTCGCCTTTCAATCGAAGGGCCGTTTCTCCGTGTTCAGGTTCGGAGTACTCTTGTTGGTCGATCAATTGAAAGATGCGCTCAGCCGCAACTATACCCATTTGAATATTGTTGAAGCGGTCAGCAATGGCTCGTACGGGGCGAAAAAACAGGTTGATGAACATGATGAAGGCCATCAATTCACCGAAAGCCATCTCTTCGTGGAGCATTCCTTTTGCACCGTACCATACGATAAGGGCAAAAGAAATGGCTACTAGAACGTCTACCAGAGGAAAGAAAATGGCATAGTAGAAGATGCTTCGAATGTTCGCATCACGGTGCTCGGCATTGATAGATTCAAACTTGTTGGCTTCGATTGATTCGCGGTTGAAGAGTTGAACAATAGACATGCCTGTGATGCGTTCTTGAAGAAAGGCATTCAACTGAGAAACCTGAGTTCGAACGTCCTGAAAACTATCTCGAATGCCTTTGCGGAAACGATTGGCGGCCAATAAGAGCAAGGGAATTACCGACAAGGTCAGTAAGGTCAATCCTACGTTCATGCTGAACATGCAGGCCAAAATGATGATAATTTGAAGGCTATCACCTGTTATGGTGATGATGCCCGACGAAAAGAGGTCGGTAATGGTTTGAATGTCACTTATGCTGCGCGTAACGGCGGTGCCTACTGGGGTTTTGTCAAAAAAAGATAGACGGAGACGAGTGAGGTGTTCGTAAACGTATTGGCGCAACTTGAGAATCACCGCTTGGCCTATGCGCTCCCCTACATAAGAATTCAAAAACCCTAGACCCGCTTGAAGGATTAACCAAGCCAACAGGATCAATGAAAAGCTCCCGAGTTGGTCGAAGTTTCCGGCTAAGATGACATTGTCAATACCATGCTGGTACAAAACAGGCTGCAGCGCGGTCATGGCGCTTTGGAGCAAGGTTAACAGAAGAGCAAACGCCATGAGCCTCCGTTGGAATTTTGCCATGTCTAAAAGGCGGAGAAACAATTTCCATTGGGAGGGTTTGGGACTTGTTTGATTCACCTTTCAAAGGTACAACGCTAGGATGCCGAATGGGTGCCTACTGGTGTGTAAAACTTTTGTTTTGTGAAGATTTGCAGCGGGTTTGCTCGCCTGCCTATTATTGCATTATGGCTCAACACATAGCGGTAGCAGGTAATATCGGTGCAGGTAAAACTACCTTGACCCATATGCTTGCCAAGAGTTTCAATTGGGACTTGCAATTGGAAGACATGGATGACAATCCATACATTTCAGACTTCTACGAAGACATGCAACGTTGGAGTTTTAACCTGCAGGTTTACTTCTTAACCACTCGTTGGCGCCATGTTCAAGCCATTCGCAAAGGCAAGAAAACGGTTATTCAAGACCGCACCATTTACGAAGACGCCCATATTTTCGCTCCCAATCTGCATTCTATGGGTCTCATGAGTACCCGTGATTTTGAAAATTACGGGCAGTTGTTTGAGGCCATATCGGGGCAGATTGAAGCCCCTGATTTGTTGATTTATCTGCGTGCGGGAATACCCAAGTTGGTGGACCAAATTCAAATGCGCGGTAGAGAGTATGAAGATGCTATACGCTTGGATTACTTGAAGCGATTGAATGAGCGCTACGAAGCCTGGATCAGCGATTACAAAGGGAAACTCTTGATTTTTAATGTGGACGACATGAATTTCCAAGAGAACCCTGACGATTATGCGAAGATCATAGATCAAGTACAATCAACCTTGAACGGGTTGTTCCCATAGTCGATAATTCAGCCGGGAGCAAAGCATGGCATTTTTGCAGCAAACTTGGTCCTGGGCTTTGTTGTTGGTCTTGTTGCCATTGTTGATTCATTGGTTGCAGATTCGACGTTCCAAAACCTTATTTTTTCCGGGTGTTCATCGCCTGAAGAGGCTCACACAATCGGGCCAAAATCCAGAACGTTTGCGCCATAGATGGCTATTGCTCTTTCGCAGTTTGGCCATGCTGTGTTTGGTGCTGGGTTTTTTATGGGCCATGCAGAAATCCGTCAATGCGCCAACTAAACGCTATCACATAGCCATTGATCAGAGTGGTAGCATGAGAGAATCTGGATTGGCAGAAAAAGCCAAGCTAGAATTGAGTCGATGGTTGTCGGCCGCTCCAGAAGATGCGCTTTTTTGTCTACCCCAGTGGGGCTCACAGTTTTTATCTGCTGAGCAGCTCAAACGCAAGATTCAGTCTTACGGTCAAGAATGGCCTCGCTGGTCTTCCCAGCAATTTCGACTCTATGCTCAAGAGATGCGCGACCCCGATGCTCGTTTTTACTACCTCTGTGATGCCTACGGTCAATTCGAGGATTCGGCCGTGCAATGCTTGGTGTATGGGTCAGAAGTGCCCAAACAGAATGCCCAAATAGATACGGTGTACCGATGGTATTCCCAAGATGGTCCTGCCTACAAGGTTAGATTGGGATTACAAGGGTTCAACGAATCGGATGCCATACCCGAATTGACGCTGAATGATGCGAATGGGAAGCCCATGCAGGGTTTGGAAATTAATCAACGCGGTGAAGACTGGGCTGAGGCTATTTTTCAGGGGGCCCTTCCCGCTAAGGGGGCTTGGTTTCAACTTTCCTCATCGGGTTGGACTTTTGATGATCGATTGTATTTGGCGGCGCCCCAACAACCCAAATTGAAAGTGAAGAGCCTTGGGGATCATCCCTTTGTTCAGCGCTGGTTGAATTCGTATGATGGCTTTGAGCGTAGCGAAACAGATATTGACTTGGCTTACCTATCAGGTTCATCGGCGAATCAGAAGGAATGGCAGTCGATACAATCTTCTCTGCAACAAGGCGCAACCGTGGTCTGCTTGGACCTTGAGTCGGCAGAAAAATTGCTGAACGCCGATTTTCACGCAAAAGCCAGTGTCGCTGACTTGGAAGGGCTATCAGCTTCGGGTCTTGAACATCCATTATTCCGTGATGTGTTTCGCGAAGTGGGCCAGAATTTCAACCGAAAATTGCCGTCTTTTAAAGTGGCTCAGGTGCCTAGTTTGGAAGCATTAGGCCAGTGGGAACTCTTGTTGAATACGGAGAGGGGTTCACCCTTGTATTTGCTTCGACGCGAGGGGATGGGGCGCGTATTTCTTTGGTTAGGAGGTTGTGAAGCTGATTTTGTTTCATCACCGTGGGCTGTTGCTATTTGGGGAATGCCTGCTCTTCAATTGGCTTGGGCAGATGGACCCTTGTACGGAGTTTTGGGGCCGCAAAGCGTTTTGCCCATTGGCTCGATAAAACCCGAATCAGCGGCCCCATCCAAATGGATTTTGAACGGTGTTTCCGATAGCTTAGTTCCTGAAATGCGAAAGAGGGCGGGCCAGTGGGAATTGCCACTGAATCAAGAACAGATGAAGCCCGGTTTGTATGACCTTCAGGGTTCGGGTAATAATAAGGTGATTGCGTTGAATGAACCTAGACTCCCGAGAGTCAACGGTCTCGCCAAAGGCAATGGCAAAGAATTGCCCCCCTGGGCAAGTTTGGCGGATGATGGGTCTAGGTTCATATCTTGGACGGCTCTGTTGTTAGGCTTGGCGCTTTTGTTCCTTTCAATCGAATCAGTCTTCGTATTTTTGAAAGAACGTAATGAGCCGTAGCCTAACCTTTCGAAACATTCGCATATCCGATCCGAACAGTCCCTTTCACGCGCAGCAATGTGATGTGAGGGTGGAAGATGGGGTAATTGCCGAGATTTCACCGAATATTTCCACCCCCTCTGACCAAGTAATTGACGGTCAATCAGCCTGGTTAAGTCCGGGTTGGGTGGATCCATTTGTTCGCATTCCCGATCCGGGAGAGCCATGGAAGGAATCGCTGGAATCAGCTAGTGCCGCGGCTCAAGAAGCGGGATTTACCCAAGTGCTTGCCCTATGTGGCCGCAAGCCCCAGTCTGATATGCCCGAAACCATTTCTACGGTATTGGAGCGAAGCCGAAACCTGGCCTGTCAGATTCTTCCTCTGGCCTTGAGCTCTGAATCGGGAGAAGGTAAAGAGTTAAGCGAAATGCATCTGCTGAAACAAGCCGGTGCTCATGCTTTTTGTGACGGCATTCACTCGAGTCCTCGTTTGTCTTCTCGTTTGAAAACGCTTCAATATGCCCATTCTCTGAACCTGTCAGTTTGGTCTCATCCCTGTATGAGCGGCTGGGTGGGTGAAGCGAAGATGCACGAGGGAGAAGTGAATGCAGGTTTGGGCTTGAAAGGAATACCGTCGATGGCCGAATTCGTGGAATTGCAAGCCGATTTGGAGTTGGTGCGCTACACGGGTGCTTCTCTTCGTGTTTTGGCTATCAGCTGCAAAGAATCAGTGGAGTTGATCCGTCAAGCGAAAGCCGAGGGTTTGCCGGTTTGGGCTGCGGTTCCAGTCCTGAATTTATTGGACACTGATTCTGCCTTGGAAGGGTTCGATGAGTGTTTCAAAGTTCTTCCGCCACTAAGGAGCGAAGAAGATCGCCTAGCCCTTTGGGAAGGTTTGAAGGACGGCACCATTGATGCCATTATTTCCAATCATCACCCCGAAGATATCGAATCGAGTTTGGTAGAATTTGACTACTCTCCCTATGGTGCAGCGACATTGCCAATTTTTTGGCCAGCCTTACTCAAGGCCAATGCTCACATGGATTTGGATCAATTGGTAGAATGCCTGCACCGAGGCTCTAGGAAATTCTGTGAGTTGGAACCCCTTAGTCTTCAGGTAGGCCAGGCCGCTCATTTGACCTTGTTTGATGCCGAAGGAAATAGCATGGTAGGAGAGAATAGCTCGAGTACAGCGGCCAATGTACCTTATAAAAATCAGCCGATGAAAGGCCGCATTGTGGGTACTGTCTGCGCGGGTGTTTGGAAAGGAGTAAGGGTATGATGCCTTCATTGCCCATTTGGAAACGGCCTGCCGTTTTTCACGGATTTTTAACAGGAGCGGTGCTCTTCATGGTGAAATTCACCTTGTATACCTTGGAGCATTGGGAAATTCGCTTTGCCCCAACCTATCAGTTTGGCTCCTTTGCTTTGCTCATGCTCGGTGTAGTCTGGGCCGGAACGACTGAACGCAAAATGTGGGGCTCTGAATTTGGGTATGCCAAAGCCTTACTGAGTGGTTTGTTGGTGTTGACCGTCGCGACCTTTCTTTCGGTTTGCTCGGAATTGCTGCTGTACAACTTGGTTGATACGAGTTTGAACAGCCAAACCAAAAGTATACTCTTGGAAAGCACAGCTAAGGGCTTTGAAGCCTTCGGCAACGCCTTAGACGAGGCAACCAAAGACGAGATTATGGGTGCCATTGAAAAAAGCAATCCAGGAAGCCCATCTGAATTGTTAGCGGGTTGGCCTATGCAAATTCTGTTGAATGGCCTGTTTTTGTTCGTTTTCGCCCTTTGGACCCGAAGCAAAACGGACGCTACCCATTCAGACTGGCTCAGTGGGGATGACGCCTCCTGATATGCAAGCCATTAGCAGCACCCACAACCCTTTCTTCAAGCAGTGCAAATTGTGGTTGGAGAAAAGCAAAAAGCGCAAGCAAGATTCGGTGGTTTTGGTGGAGGGCGTGCATGAAATTGAATGCGCTATGCGCGGTGGCTGCGAACCGCTTCACTGGATTCAGTCTGATGAGCTGGGATTAGAAGTTCATGAGTTGGCGTCTCGATTTCCGTCGCAATATGAGTTGCATTCTTCTTTGTTTTCCCAATTGGTCATTAGAAAAAGTGGCCAAGTAGCCTTGGCTGTTCTCCGGCAGCCCCAAGCCTCGAGTTTTGCGCTTTCCCCGCAGGGTCGATATTTGGTAGTAGAGTCGGTTGAAAAACCAGGAAATCTCGGTGCCATTTTGAGAAGTGTTGATGCTTCTGGAATTGAGGGAGTAGTGATTTGTGATCCCAAGGTCGATGTGTACAATTCTCAAGTGATTCGCAATTCGGTAGGTTCAGTATTTTCGGTTCCCATCTGGGTGGTTTCTGCCCAAGAAGCGTTTGAGGAGATAAAGTCTAAGCAGCTGCGTCTCTACAGCACTTTTATGGAACAATCAGAGTCGTTTTGGACGGCTGATTTAGGAGCGGGCTGTGCGGTGGTCATTGGAACCGAGCACGAAGGCGTTTCCCATTTCTGGAAAGGCAAAGGCCAAAATATCCAAATTCCCATGCAAGGTTCGGTCGATAGCTTGAATGTTTCGGTAGCTGCCGCTTTGTTGGTGTTTGAGATGGCCCGCCGTAGCTAAAGTTTTATACCTTTGGGTACATGGGTAAAAAGCCAATGCGCATCTTAATTGTCGGCGCAGGAAAAAGCGCGGGTTTCGCCATCGAATATTTGGCCAAACGCTCCAAGTCACTAGGAGCCGAAGTTTGGGTGATGGATCGGAATTTGAAACCCCTTCAGGAGGGTTTTGGAACTTGGTCTGAAGTCACCTACCTGACGGGTGATGTGAACGATATTGCGGCTATGTTGACCCTGGTTGAGTCTTGTCAATGGGTCATAAGTTTGCTGCCGGCTAGCATGCACATAAGCTTGGCTAAGTTGGCGCTTGCCTCAGGGGTGAATTTCGCCACGGCCTCTTATGAGAGCGATGAGATGCGAGCGCTCGAGCCTGACATTAAGCTCAAGAAATTGCACTTCTTAAATGAAATGGGGCTAGATCCAGGTATAGATCATTTGTCAGCGCTACAACTCTTGGACCAATTGAGAGAAAAAGGGGAACAGATCGAATCGTTCGAAAGTCATTGCGGCGGATTGGTCCGACTTGAGGACTGTTTGGGTAATCCATGGCAATATAAATTCACTTGGAATCCCATGAATGTGATTCGCGCCGGCCAGGGGGGGATTTCTACCTGGCTAGAGAATGGTCAAGTGCAGAACTGTGCGGGCGAAAGGGTTTTTGAAGCTTTTCGCTCCATTCAGGTAGAAGGTACAGGGACCTTGCAAGCCTATCCGAACCGAGATAGTTTGGCCTATATCGATGCCTACGGTTTGGAGGGCGCGCAAACCGTGTTAAGAGGAACTCTTCGACGGGATCATTTTTGCCAAGCTTGGCAACAATTGGTTCAATGGGGATGGGTGTTAGATAAGGCCGATTGGCCCGATTCTGTGCAAACCTACCAGCAAGCCTTTCGTCAGTTTTCTGGATTTGATTCGATGGAAGATTGGGCGATTCAGACCCCTGGTGTTTCAGCGGAGACCCAGAGGCGTATTCAGGCCATTCCCTTGGATTCGAACGATGCTTTGCCTAGTCGTATCCCCGCTGAATGTTTATTGGCTCTCCTAGAGCCCGCTTGGAAGTTGGAAAGCGGTGACCGCGATGAAGTCATTATGGTACATCGGGTAAAAACCAATCGTCAAGGTTACCAAAGCAGCTTGATTGTCAATGGCGTTTCAGTAGCGCGCACGGCCATGGCTAAAACGGTAGGATTAACCTTGGCTATGGCCGTTGAATTGGCGATGACCAAACCGGGTTTACAGCCGGGATTGCATAGACCCATGAGCGTTTACTGGTATGAAGATTTGCTGCCAATGTTAGCTAGTAACGGGATCGAATTTATGCACCAAGAGGTTCGAAATTGAGGGGCTATCTTTGTTGCATGAGCAGCGAAAGTTTGAACAGTGATAAAGCACCAGAGCCAGTAGGCTTATACCCACATGCCAAGCGAGTAGGGAACTTGTTGTTCCTTTCAGGGGTTGGTCCCCGTGAAAAGGGTACCAAGGTTATTCCCGGCGTCGAATTAGACGATCAGGGATCGATTGTGTCTTACGACATTGAGACTCAGTGCCGCAGCGTGTTTCAAAATGTGCGTTACATTCTTGAGGCTTCGGGTAGTGCTTGGACCAACATTGTTGATGTAACGGTTTTCTTAACCAACATGAAAGATGATTTCCCTACCTACAACCGTTTGTGGGCCGAGTACTTCGGAGAAAATCCACCTTGCCGAACTACGCTGGAAATTAACTGTCTACCCACACCCATTGCGATTGAACTGAAGGTAATTGCGACGATATAAAAAAAGGGGCTAGCGCCCCTTTTTTAATTTTCGAAGTTGTCGTCGTACGGCTATGTTGCTCAAGCGAATGGCCTTTTCGAAGCGATTCGATCGAGTTTTTGCGAACACATCGTGTTTGGGGGTGTGTAAGCGAATTTCAACGTGTTTGTTTAGGCCATCTTTCTCATTCTCTAGTTTGAAAAAAATGGTCGCGGAAATGGCATCTTTGTAAAATTGAGTCAAATGCTCTACTTGCATTTTGGCGAATTTTACGAGTCTGTCACTGGGTTTTACATGGCTGCTTTGAATGATAATTTCCATGGGATTAAAGGGATTAAGTGAGACAAAAAGAGCCTTTCTGTTGTCAGTTGGACCCATGAAGAGCCCTCAAACGTCAGAGCGACTTAGGCATTTTCTGTGCCTTTCTATTCTCAAGTTCAACTTCTCAATTGGTAATTCCAATTCCCTTCGTTCAATTCGTTTCTGAAAACGACAAAGTCGCAGATGCTGAAAGCTAGGCCAAGACGATGGAGAGTGGGGCTTATTTGCGCGGGTGCAACTTGTGCATGGACTTCAGTTTTTCGAAGCTGTTTTTGGTGTAAATCTGCGTGGCATTGAGGCCGCTGTGGCCCAGTAGATCTTTTATTGCCAGCAATTCTGCACCATTGTTGAGCATGTGGGTAGCAAAACTGTGCCGCAGTACATGTGGACTAGTTTTGGAAGCATCTGAAAATTGCTTGATATATCGGTTGACCAATCGGTTAACAAAAACAGGGTAAAGCGGTTTCCCAGAATCTAATTGGAATAGCGGTTCGCTGGCTGCTTTTCCATTCGTCAATTCCAACAGATAGTCTCTCAATTCGGGGTGTAAGGGTAGGAGCCGTACTTTGTTTCGTTTCCCAGTTACCGATAGGGTGTTTCGAGAATAGTCGATATCTCTGATGTTCAATGAGATTAGCTCGCTGAGTCGAATGCCTGTGGTGTACAAAGTCAGCAGCAATGACTTATCTCTCAAGCCTTGTTCTTGCTCTTCCCAGGGGAAATGCTGGAAGAGATTCCAGAGATCGTGGCTGGGTATGTCTTGGACCAGCTTTTTAGCCATTTTGGGCAATTGGATCCCGCTCAAGGGGTCATGCGAGAGCAGTTGGGTTTTACGGGCGTACCGAACGAAGGCTCGTATGCTGGAAACTTTTCTGTGAATGCTTCTGGCCGATAGACCCTCTTTCATGCAAGAGGCCATGAATGCCCTTACACTCGCGGCATTGAGTTCTTGCCAAGCTGAAATGCCGAATTCGTTGGCAAATGGAATGAACTGTTGCAGATCAGTTTGGTAGGCCTTGCAAGTATGAGCACTCAATCGTTGATTGTGTTGCGCATAATGTATGAAACCTTCAAGCCCCTCTAGCATAATTCAAAAATAGGGGAGAAAAGTGGCTTGAGATTTGGGCAAAAAAAAGTCACCGCAGCCGAGCTACGGTGACAAATATGGCGGCGTTGAAAACGCTTATGCTTCGTTGTGCTGAGTCTGCATCTGCTGTTTGTAAGCAGCTTTGATGCGTTGCAAACGCTTCGTTACGCAAGGCTTTTCGAAAGCTTGACGGCTACGCAATTCTTTTACGACACCAGTCTTTTCGAACTTCTTTTTGAATTTCTTCAGTGCTTTTTCTAACGAATCGTTTTCTTTTACGTTGATTACGAGCATGTTTTTCTTTGTTTTTGGGGTTGCAAATATACGAATTAGTGAAGTATAAATGCAATCAATCCTGTAAAACAGAGCGTGAAATTACCAGTTTTTGGATTTCTGAAGTTCCTTCGCCTATGGTACACAGCTTGCAATCGCGGTAGTACTTCTCAACTGGGAAATCTTTGGTGTACCCATAACCGCCAAAAATTTGCACGGCTTCATTGGCACAATAGACCGAAACTTCGCTGGCATAGTATTTGGCCATGGCGCTTTCTTTGGTCATTTTCTGGCCTCTGTTTTTCATGTCGGCTGCCTGCAAGGTTAACAGCTCGGCCGCTTCAATACGCGTAGCCATGTCGGCTAGTTTGAAGGCGATGGCTTGGAATTGTGAAATGGGTTTTCCAAATTGCTCCCGCTCTTTTGAGTATTGAGTGGCTGCTTTATAGGCTCCCTTGGCTATGCCCAGCGATAATGCCGCGATGCTTATGCGCCCTCCATCGAGTACTTTCATGGCTTGAATGAAGCCTTCACCTATGTTGCCCAATCGCTGGCTATCGGGAATTCGGCAATCTTGGAAGATCATTTCAGCTGTTTCGCTGGCCCTCATACCGAGTTTATTTTCTTTTTTACCTCCTGAAAATCCAGGGGTTCCTCTTTCTACAACAAAGGCTGTGATGCCGTGAGAATCAAGAAGATCACCGGTTCTAGCTAACACCACGGCAATGTCACCGCTGATTCCATGTGTGATCCAGTTCTTTGCTCCGTTTAAGACCCATTCGTCTCCTTCTTTTTTAGCTACGCATTGCATGCGAAGGGCATCTGAGCCTGTGTTCGCTTCTGTCAAGCCCCATGCTCCCAGATGTACTCCCGATGCGAGTTTGGGCAACCAGCGCATTTTCTGCTCTTCAGATCCAAATTGTAATATGTGACCCGTGCAGAGGCTGTTGTGAGCCGCCATGCTCAAACCTATGGAGCCGCAAACCTGAGCCAATTCGTCAATAGCGGCTACATATTCTTGGTAGCCCAAGCCGCTTCCGCCGTAGACCTCGGGCACCAAAACGCCCATCAATCCCAATTCACCAAGGGCTGAGAACACGTGTCGAGGAAATTGCTGAGATTCATCCCATTCCATGACATGTGGACGCACTTGACGCTCGGCAAAGTCTTTGACCGTTTGACGCACCATCTGTGTGCTATCTGTTTCCTGAAAATGAGGTTGCATGTTCCAAAGATAGGCAAGCCGACAGCGTAAAAAGACTGATTTCAGTCAGTATGTTGCAATTGTTTGCTTACATCCAATAGGGTTTGAGTTTGTTCCATGTATGGCTGTCTATGCAAAGGGGTCTAGGACTGTGTTTGGGGTGAAAGTCAGGGTGCTGACACTTGTAAGCCCAAAGGCTATTGCGTTGTGAGGCCGATAAATAGGGGTGGAACAAATCTTGTTTGCTCTGCAAACTATCCCAATTTAATCCCTTCCATGATTGTGGTTTTACTCGAAATTGGACGCGGTTAGAATGCAGCAAATTGCTGTCGAAATAGTACACTTCTAGCAGTTGTTGGGCTGAATAAAAGCCGTGCATCTTGATTCTGGATGCAACAATCCTCTTCGCTGTTTTCGGCCCAATGCCGGGAATTTGAACCCAGTCTATTGAGTCAGCTTCATTGATGTCAATGACTAGAGCGGGGGGCTGGCTGAAGCGGGGCTCTGTCATCGGTCGCTGGGCGTATGGTGGATTTGGTCTGCGTGGTTTGGGGTTTTTGAAGTAGGACTTTTGGGGAAATTCCCGAGAGAGTGATTGTCGACCCTTAACCTCCGTAATGGAGTCAGTGTGGAATTCGGGAATGGCTCCAATGCGATCTGGCCAGGCTATCCAAACGATGCAAATGGCGCTCAAGAAAAAAGCCAGTCCTGAGACTGGCTTTTTTGTAGAGTTTTTGAAGTTCATGAAGCAAAATTGGGAGCTTCATGGAGCTAATGCTTGGCAAAATTCCTCAAACGAGGATTCTGATTGGCGATTATTGAAACTGTGCGAGTTTCTCCTGACGGTATTCGCCGTTGTCCAATTTGCCTTTGATGGCTTTGAAGGCGGAAATGGTTTCGGCCACATCGTCCAAGCTGTGTACCGCTGTGGGAATCAAACGCAACATGATGACGCCTTTAGGAACTACGGGATACACCACAATGCTGCAGAAGATATTGTAGTTCTCGCGCAGGTCGTGGGTCATGTGAGTGGCTTCCGGAATGGTTCCGTTCAACAATACAGGAGTTACTGGAGTGGTGGTGACACCTATGTTGAATCCAGCTTCTCTCAAACCGTTTTGCAAGGCGTCCACAATCTTCCACAAGTTGTCTTTCAACTCAGGGCGAGTGCGAATCAATTCCAAACGCTTGATAGACCCAATAACCAATGGCATAGGAAGCGCTTTGGCATAAATCTGAGAGCGCATGTTATAGCGCAAGAATTTAATCACCTGGGGCGTAGAGCCGATGAAGGCTCCAATACCGGCCATTGATTTGGCAAAGGTTGAGAAATAGACGTCGATGCCGTCCATGCAATTTTGTTCTTCTCCAGTACCTGCGCCGGTTTTACCCATTGTGCCAAATCCGTGGGCGTCATCAACAAACAAACGGAAATTGTAGCGCTCTTTCATGGCGACTATTTCCGACAATTTTCCTTGAGATCCGCTCATCCCGAATACACCCTCGGTGATAACCAAAATGGCTCCCCCAGTTTGCTCAGCCAAACGAGTGGCGCGTTTGAGCTGTTGCTCCAAGCTCTCCATGTTGTTATGGGTGTACACGAAACGCTTACCCATGTGCAAACGAACTCCGTCAATGATGCAGGCGTGTGATTCCGCATCATAAACGATGATATCGTGGCGGTCAACCAAGGCGTCAATAGCGCTCAATACACCCTGGTACCCGTAGTTCAACAAAATCACATCAGGCTTTCCAATGAAGGAGGCCAAATCTTGTTCAAGTTGCTCGTGGTAATTCGAGTTTCCGCTCATCATTCGAGCACCCATGGGGTAAGCCATGCCAAACTGCTGGGCAGCATCGGCGTCAGCTTGCATCACTTCTGGGTGGTTGGCCAATCCCAAGTAGTTGTTCAAAGACCAATTCAGGCGGGTTTTACCGCGAAAAACCATGCGAGGGCCAATAGGACCTTCCAGCTTGGGGAAGGTGTAATAGCCGTGTGAGTCATCGGCATACATCCCCAAGGGACCCATACGCGATTCTATTTTTTCAAAAATGTCTTTCATTGAAAGCGATTTACGATGCCGCGAAAGTACAACATCTGTTTGGTCTTTGAAATGCCTTACAAAAACCTGATTAACGAGGGCTAGGTTGACCCAAAACAAATAGACAGGGTACCTTGCCCAAGCTGTTTAGGTGGTTTTTCCATTCGCTCAGCCTTCGGGTTTGGATGCGCTCGTTCTCTCCCTGTAAGTCGCTCGAGACTGATAAGTACCAATCCCCGTCAAGGTGCTTGGTGGCCATCTCTAAAAAGCGGTCGCTGCGGTAGGGGGCTTCAATAAATAAGTGGCTGTGTGCCTGGTGTTTGCTTTTGTTTAGGCCTTGGAAATGTTCTTGTAAATCTTCGGTTTTCACTGGAGCGTAGCCGTGAAACGTGAAGGCTTGGCCGTGTAATCCGCTGGCAGAAAGAGCCAGTAGAATACTGCTGGGACCTATGTACGGATGAATGCGCATACCGCGTTTATGGCAAAGATTGACGATGCGGCTGCCGGGGTCAGCAATGCAAGGCAAGCCGGCTTCTGAGCACAACCCAATGGGCCCATTCGATCGATGAGCGTCTAGAAAGGCTGTCAAATCTTTGTCATCTGTATCTCGCGTGAGTTCGCAAATCTGAAGCTTGTCCAAATCAATACCCAGTTTTCGCGCCGAAAGAAAACGCCTCAGGGTTCGGGCGTTTTCGGCCACCCAAACGTTGAGTTGTTGCAAGGTTTGATTGAGTAGCGCCGAGTCCATTTGGTTCCAACTGTTTTCGCCAATGGGCAAAGGGATCAAATGAAGGGATTGGGCTTCTAACATGGGACAAAGGTCTTGGCTTTGTGCTACCTTTGCAAGGTGAGTTTTTTAAACCGTCTACAAGAGCGCTGGAAGGTTCGTTCCCGCAGTCAAGTCTTACTCATTTTATGTGTTTTTGCTTTGACAGGTTCGACGGTTGTGTACCTCAAACGATTTGCCTTGCCCTTGCTCGGAGATCATTGGTATTCGGACTTCGTCTATTATATAGCCGTTCTTCCGGTTTACAATTTGGTCTTATTAATCTATGGATTCGCCTTTGGCCAAGGTCGATATTTCTGGGAATTTGAAAAACGCTTTTTCGCCCGGCTTGTTAATCTGTTCAAATGAGCGACCTGAGTAAGGATAAAATTTTGCATGCCCTGAGTCATGTGGAGGACCCCGATCTGAAGAAAGATTTGGTCACCTTAGGTATGATTGAGAAGCTGGAATTTGGTCCCGAAGAAATTGCGTTTGATTTGGTTTTGACCACCCCTGCTTGTCCCATGAAAGATATGCTGGTTCAGGCTTGTAAGAATGCCATTCGGGTCATGGTTGATCCAAACATACCGGTTCGTATCCACGCTACAAGCCGCGTCCAGCCTAAAGAAGAGAATGAGCACTATTTAAAAGGTGTCAAACACATTGTAGCGGTTGGAAGCGGAAAAGGAGGGGTAGGCAAGAGTACAGTTGCGGCCTCTTTGGCTCTGAATTTGGCCTCCCTTGGAGCCAAAGTTGGGCTGTTGGATGCCGACATTTACGGTCCGTCTGTGCCTACCTTATTTGGTGTTCATGAGGCTCCCGAGATGCGCGAAGTAGGGGGTAAAAACCTCATGGTGCCCTTGGAACGCCAAGGAATAAAGTTGCTCAGCATTGGTTTTTTGACCGCTCCCGGGCAGGCCGTTGTTTGGCGAGGACCCATGGTCTCTAGTGCGCTCAAACAGTTGTTGCAAGATGTAGATTGGGGAGAATTGGACTACCTGATCGTGGATTTGCCTCCTGGTACGGGAGATGTTCAAATTTCCTTGGCTCAATCCGCGCCGCTTTCGGGGGTTGTCATTGTAACCACTCCTCAAGAAATGGCCTTGGCCGATGCGAGAAGAGCCATCGATATGTTCCAGCTGCCCGGTATTGCCAAGCCCATTCTAGGTATCGTGGAAAATATGTCTTACTTCACTCCCGATGATGCGCCTGATAAGCGCTATTACCTATTTGGCCAAGGTGGGGGCAAGCAATTGGCTGAGGCTCATAAGGTTCCCTTGTTGGCAGAAATCCCTATGAATCCTGAGGTGATGCTTAAGGCAGACAAAGGCTTGCTTAATTCTAGCGATGCGTCTCAATCGGCCTATAGGGTGGCGGCTCAGGAACTGGCCCGCGCTCTGAGCATTCAGCAATTTACTCAGTCCTAGAATTGATTATCTTTGTGATATGGCTCAGCCCTCTCACGAAGAAGTAGAACAGGTATTGAACGGCATTAGGCCCTATTTGCAGGCTGACGGCGGCGACGTTGAACTGGTGTCTATTTCTGAAGAGCTCGATGTGACCCTGCGCTTAGTGGGCGCTTGCAGCACTTGTTCCATGAGCGATATGACCATGACGGCTGGCATCGAAGAGAGCTTACGCCGTTCTTTCCCTAGCCTTGGAAAAATCACAGCCCTTAAAAACGCTTAAGCGAGAAGCGCTATTGCAGCTTCTTGGTATTCCGATTCCGGCTTTGGTGCTCGGTGTTTGGTTTTTGAGCCTAGAATTGGGCGCCCAAACCGAATCGAAATTCCTAATTCCTTGGCTTCAAGGAGTGGTAGGCTCGGTGCTTCTGGTCTATTCGTTGGATTTTTCACGCGATGCTTACAGACGAAAGCAGATGGGAGCAATTGTTCCTGATAGTTGGTTTTGGTTTGCCTCCGCATGGGGCATGGTCGGACTTATGTTGATTCTTTTGGCCCTGGGTCGATTGGGGTTTGCCGATTCCGTTTATACCTTTCAATTGGGTTGGCCCGTAGGGCTTGTGCTGTTGGTCTATGCCTATTTGCGGCATACTCAGCACGCGTGGTCTTCACTGGGTAGTCCCATTTTGATGCTTTTGGGTATTGCGGGAACTATGCTCGTTCCTCTCCTTCATTCCACGCAATCTCTTTGGGGCTTCTATTTCGCCTGTTTGCTGTTGGTTTGGCTCAATGTGTTCGCCTTTGCTTATTTGGAATTGGATAAAGATCAGCGCATGAAAGAACCTAACCCTTGGGCTGTAGAAAAGACTAATGCGGCGATGCTGTTTGTGGCCATCGCTTTGGTGTTAGCCATTGCTTGGAAAGCAGGATCCTCGCTGGGTTTGTCCAATTGGGGAATGAGCATTACCGTATTGGGATACCTAAGCGTTTTTATTCGACCTTCATGGTTTCGGCCCATGCGCTGGTATCGATTTGGGTTGGATTTACTCCTATTGCTGCCTTTGTTTTTTTGAACTGAATTTACAGCCGGCCTTTCATGCCTTCTTCCCAATGTTCCAAACAACGAGCTTGATAGGAGTCGTTATGTCCAACAAGTACCAATTCATTGGAGTCTGATTGGCGGTACGTGTATTGGGCTTTGCCTCCACAAACGTGGCATTTGGCAAATACTTGAATTCGGTTGGTAGCCAGGTTCTTCAAGGCTCTCATGGGCCCAAAATCGCGGTTCAAGTAGTCTTTGTCAAGGCCAGCGGCCACGACCCGTACTCCATTCATCATCATTTCACCGATGATTTCTATCACATACGGCCCCATGAATTGCACTTCGTCTATGTACAATTCCTTGGTAAAGGGGGTGATTAACGTATAGATTTCTTCGGCTTTTGCAATGCGGTGGCCAGGCATTTGCAAACCAGAATGTGTATTGATGCTCGAAGCTTGATACCGGTTGTCCAACAAAGGCTTGACGGCCAATCGCTCATGGTTGTCTACCGTGCTGGCATTGTATTGGCCAATGAGTTCGGTGGTTTTTCCAGCGAACATACAACCGTAGATCAAGGTAAAGTCTCTCATGTTCAATGCGCAGTTCGTTGTAACTTAGCCTCCGAATGAACGAACAGGCTATCAATCCCATTCAAAGCTTGCTAAACGAGTTGGCAAGTATAGCAAACAGCGAGCAGACAGCACAAACTGTAGAGCAAATGGAGCGAACAAAATCATTGGCCGCTCGGCTCTACCTAGAATTGGATTTTGCCATCATGGAATCGCAAGCACCAAGTGATGCAGAATTGGATGAATGGGTGGCTCAAGTCGAACATTCAGACCTGTCTAGACCAGAAGAGCAGAAGCCGGACTCAAGTGTGACAGAGCCTGATTTATTTGTTCCCGTTGAAGAGTTGCCAACAGTCGTCTCGGTTGAAATGGTCACAGAGTCTATCGGCGTCGAACCCGTGTCAAGTGGCTCTCTGGTTGAGGCCATTTCAGAGACCGAGAATGAAACTGCCATAGAAGAAAGGGTAGAGGAAGAAGCTGTAGTAATCGCAGAAACTGCTGATTTGTCGGCTGCAGCTGAACCTGAAACGGCAGAAACTACAGGGCTGCAGAAAAGTGCCCCCGCTGAAACGGCAGAAATGCCCAACCAAGAGCAGGAAATTGATGCCGATGCCATTTTGATGTCCTTGTCTATGTCTCGTCGCTTCGAATTTGCCAATTTCTTGTTTGGGGGTGACATGGCCCGTTTTCGGTTATTTATTACAGAATTTGTACGTGCCGGTACACCTGGGTCGGCCCAGGTCTTTGAACGCTGGTATACCGAATGCGATTGGAAGCGCAAAGATGAGTCAGCCTCTGACTTGTTGCGCAACCTGAAGCGTCTGGTTTAATGCGGCAGGTGCAGTTCACGCTGCACCATGCAAATCCCTGAAGTAGTTCGAAATCGCATTCTCCACGCGGCTGCCTTTTTGCTGGGTGTATGTTGCGCGCGATCCCTTTTTTATCCGGAAGACTGGCCTTTATTGCACCGTGCAAGTATTGGGATACTGCCCGTAGTCATTGGTGTAGAGTTGGTCTTTCGCAAGATGAATAAGCCATTGATTGGCTGTTTGATTTTATTAGGTATGGCCTGGGCTAGTTTACGCTTTCAAAGTTTGGCGAGGTCAGGGCATGCCTCATTTGGAGAGCTTGTATGGGCTCAATGTTTGGAGTCTATAAATGAATCCAAATCAACTTATTTGGTGAGAGTAGAAGGACTGGAAGCGCCGCTTCGAATGAAAGTAAAAGAGGGTTTGATTCAAGCGGGAGCTGTGTTTGAAATCCCCACCGCTAACCTCAAGCCTTTGGTTTGCAGGGGGCACGAACCGGGTCGTTTTTGTTATGCGCGTTGGAGTATGGATCGTTGTCAGGCCTACAGCATTTTTTTAAACAAAGCTCCCATAATTCATGGTCGGCAACCCCTGCCTTTGTTGTTCCGATTCCGAGAAGAAATTAAGACTAGACTATGTCGTCGAACGAGTCTGAAGGTTAGGCCTTGGGCTTTGGCCTTGGTTTTGGGCGACAAAGGTCAATTCGACCAAGATGAAATCAGCCGAGTTAAAGATTTAGGATTGATGCATGTATTGGCCATCTCTGGATTGCATATTGGATTGTTTTTTCAGTGTTTACTAGGCTTGATTCGTGTACTGCCCCTAAGCTTAACAGCAGTTCGCTGGGGGCAACTAGCCTTGTTAGCCTTTGTCTGGGGCTATGCGGCTTTGTGCCACATGGTACCCTCTGTTTTGAGGGCCTCTATTTTTATCACTTGGTCGGTTATTGGGCGATCCTTTCTTCGATGCCCGAGCGACCCTCAGCTCGTTTGGCCGATTTCCCTGTTGATACAATTGGTCATTAGGCCTCAAGATGCCTTTGATATGGGATTTCAATTGAGTTACTTAGCTACTGCTGCTTTGTTTTACATCATGCCCAATGGTCCTTGGAAGAGGAAAGGTCTAAAAGTGATAAGCACAACACTAATTTGTTCTGTGCTGACCTTTCCACTCTTGGTATTTTCAAGCGGGTACTTTTCATTGGGATTTTGGATAGGATCAATGTGTTTAGCCCCTGTATTGGTCCTAGTCATTCCTCTGTTTTGGATGGGTCTTTTTTTACCTGATGGAATTTTTCTATTCGAAGATGCAGCTATGCAATTTTTCTTACTTCTATGGGGTCAAATACCCCGTCAGCTTGTTCACTATTGGCAGTTGGATTCCATCTCTGTCTATGAAGCTTTGTTGCTGGAGCTATCACTGGTGTATTTTCTAACCATACTCGCCAAACTTTTTTCTCATTTCCACGCTTATATGGTTAGATTTGGATTTTATGGGTCAGTTAGTAAAATTAGAACGGTCTGGAGCGATTGTCGAAATGGTTCTTTGCCATGAAGAAAAGCGTAATTCCTTAGGGCCAGAAATGCTGACTCAATTGAATGCTACACTGGATCAGATTGGAGCTATGGCTGATGCCAAAGTGCTCATTTTGAGATCAGAAGGAACGGTGTTTTCAGCGGGTGCTGATCTACAGCACATGAAGAACTTGAGCCAATTTGATTATGAGCAAAATTTGGAAGATTCTCATAACATGCGCGTGGTTTTTGATAAGCTTCTATTCATGCCAAAGATTGTCATTGCTGCCGTAGCCGGTCCTGCGCTGGCAGGAGGTTGTGGCTTAGCGAATTTGGCTGACTTTGTTTGGGCTTCAGATTCGGCTACATTCGGTTTCCCAGAAGTGAAAATAGGTTTTGTGCCTGCCTTGGTGTCCGTATATCTCAGAAAACGCATTAGGGGTTCTGCCATTCGTGAATTGACATTATCAGGCGGTGTGATCTCTTCCGCAACTGCCAAAGAGATTGGTATGGTCAATCGGGTGGTGTCAGACGAAACTCTCTTGACGGAAGTTCGCGCCTACGCTCAACAATTGGTGGAAAATGTGTCATTAGAAGCCGCCATTATGACCAAGTCTTTGCTATTAGATACCCATTCAATGCCGCGTGGTGAAGCCTTGGATTACGCCGAAGATGTCAATGCGCGCAGCAGAGAAACAGACGATTGTAAAAGGGGCGTTTCAGCCTTCCTGAACAAGGAACCTCTTAAATGGAATTAAGGCTTATAGATACGCACTGCCACCTGTATCACGAACAGTTGTCAGGCGATCAAGCCGAAGTCATTGAACGAGCCAAGGAGGCCGGTGTCTCACGCATCATCATGCCGAACATTGATCGAGCATCGATTGCGCCAATGATACAATTAACAGAGTCATATCCTGACCTATGTTTTGCCATGTTGGGATTGCATCCTTGCGACGTTTTTGAAAATTGGAAGGAAGAACTCGATGCCATGTTCGCCGATGGGCCACATTCCCGTTGGGTAGCGATAGGCGAAATAGGTCTTGATTTATATTGGGATAAAAGTACCCTGCCTTGGCAAGAAGCGGCCTTGAAATACCAAATTGAAAAAGCGCTCGAATGGAATCTTCCCATTTGTTTGCACACTCGAAATGCTACCCATGCCACAATAGAAATCATTAAGCCTTACCTCAAAGAAGGGCTTAGGGGGGTGTTTCATTGTTTTTCAGAAAGCCATGAACTCGCCACCGAGATTATAAAGACAGGGTTCTACTTAGGAATAGGAGGTGTATATACCTTTAAAAATGCCAAATTGGCGGAAAGTTTGGCCAGTATTCCCCGCGATAAAATTGTGCTCGAAACCGACAGCCCATTTTTATCTCCGGTCCCCCACCGGGGCAAACGCAACGAGCCTGCTTATGTTCGATTGGTCGCTCAAGCTATGGCTGAAAAGTGGGGTTGTAGCATAGAGGAATTGGCTTCACAGACAAGCCAAAATGCCCAACGATTATTTCCGAAGTTGGCGGCATTGTGACCTAAGTTACTGACGGGTGTAAAAAAATCGGGCAGTTTTGTTGTTTATGGCAAAACGCAGCCTTCTTGTTTTGGGTATACTCGCCATGTTTGGCCACAGCCGAGCACAGCATTATAGTTACATACACCACACTGAGCGAAATAGAGAGATAGATACCACTAGCCTGCAGCATTTTTTTCAAAGCGGGCAATTCTTCGGCCACTCTCGTTTCGTCTCCATGGGTACCTATAACAAAGGAGAACTTACCGATTACCATGCTACTGGATTCGGAATGGGGATAGGGTATGAGACCGCCCCGCTGCACCGCTTGCAATTGGGTATTTCTGGATTTTTCATATACAATTTGATCTCCAGTGATTTGCAAGTTCCCGATACGGCTGCTGCTCAGCCCAACCGCTATGAGGTAGGTTTGTTCGATGTTGAAAACCCTGGAAATCATCACGACTTGGATCGCTTGGAAGATCTGTATTTGAAGTATAGCGATGAGCATGTTGAAGTCAAGTTTGGAAAGCAACATATAAGAACCCCATTTATCAACCCCCAAGATGGACGCATGCGCCCTACTTTGGTTCAAGGCTTGTTGGCAGATTGGCAGCCCAGCAAGCAAACAAAAATCGAGTTGGGTTGGGTCAGTGAGATTTCTCCACGCAGTACCGTTCGTTGGTTCAAGGTCCAGGAATCGTTTGGTTTGTATGGTGTGGGTCGCAGCACTTCGGGTGCTCGTTCGGGTTACAAAGGCAATATGCCTGAAGCTCATATTTTATATGCGGGGCTATCACAAAAGCTGGGAACTCGCCTTAAGATTACAGCCTGGAACCAAACCGTTACCCATGTATTCAACACCGAAATGTTGGAGCTTGTCAGCACCTTGCATCAAGGATCTGAAGCCAACTTCAAATGGTATGCCATGGGCGTGGCTCAACAGGTATTGAATGATGGGGGGAATCCTGACCCCGATAAGGCGTACATGAACCTAGGTCAAGGGGCTAGCCTCGTTGGTAGTACCCGTTTGGCCTACCATCGAAATTCAGGTTGGGAGTTTCAGTTGAATTACACCCGTATTGCTGACAAAGGTCGCTACTTGATGCCACGAGAATGGGGCAGAGATCCGTTTTACACTTTTATGTCTCGCGAACGAAACGAGGGCTATGCCGATGTTCATGCATACAACGCAGTAGTTCAATTTCTGAGCGAAGAAAACCCCTGGTCGGGATCAGTAGGGGTGGGAATCTATAAATTGCCAGACGCTAACGATGCGGCTCGAAACAAATATGGTTTCCCCGCCTATTGCCAAACCAATGCCTCTATCTATTACATGGTTGAAGAAGGGTTCTTCAAAGGAATAGAGATTGGATGGCTAGGGGTCTACAAAAAAGCCATAGCCGATACCTACGATAAAACTTCGTATATTCTCAACAAAGTCAACGTGTTCCACCACAACGTGGTGCTCAATTACCATTTTTAACATGAAAAAAATCTACCATATACCACACTGCAGCTGCCAGTCATGCAGCGATGAAAACACCGAACAGCCCAGCAGCGGCCGCCGTGATTTTTTAAAGTCGGCCTCTTCTTTGGGTCTAGGATTGGCCTTTGGTGGGGCCGTGGCAGGAACCCTTGAGGGTTGCGGAAGCGATGCGGCTAGCATAGGGAAATCCAGTGCCGTTCGCAATGGAAAGGCTCAGCATTTTACCATTTTGAATACCGCTGACATTCATTCCCAGTTGGGCATTCACGATGAATTCTTCTGGGTGGAAGGAAAGCCTGTCTATAAAAAGCGCGGTGGTTTTGCGACTCTGAAAACCATGATTGATACCTTGCGCAACGAAAATCCCGAAAATACTGTGGTGATTGACGGCGGTGATTGTTTTCAAGGAGGCGGTGTAGCCGCCTTAAGTGAAGGCCGAAACATTGTGCCTCTGATCAACGAGGTAGGTTATGATTTAATGCTGCCCGGCAACTGGGAGGTGGTTTACGGTAAAGAAATGATGATGCAAGACTTGGGCGGTTATAACTCGGCCAAAATCTGCGCCAACATGTACCACGATGGCGGAGATTTGAGCGGGGAGATGATTTTTCAACCCTATTGGATCAAGCAAATGGCGGGAGTTAAAATTGGTTTTATCGGCTATAACGACCCCTTGACGCCTAAGCGCCAGTCTCCGGCTTATAGCAAAGGCATTCGCTTTACCGACCCCTTGGAGAATGTAGCGAAGTACATCAAGTACCTGCGTCAATACGAAAAGTGTTCGATGGTATTCCTCGTTACTCACATGGGCTTGACACAGCAAATAGCCTTAGGCAATCAGCCTCAACTCGAAGGGGTTGACTATATCTTGGGTGCCGATACCCACGAGCGCGTTCGCAAACCCATTCAGGCCAAGTATGCCAAGGTAACCGAGCCCGGTGCATTCGGTTCGTTTGTCGCCAAGTTGGACGTAGTGGTAGAAGATGGCGTGATCAAAGACCAGACCTATCAGTTGCTCGATGTTGATCCCGATCAATACAAACCCAATGCCGACATGCAGGCCTTGGTAGACAAAATGCGCGAGCCCTACAAGGCTGAGCTCGACACCGTCATTGGCAAGACCAAAAGCACTTTGGTGCGTTACTATGTGATTGAAAATCCCATGGATAACTTGATCACAGATGCCGTTCATTGGAAATTCAAGCCCGATATCGCCCTGTCAAACGGATTCCGTTTCTGCCCTCCATTGGTGGTGGAGAACCCCGAGCAGCCTCAGGAAATCACCAATGATTTTCTATGGTCTATGCTTCCTGTAAATAGCCAAGCTCGTTCGGGTGAGGTGAAGGGGTCTCGCTTGAAAGAGTGGTTGGAAAAGGAATTGGAAAATGTATTTTCAGTCGATCCCGCCAAGCGTTTTGGTGGTTGGGTGGTTCGCTTCAAGGGAATGGAGATGAACTTTACATCTGAGAAGCCTATGGGTGAGCGCATCAACTGGATTAAAATTGCCGGAGAACCGATGGATCCCAACCGCAGTTATAAGGTTATTGCTTGTGAGCGCGAAGGCGATCCGGAAGATATGTTGTGTCGCATCAAGAATGTCGAGAATCCGGTAGATCTGCCCGATTATTTGCACGATGTCATTCGCGAGTATTTGAAAGAGCACTCACCCGTTGAGCCCAAAGTGGAAGGCCGAGTAACCTGCACCGATCTGCCGCAGAACGTCTTGTCTCAGCTCGACGGTTACGAATATGAGTTTGTGTAACTATCGTCACTAACTATTGTTGAATTTCATTCCAAATTTGTAATTATGATTGAAATATTCGGATACCTTGGAGCTATAGCCATGGGCCTTTCATTGGGCCTCATTGGCGGCGGTGGTTCTATTCTTACTGTCCCCATATTGGTGTACTTGTTTTCGGTAGATGCTGTACTGGCAACCGCCTATTCCTTGTTCATTGTGGGTTTGACCAGTTTGGTAGGCTCAGTGTCGCACATGCGTTTGGGTAATATTCACTGGCGTACGGCTATTGTGTTTGGTATACCTTCCATCATCAGTGTGTACATCACCCGCCATTACATCGTTCCTATGATTCCCGATACGGTATTGACCATGGGCTCGTTTGTCATGAGCAAGAGTATGGCCTTGTTAATCCTTTTCGCCGTCATCATGGTTTTGGCGGCTTATTCCATGATCCGAAAAGGCAAGCCTCAAGCCGCTGATTCGGGTGAAATCGCCTACAACTATCCGCTGATTACCGTTGAAGGCCTAGTCGTGGGTTTGGTCACCGGTTTGGTGGGTGCTGGCGGCGGATTCTTAATCATACCCGCATTGGTACTCTTGGCTAAGCTGCCCATGAAGCAAGCGGTGGGTACCTCCTTGATCATCATTGCTTCCAAATCCTTGTTGGGCTTTTTAGGCGATCTAGGACAAGCCGGACAGGTGATTGACTGGAATTTCCTCATGATCTTTTCGGCCATTGCCGTCGGAGGTATTCTGTTCGGAGCCCAACTATCTAAGAAAATCAGCGGAGACAAACTCAAGCCTGCCTTTGGCTGGTTTGTGCTGATCATGGGTGTATACATCATCATCAAAGAAACCTTATTGTAAGCCTTATGAATCCCAAATCACTTGAATCGCTCGTCAAAACCATGGCTGGACTCTTGTGGTCCTTGGGATTGATGGTGCTGGGTATCGTGGCCATAACCATTTGGACCTTGTGGGGCTCAAAATATGAGTTTCATGTAAATAAAGAACCCCTTTCAGATTCAGCCATGTTGGCTTGGAAATTGAGTCAGCCGGTTCAATATGCTTCATTAGATACCAGCAGCGATCTCTGGAAAGCTTTAGATGTAGATCAGCTTCCCGAAGGTGCTCGCAAGACGCAGTTGTTGTATGGAAAAGAACTGGTAGCCCACACCAGCAAATATCTGGGTCCTAAAGGTTCTGTTGCTCAGTTGAGTAACGGCTTGAATTGCCAGAATTGCCATCTGAATGCGGGTACACAGCCTTGGGGCAACAATTACGGTTCGGTAGCCGCTATTTACCCCAAATTCCGCGCTAGAAGCGGCACAGTTGAAGACATTTATAAACGCATTGCCGATTGTTTTGAGCGCAGTTTGAACGGTGTAGCACCGGCCAAAGAGAGCGCTGAAATGCAAGCTATGGCGGCCTATATCCAATATGTGGGTTCACAGCAGTCTAAGGGCGAAAAAGCCAAAGGCGCAGGCATATACAATTTGGCTTTCATGGATCGACCGGCTGATCCCGTACAAGGAAAAGCTGTTTACGATGTGAAGTGTGCCAGTTGCCACGGTATTGATGGGCAAGGAGTGATGAACGCCGAAGGAAACGAGTATACCTATCCTCCATTATGGGGAGAGCACAGCTATAACCACGGGGCAGGATTGTACCGATTGAGCCGATTTGCCGGTTATGTAAAGGCTAATATGCCCTTGGGTGCTACCTATCAGTCGCCTCAACTTAGCGACGAACAAGCTTGGGATGTGGCAGCCTATGTAAATAGTTTGGATCGCCCGGCCAAAGATCTCAGCGCCGATTGGCCCGATGTGTCCAAAAAGAATTTTGACCACCCCTTTGGTCCCTATGCCGATGCTTTCTCTGAAAAGCAGCACAAATACGGTCCTTTTGGCCCTATCAAAGAATCTCAATCCAATAGCAAACCCTAATGAGTACGGAAAAACAAGAGCACTTGTGCTGCGCACCTGAACCCTTGGTTGAACAGCCGTATGGTCAGGAGTTTTGGAATAACAAATACCAGGTAGGGGAAACCGCTTGGGATTTGAACGCCGCTTCACCCGCTTTGGTACATGCCATCGATGGAATCAGCGATAAGAATGCCTCGATTCTAATTCCAGGCTGCGGCAATGCCTATGAAGCTGATTATTTGCTGGAACAGGGATTCAATAAGGTAACCTTGATCGATATTGCTCCTGATTTGGTCCATGCTTTGAAGGAGCGTTACGCTGATAAAACGGATCGCATCCGGGTAATTGAAGGTGATTTCTTCGCTCACGAAGGGGAATACAACTACATCTTAGAGCAGACCTTTTTTTGTGCACTGCCGCCTCTTATGCGCTCGGCTTATGTGCGCAAAATGTATCAGTTGCTCGCTTCAGAAGGCCATTTGATGGGCTTGTTGTTTAACCGCGACTTCGAACAAGAAGGGCCTCCCTACGGCGGTACAGCCCAGGAGTATCAAAACTTGTTTGCCCCCCACTTTCACATCAAGCACATGGCCGACTGTGAATGGTCGCATCCAAAGAGACGGGGTACCGAACTCTTTATTGACTTTGAAAAAAAATGCGCGGCATGCGCCAACTTAGAACTAAAAAATAATTAATCCTCATCCATATGAACCTATTCAATTTCTTCAAGAAGGACAAGGTTGCATCGGCAACTACCCCCTCTAATCCTCCTTCCAATGCTCAGGTGAACATCGAACAGATTTACACCGGTTGTTTGGCACAGGGTGCTTACTACATTGAAAGCAACGGAGAAGTCGCCATTATTGACCCCTTGCGCGAGACCCATACCTACATGGAGCGTGCAGAAAAGAATGGCCACAGCATCAAGTACATTTTCGAAACTCACTTTCACGCTGATTTTGTTAGCGGTCACGTTGACTTGAGCAACAAGACGGGTGCCGAAATCATCTATGGCCCAACAGCAAAAACCGAATTCGCTTGCACGGTTGCTGAAGATGGTCAAATTTTCCCCTTGGGAAATGTTAGCATTAAGGTGTTGCACACCCCGGGTCACACCATGGAAAGCTCTTGCTTCCTGCTGTTCGATGAAAACGGTCGTGAACACAGTTTGTTCTCAGGTGATACCTTGTTCTTGGGTGATGTGGGCCGTCCCGACTTGGCTCAAAAAGCGGCCAACATGACCCAAGAAGATTTGGCTGGGTACTTGTACGATTCTTTGTACGGCAAGATCATGCCTTTGCCCAATGATGTCATGGTTTACCCTGCACACGGTGCTGGAAGCGCTTGTGGCAAGAACATGATGAAAGAAACTATGGATTCCTTGGGTCACCAAAAAGAGATGAACTATGCCTTGAATCAGAAGAGCAAGGCTGATTTTATCGCCGCTGTAACCGATGGTTTGACACCTCCTCCAGCGTATTTCCCCATGAACGTGGCCATGAATAAATCGGGTATTGCCGAGTTCGAAGAAGTCATGAATAAGGGAATGCGCGCTTTGTCTGCCGATGAATTTGAAGCGGCCGTTGAAGGAACAGAAGCCATTATGTTGGATACCCGCGCGGCCGCTGAATTTGCCGTTGGGCACATTCCCCGCAGCATCAGCATCGGTATCGATGGCCAATTTGCTCCATGGGTAGGTGCCATCATTGCCGATGTAAAGCAGCCCATCGTTTTGATTACTCCAGAAGGCCGTGAAGAAGAAGTGGTAACCCGCTTGTCTCGCGTAGGTTTTGATAACATTTTGGGTCACTTGGCTGGCGGTTTCCCCACTTGGGTAGCCTCGGGCAAAGAGACCGATACCGTGAATCGCATCACTACCGCCACTTTTGCTGCTGAATTTGAAGCCGGTACCAGCTATGTGTTGGATGTGCGCAAGGAAAGTGAATACCGCGCTGAGCACGTGGAAGAAGCCTATAACAAGCCCTTAGATTTCATCAACGATTGGTTTATGGAAATGGGCCAGCAAGAAGGTTTCTTCATGCACTGTGCCGGCGGTTACCGCTCCATGATTGCTGCTTCTATTTTGAAGTCTCGCGGCATACACAACTTCAAAGAAATTGAAGGTGGATTTGGCGCCATTGCTCAAACTGAGGTTCCCAAAACCGATTTTGTTTGCCAAAGCAAGTTGCAACAGGCTTAATTGATTAGATTTACGCTATGTTAGAGTTGATTCAACAACCTTGGCCTTGGTACGTAGCCGGTATTTTCATCGGCTTGACCGTACCTACCTTGCTCATTGTAGGCAACAAGAGCTTTGGTATTTCTTCCAACTTGCGTCACATCTGTGCCGCTTGTATACCTGGAAACGTGAAGTTCTTCCAATACGATTGGAAGAAGGAAATTTGGAACTGGTTTTTTGCAGCCGGTATCGTATTAGGTGGATTCATAGCCATGAATTTCTTGGCCAACCCTGATGCCATTGAAGTAGCCGATGCAACCAAGTCAAATTTGCGTGAAGCCGGTGTAACCGACTTTACCAACTTGCTTCCTGCTGATGTGTTTTCATGGGATTCTTTGCTAAGCCTTCGTGGATTTTTCTTCATGATTGTAGGTGGTTTCTTGGTCGGTTTTGGTACTCGTTACGCCGGCGGATGCACCTCAGGACATGCTATCATGGGCTTGTCTAGCTTGCAGTGGCCTTCGTTGGTAGCGACCATTTGTTTCATGATCGGCGGTTTCATTTCCGCTTGGTTTGTTGTTCCCTTTTTGTTGAGCTTGTAAAATCAGAAGTATGAAAAACGCAGAAAATAACGATATGCGCCACACAGACGCGGTTTGTGTGAACGAAGAGCAAGTGAAGCACCCCTGGTGGGATAACTTGAAATACCTAATCATTGGTATTGTATTTGGTATCACCTTCGTTAAGGCTGAGATTGTCAGCTGGTTCCGCATCCAAGAGATGTTCCAACTGACTTCTTTTCATATGTATGGAGTCATTGGTACAGCGGTAGTAGTTGGTGCCATAAGTATCCAGATTATCAAGCGATTCCATATCAAGACCATTTACGGAGAAGAGATTGTCGTGAACGACAAGAAATTCAATAAGGGTCAGATCTATGGCGGTTTGATGTTTGGTATTGGCTGGGCCATTACTGGGGCTTGCCCTGGCCCCTTGTTTGCACACATTGGTGCAGGCTTCACCGTTATAGCGGTAACCTTCTTGAGTGCCGTAGCCGGAACCTGGGTTTACGGGTACTTGCGTGACAAATTGCCGCATTAAATAATGGGTACTATTGGAAAAAGCCCGGCCGTTTGGCCGGGCTTTTTTTTTAAAATGCTTAACATTGAATGATGAAATATTTGAGCGTGTTGTGGGCTTGTTTGGCCTTGTTTTCACCTGCTATTAATGCTCAATCCTTGTCGAGAGACACACAGAAAATCGAATCAGTTACGGTGTTGGGGGCTCGTGCTCAAGTAGAGTTAACTGCCCGCTGGGACGGGCAAAGTTTGGTCGGCACTAAAGTGCAGATACTGCCCATTGGTTTGGGTACAGCTGCGAATTTGAGTGAGAAAACAGCCCGTCAATTGTTTGCCCAAGTGCCTGGTGTTTTTGTGTATGATATGGATGGGTCTGGAAACCAGATCAATTTATCGACCCGAGGCCTGGATGCCCATCGATCTTGGGAATTCAATGTTCGGCAGAACGGAGCCTTGATGAATACGGATTTATACGGTTATCCCGCGAGTCATTATTCTCCTCCCATGGAGGCTATGAAATCAGTTGAAGTAATCAGGGGTAGTTCGGCTTTGCTTTATGGTTCTCAATTTGGTGGAGTATTGAACTATTCGGTCAAAGACCCCAGTGTAAAAAAAATGGGATTTGAGGCCGTTCATTCGCTGGGGAGTTTTGGCCTGCGAAGTGGCTTTTACCGCCTCAGTGGCACCCCGAATCAACGATGGAGTTATCAGGCATACGCTCATATGCGCAGCAGTAATGGATACAGAGATAACGCCTGTTCACAAGCCCATAGCTTCTTTGTACAGGTGAATTTTTCACCCACCAAGAATGCGCAATTAAGTTTGGAATGGAGCAATGGTTATTATCAGTTTCAAATTCCAGGACCTTTATCTGATTCCATGTTCGCTTCAAATGCGCAGCAATCTACGCGCTCTCGTAACTATTATTCCCCCAACATTTCCTTGCCCGTATTGCACTTCAAGCGAAGCTGGGAGAATGGTCACATGACCCTGCGAATGGGAGATTTATTGGGAGCTCGCAAAAGCGTACAAGTTCCAGGCACTTCTTTGCAGGTAGATTCAATCGACGCGCAAGGAATGGGGTCCTCGCGTTGGGTAGATATTGATCATTATAACAGCCAAACCCTAGAGTGGGGTCTTACTCAAGTAGCGAACAAGGGCCAATGGGATATAGGTCTGCAAGTCTTGCATAATCATTTGTGGAGACGACAACTGGGAATGGGTTCTTCGGGTTCTGATGCCGATTACTCCCTAGTGAGTCCAGGTTGGGGTCGTGATATTCACCTGCGCAGTTGGAATGCCGCCGCTTTTGTACAGCGAAGTTGGACATGGGGTAAGACTTCCTTGAGATTGGGGACGCGCCTGGAAGACGGTTTTTCTGATATTAAAGCCAAGTTGGCTTCCTATGCGCCTGTCTCTTTGCCCGATAGAATTGTCCGGATGTTCGCTTTGCCCACCCTGGGTTTAGAGCAGATTTTGCCCTTGGGGTCTTTGTATGCGGGTTACGGTAGGGCTTATCGTCCTGTTGTACTTAAAGATTTAATTCCGGCCAATCAATACCAAGCCGTTGATCCTGGTATTCGCGATGTGCACGGTTATGTGTCTGAGTTGGGTTGGAAAGGGAGTGCCAATCGAATTCGCTGGGATATTGGCTTGTTTAGCTTACGCCAAAACAACAAAGTGGGTTCCTATCTCATTCAAGATTCAGTATGGGGAGAGGTAGTGGTCAAGTCTTCTTTGGGCGATGCATGGCATAGGGGTTTGGAATGGTACATGGCAGCTGAACTTCTGGTTCGGCCTTCCTTCAAGTTAGAGTGCTTTCAATCGGGTACCTGGATGAATGCTACATACCTTAGCGGGGAGATTCATGCCAATGCTGGTGCCCAGACCATAGCCGGTAATCAAGTGGAATCAGCTCCGCATCTGATCATACGGAGTGGCTTGGAGCTAAGGTCTAAGTATTGGGGTGCCTCGCTGCAATGGCATTATACCTCGGGGAGTTATGCCGATCCATTGAATACCTATGAACCATCAGCCACTGGAAGTGTAGGGTTTGTTCCCGCCTATTCGCTTCTAGATGCAAGTTTGTTTGCCCAATATTCACGGCATCAATTGCGTTTAGGAGTGAACAATTTGGGAAATCTAAGTTATTTCACCAAGCGCCCGGCTTTCTATCCCGGTCCTGGGGTTTGGCCTTCAGATGGAAGAGGCGTCTTTTTGACCTATTTATTTTCGATTTAATCACCGTGTGACTGCAGTTACAATTGCGGCTATTGAGCGTTTGTAATTTTGCTCCACGTATGAGTAAAATTAAAGAATTGGTAGCGGTAGAAGGTGCTACCGTAATCGATGTTCGCGGATCTTGGGAGTTTGAATCAGGCCATGTAAATGGGGCTATTAATATTCCCTTGGACGAAATTCCCATGTCCCTGGATGAAATCAAAGACATGAAGCAGCCCATCATCGTGTATTGCCGCAGCGGCAATCGTTCAGCCATGGCTCAGCAATTTTTGATGCAAGGGGGTATTGCTCGTGTCGTCAATGGTGGCGGCTTGGGTGATATGCAAATTGCCTTGATGTAATGAATACCTCAGGCCTGCTATACAGCCTCTCGCACAATTGGGGATTTGCCCGAGCCCTTCGCCTAATTTTAGGATTGATGATGGCTTGGCAAAGTATCTTAACTCAGGAGTGGTTGGTGTTGGCCTTAGCTTTGTCATTTTCAGGCATGGCCTTATTTGGAATAGGGGCTTGCCATTCGGGTGCCTGCGCACCCACTCGTTCAGCCAATCCCAGTCAGGAAACTGACGAGGTTTATTACGAAGAGTTTCACTGATAGTTTCTGCGCCTGAGTAATTTGTACGCCGCGTACAAAAAATAAATGGGCGTAGAGCCCGGAATGGGTAGTAAAAACAACAAGAAGGCCTTTTCAAGGTTGGATTCGGGCTTTAGCCATTGTTGCCCCTGAATCCAACGTTGTAGGCCTTTTTGAGTGTGGTAGAGCACTGCACAAAAAGAAAGTCGCCATGTGAATGTGGAATTAAGGAATTGTGGCGTTTACCTTTTCATCGCAAGCGGTATTAAGGGGTCATGAATCCAAAATTTAGCATTCAAATTCCCAATCCTTGCCACGAAGATTGGAACCAAATGTTGCCCGCTGAGCAAGGCCGGTTTTGCCAATCTTGCGAGAAAACCGTAGTTGATTTTA
>JBJOHK010000061.1:0-29819 GCA_046047755.1 Bacteroidota bacterium | reverse complement strand
GTAGCGAGGAGCGGAATTGAACCGCCGACCTTAGGGTTATGAATCCTACGCTCTAACCAACTGAGCTACCTCGCCAATTGAGGGTGCAAATATAGCCGAAAGGCTAACTTTTCGCAATAGTCCCGTTTACAATTCCCAAACCCGGTTCACGGCTTCTGCAAGGGTCTCAGATTCAAGGGTTTCCATGCATGAAATTCCATCCACACAAGTTCCACGGTAAAAGCATTTGCAGGGATTGACGGGTTGTACGATTTCTCCTTTGCCAAACAAATCGAACTCATGGGGATTGAAGATGTTATTCATCAATACAATTTTCTTGCCCAAGCCCAGTGTCAAATGCATGCCCATGGTGACTTGAGTGACGACCAAATCGCACTGATCGATTTGGTTAATGAATTGACTCAAAGAGAAATGGCCGGGATAATCGGCGCCGCTTTGTGCTTGAATCGATAGGTTGCGTTCGTGTTCCTGAGCGCCTCCAAGCAAGACCACTCCAAATCCTTCAGCGCGCAATTGTGAGGCCAGCTTGGCCCATTTTTCAATGCTCCACAACCGAGTGGTCCAACGATCTCCACAGCCCGTATTTAAACCAATCAAACCCTTGCCGCGAGGCATGTTCCAAGTGTAGCCTTTGCTGGCGTGATTGTCTAACAGATAGGGCTCTCCCTCGTATTTCAATCCGCAGATTTCGAAAATTTCCGTGCAATAGTTTTTGGTATTGGCTTGGGAAATATCGTCGAACAAACCCGTGTCAAATTTGTGTTGGGCGAGTTCGTTGGCCGGTTGAGTGGCTCCATCTTTCAATATGAATCCGAATTTCTCATCGGCACTTACGGTCGCCAAAAGGGCAGCGGCTTCTTTTTCCTTATCCAAATTGATGGCAATGTCCCAATGGGTATTTTGCACATACAGGCTGGCTTCTATGCCCAGTTTGTAAACCTCGTGAATTTCTCCCTTGGGCAATATGTCAGGGAATAGGGTGATCCAGGTGAATTTCGCCTGCGGATACAATTTTTTGTACCGTGTCACAAGGGGGGTTGTGCGAATGACATCGCCCATGGCTCCGAGTTTGATGATCAGAATGCGCTTTTCAATGGGCGCGTAGGCCGGGCAATTTTCGCAATGGTACCCCTTGTCTTTGTGTGGTTTGCAGGGAATGTGTCCCAAAAAATGAAGGCAATCGGCCTTGTAGATCATGCCCACGAAAATAGCCAAATGCAGGAAAATGCGCGCCCCACGCAACTTTTTGGGCACAATTTTTGTCTATCAAAGCAAAGCCTCACATGCGCGCGCGATTTTTTCTCTCCATTTTGTTGTTTTTGGGTTCGATAGCCTCGGCTCAGGCATCTCATTTGGTGGGAGGATTCTTGACCTATCAATGGCTAAGCGACAATGGCGCTGCTACCCAATACCGCGTTACGATTTATGCCTACCGCGACTGTACCAAAGACGGAACAAACAATGAAGTACCCTTTGATGCGGAAATAGGTTTGTGCATCTACGATGGTTCAAAGAAACTGTTTCAATCTAAAACGGTTAAGTTGTTGTCCAAGAGCAAGGTTAAGCCCGTTGGTAACACCAATTGCCCTGAAGTTACGCAGACTTGTTTGGAGCAGGGTGTCTATCAGGCCAACATATCCTTACCGAGAAGCAACAGCGGGTATTTCCTCAAATGGGAGCGCTGCTGCCGCAACACCCAAACCAACCTCAAAGACAATGGGGGTACCGCTTACCAGGGTCAGACCTATTACGGCATTGTGCCACCAGGCAGCATACAAAACTCATCTCCCTATTTCTTGGACATTCCGGTTCCCTTTATTTGCGTTGGGGATACCATTACCATTCGCAACCGAGCTTTGGATCCTGACGGTGACTCTTTGTCTTACAAATTGGTGACACCTTGGCAGGGGGCTAGTTTGAGTTCGCCTGATTTAAAGACCTGTGCTGATCCCATGAACACAGTTCCCGATGTCGATTACAACCCTGGTTTCAGTGCAACCAAGCCTTTTGGGAATGCCGGTTATGCCAGTGTTGATGCTTATAACGGTTTGACCACCTATATGGCTCCCGCAACGGGGCGATATGCCGTGGCCGTCGAAGTGACCGAGTGGCGAAATGGAATTGCGATTTCAACCGTTCGATTGGATTTGCAGATTTTGGTCATCAATTGCCAACCCAATGCTAAGCCCAAGTTGAAATACGAGAATGGTTCTCGGTATTGGGAAATCGAAGAGGGAGAGCCCTTCTGTACCAAAGTAACAGCCTATGACGATGTCGATACCGCTCAGGCGGTAACTCTTCAAGCTTATGCCGAAATTATCAGTGGTACCAACGGTTATAAAGGCACTAAGGCTACTTTGAATCCGACGCAAAACAGCGCCAAGCGAGAGGTGACCTCTACGTTCTGCTGGACGCCCGACTGCGGCATCAATACCGTCGATACCTTCCGTGTGACCTTCGAGGCTTTTGATAACGGTTGCCCATCGAAGTTTATCAACGAGAACGTCCTTATCAAAGTAAAGCCCTTTAAGCCTGAAGAAACCATTCAGGGGCCTACAACTACTTGCCAAAATGCCTTTGCCCGTTACACCATTAAGCCCATTGCCGGGCATAGTTACATGTGGTCATTGTCAGGCAATACAGCAGTGGCCAACACCGGTGACAGCCTCTTGGATGTAGTTTGGGGCAGTGGTTCATCGGGGAAATTGACCTTGAAAATTACCAGTCAGTACGGTTGTGAAGCCGAGCTGAGTTTGGATGTGGTGCTCAAACCGGCGCCCCCTCAAATGAAGGTTTTCTTCGAATCTGATACTTTGTGCGTGAATGCCATCGATACGATTCGTTTTGCATTGCCTGCAAATACCGATGGTAGTTTTTGGACCAGCCCTGATTTGGTCATTGGGACCCTGTGGGTCGACTTTTTAACCTTGACAGCCAAAAGCAAGGGTGTCCATTTTCTTCGCTATTACACCTATGATGGGCCTACGCGTTGCACCAGCAAAGCAGATACCCTGTGGTTTGTGACCAGCGATGCGGCAGCCCCCATCATCAGTGGCCCTACTTCTGTCTGTCCCAATAACAAGAACATCGATTACACCCTAAGTCCTAAATCTTGGAAAGGAACCTATACCTGGGCGGTAAGCGGTGCTACGGGTTCTCAAGTCAAAGGCGATACCCTGCTGCGAGTCGACTGGGGTGGAGCAGGTAACGCTTGGGTAAAGGTTTGGGTGTTGGATCGATTCGGTTGCCTAGACTCAGCCAAACTCGATGTAGTGAAAAACCATGCCCTCAAGGGGCAAATGCCTGTTGGTGACACCTCCCTCTGTGCCGGTGCGTCGAATATTTTACATAGTATCAAGGCTGTCAGTGGGGAGTCATATGCTTGGACCATCTCAGGGGGCACTTGGAATGGGCCTAGCAACACAGCTCAAGTCTCGAGCAATTGGCCTTCAGCGGTCAACGGATGGGTGGGTGTACAAGCTCAAGCTTGGGATCCGGTCAGCAATTTGCCATGTCTAAGTCCAGTAACCCAATTGAAGGTGACGGTGCATCCTGTGCCCACCAAGCCCCTTATCTCGGGATTGGATGAACATTGCCAAACACCCCTAGGAACCGCTGATTTTTCAACCTCTGGATTTTCTGGGTCTACCTGGGAGTGGAAAGTGTCAAACGGATTGACTTTCACCGGTCAAGGGGGGAATAAAATTACCTTATCCCTGTCGCAGTCGGGTTCTTATTTGATTCAAGCTCAAGAGACCAGTCTCTTTGGTTGTATTGGACCATGGGGAGACCAAAACATTGTGATACATCCCAAGCCAACGGCCAATGAAATTTTGGGAGACAGCTTTGTTTGTTACCCCAACTTGGGTCCCGTTCCTTATCGTATCAATGGTTTGCCTGGGAGTCAATTCAACTGGCAATTGACCGGTGGTACCTGGGTGCAAAATCCCGGAACCAATGCCAGCGGTACCGTGCAATGGCAGTTGGGCCAAACCGGCCGCATCGAAGTTCAGGAAATCAGCCAATTTGGTTGCCCCGGCGACCCGGTCGTGCGCAATGTATTTGTCGATAATCCCAGCGTCGAATGCCAAGTTGTGAGCGTGAATGCACCTCCAGGCAATGATGCCAGCATTTGGGTAAGCATGGCCCTACTCAACGCGCCCTACAACCAAACAGGTCTATTTGTACAACGCCGTCTCGCGGGCTTAGGTTCCTTCCAAACCATTGCTCAGGTTGCGGCCAATACTACCGATTACCAAGACATCAGCGCAAGCCCCGATGCCTTTGCTTACGATTATCGTGTCGCTACGATCAATGCATGTGGAGACACCTTGTTCAGCCAGATTCAAACCAGTGTGCTCTTGACGGGTGATAAGGTGGGGGCCTTAAGCGCGAGCCTTTCGTTTACGCCCTATTTGGGTTGGACAGCGGGGGTTGAACGCTACGAATTATACCGCAGTCTGGATGGAAGTCCCAATTACGTGCTCTACGATCAGTTTGCCGCACCCACACAGGCGAATTACGACAACGGTCAAGATGGATACAGCCATAAATACCGAATTAAGGCCTATGAATTGGGCGGTTCTCACATTTCCTGGAGCAACGATTTGGAGCTCAATTTTGAACCCCTACTTTTCATTCCCAATGCCTTTACCCCTGACGCTAACGGTAGAAACGACCAGTTTGTGCCAGTTTCGGGAGGATTGAAAACCTACCGAATGCGCATTTATTCCCGTTGGGGAGAAAAACTCTGGGAAGGAGAGGACCCCTTGCAGGGCTGGGATGGTTCATACAAAGGCCAAGTTCAGCCTGAAGGTGTTTACGTTTGGGTGGTAGATTACAGCGACTTCAGAGGTCGCACTTATCAAACCAAAGGCACCCTTCATCTGCTTCGCTAACACAAGCGCAAATTTTGTAGTATCATTGAATCAACAACAATCAATAGACTATGTCGAATCCTTTGTTTTCTGAAAAAGCCTTCTCGGCTAGCCGTACCGATTACACCGACCAAGGTGTGATGACCCTGAACGGAACCATCAACAAATCCATTCTTTTGTTCGCTACCTTGTTGGCTCCAGCCGCTTGGTTGTGGTTTAAAATGGGCGGTGCCGGTTATTTGGACTATGCCGTCAACAATGGCTTAATGGGCTATGCCATGGCCGGTATGATTATTGGCCTTGTGAGCAGCTTGGTTATGATGTTCAAGAAGTCTTGGTCTCCTTATTTGGCGCCTGTGTATGCCGCCGCTCAAGGCCTCTTCTTGGGAGCCATCTCCCTGATCTTCGAATCGGCCTATGAGGGCATTGTAATGAACGCCATCGGAATTACGCTGTTGGTATTTGCGGGTATGCTTTTGGCTTACCGAAGCGGCTTGCTTCGCGCTACGCCCATGTTCACCAAAGTCATTGTCTTTGCCACTATGGGTGTGGGCGTGTTTTACTTGATCACCATGATCATGGGCTTCTTCGGCGTGGAATCGTTCTACTACGGCAACAGCCCCATGTCAATTGGCTTATCTGCTTTGATTGCCGGTATCGCCGCTTTTAACCTGATTTTGGACTTTTCCTTCATCGAACAGCAGTCTCAGGCTGGAGCCCCCAAATACATGGAGTGGTTTAGTGGAGTGGCGCTGTTGATGACCTTGGTGTGGTTGTACTTGGAGATTTTGCGCTTGCTGGCCAAACTCCAAAGCCGCGACTAAGTGATTTTTTACATGACTCTAATGAAAAAGGCCCCGATTTCGGGGCCTTTTTTTTAATCGTCTTCGTATTCAATTTCCAGTCGAAGGCTTTGCATCTCACTTAGGGTGTGTTGTTCCCTAGCGGCTTTGGCTCGATCAATGCCATCGTCTAATAACTCTTTGGCCTGCTCTGTTTTTCCCTGACTGCGGTAAAGCAGAGCCAAATGATAGTAGGTGGCTAGGTAATCAGGGTCGGCGTTCAATAAATGCTGATAATTCTCTTCGGCCAATGCCCAGTTTTCGCGCTTGGCGTATTCTTGAGCCAAGGCATATCGCAAGAACGAATCGTCGGGTTGTTCTTGTAAAAAGGCTAAAATTTGTTCCAGTCTGTCCATGTTAGAATCGGTAGCATAGTCGAAGCTCTGTGGCTCCTCCCAGAAGACTCAAGTCCTGATTGATGTCGAATTTGTAAAAATGCGCATCTACAGTGGCGTCAATGATTTGTAGAGCGTAAAAAGCCGTTCCACCTAAAATGGCCAGATCTCGGTTGTTGCGCAATCGATCACGCTCTTGAATTTGGCTAGCACTGGGAGCCGAACCTGCTGCGTATAGCTGAGCAAACTCACTATTCATATCTCGCATCATTCGACGGTTTTCTACCATGAAATAGGCGGCTGCGCCGAGGCCACCCCATACCAGCGGGGCCTTCCAGTATTTTCTATTGTATAATTGGCCCAAACCAGGCAGGGCCATTGATAGAATGCTTGCCGTCTTTGGGCTGTGTGGCTTAGGCTCAACGATCTCCTCTACTAGAGGGCCTGTGTGCTGTGGCTTTACGACAAGCTGACTAGTGTCGCTTTGTGGTTCAGCTGCCGTGCTTGCTCCCATAGGGACTTGAGCATGGGCTGTTGATACGGCCAAGCCAAGGCTGAGGAGTGCCAAGTACCGCAATAGGATCATGTTATTCTGGAATGCGAGACAAGATACGAACCAAATCTTCTCGACTCTTATAGGAAATGACAATCTTACCGCCACCCTTGGCTCCGTTCTTTAGATGAACAGCCGCTTTAAGGCGTAGGTGAAAGGCTTCCATGATGCGATCCACTTCGGGGTCCCAGTCTGTGCCCATTCCAGGATTGTAATCGCCCATTCCGCCCGTTTTGACTTTTTTAACCAAGGCTTCCACATCGCGCACCGAAAGATTGTTAGCAATGATGTGTTGGTATAACTCTAGTTGTTGCTGTTGGTCAGGTATGTTAATGATGGCGCGGGCTTGCCCCATGCTCACTTTTCCAACTTTGATACCCATTTGAATTTCGTCAGGTAGCTTCAACAAACGCAAATAGTTGTTGACGGTCGTACGGTCTTTGCCTACTCGCTCACCTAATTCATCTTGGCTAATGTTGCATTCCTCAATCAAGCGCTGGTAACTAACGGCTACATCGATGGCATTCAAATCGCTTCGCTGAATGTTTTCAATCAAAGCGATTTCCAGCATTTCTTGATCGTTAGCGACACGTATATAGGCGGGAATTTGAGTAAGTCCAGCCATCATGGCCGCGCGGGTTCGGCGCTCGCCCGAAATCAATTGGTATTTGTCATAGCCCATTTTTCTAACCGTAATGGGCTGAATGACACCGTGAATGCTAATACTCTGGCGCAATTCCTCCAGCAGTTCAGCATCAAACTCAGTTCGAGGTTGAAAAGGGTTAGCCTCCAAATTGGCCAAAGGAATCAGGGCTACCGAACCAATGTTGACGCCATCGCGACTCGTTGCGTCTACCTCGGCATCGCTCAAAAGGGCACTCAAGCCACGTCCCATTCCTTTTTTCTTGGTTGTCTGGGTCATAATGCGGCTCCTTCCTCGGCGCTAATCTTTCCATTTTTCACCAGGATTTCTTTGGCCAAATTCAAATAGTTGATGGAGCCGCGGCTATCGGCATCGTGGTAAATGACGGGAACTCCGAAACTGGGCGCTTCTCCTAGCTTGGTGTTGCGTTGAATAATGCAATCAAAAACCATGTCTTGGAAGTGGGTCTTCACATCTTCTACAACTGAATTGCACAATCGCAAACGGCTATCGTACATGGTGAGCAGTATGCCTTCGATCTCCAATTGGCGATTCAAATTGTTCTGGATGATTTTGACGGTATTCAGCAATTTGCCTAAACCTTCCAAGGCAAAATACTCGCATTGAACAGGAATGATGATCGAATCGGCCGCTACCAAAGCGTTGGTGGTGATCAAGCCCAAAGAAGGAGAGCAGTCAATTATGATGAAATCGTATTGGTTTTTAATGCTTTTCAATACGCCATCCATGATTCGCTCACGATTGGGGATTTCCAACAATTCGATTTCAGCACCTACCAAGTCAATATTGGAGGGTAGTAGATCCAAAAATGGGGTTTCGGTAGACTGAATCACATCTTTGGGATGAATCTCTTGCACCATGCAGTCGTATAAACCCAACTTTACATTTTTGGGATCCATCCCTACTCCAGAAGTAGCGTTTGCCTGTGGGTCAGCATCTACCAACAAGGTTTTGTGCTCCAATACAGCCAATGATGCAGCCAAATTGATGGCTGAAGTTGTTTTTCCTACGCCTCCCTTTTGGTTGGCTAATGCGATAATCTTTCCCATATCAGTATGTTCGGGTCTCCCCAATGTTCAATAATTCAAGTTGTAGGCCCGCATTGGAGAAAGCCTCTACGGCTTCGTTTTGGTCAATGCAAATGGCTCCGAATGTGTTGTAGTGCATGCCTATGACGGTTGATACTCCTAACCACTGGGCGGCTTGAATGGCATCTTGCACATCCATAGTGAAGTTGCCACCTATGGGTAAAAAGGTCACATCCAAGGAATTTCGTTTTCCTATCAATTGCATATCGCTAAAAAGCGCGGTATCTCCTGCGAAATAGAAGTTTGGTTCTTTTAAGTGACTAATGGCGAATCCGGTAGCTAGGCCCCCGTATTGACCATTGGGTAAGCTATTGGAATGAAGAGCAGGAGTCATGCGTATTTTGCAATCGTCTATAGTCCATTCTCCGCCAATGTTCATAGGGTGGCTTTTAGAAACGCCTTGGCCCATCAGCCAACTGTGCAATTCGTATATGGATACGCATTGAGCTTGGCTTCGAATGGCAATTTCCACGGCGTCGGCCACATGGTCTTCATGTCCATGACTCAGCAGCATTAGCTCTGGGCAAATGGAATCAACGTCAATATGAGCCGCTAGGGCATTGGGCCTGATGAACGGATCGAATAGCATACTTTTGCCTGCGTATTCAATTCCAAAACAAGAGTGTCCGTAGTAGGTAGTGATCATAATGCTCAAAGGCCAAGATTCAAATTTAGAATTTCGTCCCGTTATGCCCCGATTTTCTGGGTTGCACTTTTCTACACCATTTTGGGTATATCTGCCTGTCAAAATGTGGATAATGTTTCCCAATCCCAGGTTTTTCGCTACAATGAAGATGCTTCGGTAAATACCTTAGATCCTGCTTTTGCCAAAAGCCAAAGCGAATTGTGGATTGTCAGCCAATTGTTTAATGGCTTGGTGGAGCTAGACTCCGCATTGGGAGTGGTTCCGGCATTGGCCAAGCATTGGGAAGTCTCTGAAGACGGAACAAAGTATCGCTTCGATTTGCGAACAGATGTGTGGTTCTGTGAAACTTCAGGTGTCTCTTCTAATCAATTGTTATCCAATGATGTAGTGGCTACTTTTCGCCGTTTAATTGATCCCAAGACCGCCTCTCCAGGAGCTTGGATTTTTGTGGATAAAGTCAAAGGCCCAGAGTCGTTCCAGGCCATCGATGATAGCACACTAAGCATTGAACTGACTCGTCCATTTCCAGCCTTTCTATCCTTGCTCTCCATGAATTTCGCTTACATCATGCCCGAAGAGTGGACCCAAAAGGAGAAAAGTTTTCTAGCTCGAAATGCCTGTGGTACGGGTCCATTTTATCTCAAACGCTGGGAGCAAGAGGTAAAAATGGTACTGCGCAAAAACCCCCACTATTTCGAATTTGATGGCCCGAATCGCTTGCCACATCTCCAGGCGGTAAACATTGATTTTGTAAAGAACAAACAAACCGCCTTTATGCAGTTTGTATCGGGTAAGTACGACTTTTTTAACGGCTTGGAATCCTCCATCAAAGACGAATTGTTTAGCAAGGAGGGGGAGTTGAATGCGGCCTATCGCCGCCAATTTCAGGCCATACTAACCCCCTTTCTTAATACGGAATTCATCGCCTTTAATCTCGGAGAATCGGGTCCAGCTGTGCTTCGTGATAAGTTCTTTCGCTTGGCCCTTTCTTCAGCTGTTGATCGCGAAGGTCTGGTGCGTTTTTTACGCAATGGGGTTGGAGATCCGGCGCATCAAGGCTTTGTGCCACCATCCTTGATGAGTCAATCGGTAAAGGGGCAGCAGCTTGATGTATCGAAGGCCATAGAATACTTGCAAGCTTCAACCTATAAAGGCGAAATACTGACCTTGGCTACCACTTCTGATTATTTGGATATGGCGATTTACCTTCAAAAAGCCTGGGAAAATCTGGGTATCAACATTCGCGTTCAAGTGGAGTCGGGGGGTATGTTGAGGCAAAAACGAAACCAAGGTGACTTGCAATTGTATCGCGGTTCTTGGATTGCTGACTACCCAGATGCCGAAAACTATTTGAGTTGTTTTTATAGTGCATATCAATTTCCCAATGGGCCCAATTATTCCCGATTTTCAAACGCTGAGTTTGATGCCCAGTACGAAACTGTTGCTGGCTTGGGTTCAGCTTCGGGTGCGAAGCTAAACAGAGCGCTTTTGCTGGCTCAAGCCGATCAACTCTTGATGGATGAAGGGGCCGTTATTGTTTTGTATTACGATAAGAGCGTGAGATTGGTGCAGAACCAAGTTCGTGGATTGGGGAATGATCCAGCCAATCGCTTGATTTTGAAACGTGTTTTTAAAACGACGCCCTAAAGAAGTCGTCGAGTTCAGGAACATCTTTACGGCCTTGCACGACCTCTTTCCCAGAACCGGCCCAACGGGCTTCGCCTTGGTACATGAAGACAATGTTCTCTCCAATGTCCAATACCGTTTTCATGTCGTGAGAGTTGATGACGGTTGTGATTCCGTATTCCTGGGTTATCTCCAATAGCAATTCATCAATCACCCGACTTGTGAGTGGGTCTAGACCGGAATTGGGTTCATCGCAGAACAAATATTGAATGTTCATGGCAATGGCCCGTGCAATGCCCACACGTTTTTTCATGCCCCCCGATATTTCACCCGGGAATTTAGCGTTGATGCCGGGCAGATTCACTCGCTCCAAACAGTGGTTTACTCGATCTTTGATTTCGGCTTCCTGAAGGCTTGAGAACATGCGCAAAGGGAAGGCTACGTTTTCTTCAACGGTGAGAGAATCGAACAACGCCGTTCCTTGGAATAGCATGCCTATTTCTCGTCGAACACTTTGTTTGCCGTTGTAGTCCAAATGATGGAAATCACGGTCGCCGAACCAAATTGTGCCAGAATCGGGTTCTTCTAGGCCTACCATGCATTTTAGGGTGACGCTTTTTCCTCCTCCGCTGGCACCTATAATCATATTGATAGTACCCGGTAAAAAGGTGGCGTTGATGCCTTTCAATACATGGCGATCATCGAAGTACTTGTGAACGTTTTCTAAGCGAATCATTACAAAAAGAGTTGGGCGATGATCAAATCAAAAAACAGTATAAATACACAAATACGGGTGACCGCACGGGTTCCGGCTTCTCCTACCTCCAAGGCACCCCCTTCGGTGTAATAGCCCTCGAAGCAAGCCAAAGCCGTGATGATAAAGGCAAAAGCAAAACTCTTGATTAACATCAAGCGCAAATACAGGGGAGTAAAGCTGGAGCGAATGCCTGTTACAAATTCATCAACCGTCAACATTCCGGTCACTTTACAGGCTATAGCCCCGCCATAAAGCAACAGAAAGTTGGCTAGAATGATCAGGCAGGGAATCATGATAAGCCCGGCTATAATCTTGGGCAGGCTGACAAAATTAGCCGCATTGATGCCCATGACCTCGTAAGCGTCGATTTGTTCGGTAACCTTCATGTTGCCGATCTCCGAGGCAATGTTAGCCCCCACTTTGCCGGCTAAGACCAAGCAAGTGATAGTAGGTGCAAATTCCAATAAAGAGCCGTTTCCTACTACGCTTCCAACCACTTCCATAGGAAAGATGTCAGGGGGTAGGATTCCGCCTTCAGCCGTCAATTGCACAGCGGTTTGTATGGTCGAAACGGCACCGGTAAACAAAGAAATGAGCACGACAATGACCAAAGAATCAACCCCAATGAGGTTCATTTCATATACCAGCGATCGCCAAAACATGCGTCCACGCGTGGGTCTTTTCATGACTCGTTGCATGAACAACACAAACTTACCTATCTCTGAAAACAGTTCTGCACGAGATGCCATTGTTGCCGTGAAATTACGGCCCAATTGGCAAAGCCTTTCATTAAATCTTTAGGAAATCTTGCTCCATAAGGTTCGGTGCGGGCTTTTGGCTAACTCTCTTCGAATGCCAGCGCTTTCCGGTTTCATCAGGAGTTCATCTTGGGCCAACCAAGCTATGGCTTCGGTTCGGGCAGCCACTAAAATGGCTTCATCGGCTCTAATATCAGCGAGTTTCAAATCCAAGACCCCGCTTTGCTTGGTGCCATCAATTTCGCCGGGGCCTCTTAGTTCTAGATCCACTTTGGCGATTTCGAAGCCATCGTTGGTGGAAACCATGGTTTGCAATCGTTTGCGGCCATTATCTGAGAGTTTAGGGCCGCTGAGTAAGATGCAATAACTCTGTTCGGCACCACGACCCACACGGCCCCTCAATTGATGCAATTGAGACAGCCCAAATCGCTCGGCATTCTCAATGACCATAACGCTGGCATTGGGAACATTGACTCCGACTTCGATAACCGTGGTGGCTATCATGATATCGCTGTTACCGCGTTTGAACAATTGCATTTGCTCTTCCTTTTCTTCGGCTTTCATTCGGCCGTGAACCAAACTGTATTTGAATTGGGGAGTGGGCAAGTATTGAGTAACCATGTCGTAGCCGCTCATCAAACTTTGAAGTTCCAACTTGTCGCTGTCTTCTATGAGGGGAAAGACGTAATACACTTGTCGACCCAAAGCAATCTCTTTTTTTAAGAAGTCCATGACGATGGCACGGTTGCTTTCAGGCCTATGGGCTGTTTGAATCGGCTTTCGGCCTGCCGGTAGTTCGTCTATGATCGAAACATCCAAATCACCGTATACGGTCATGGCTAACGTTCTGGGAATAGGAGTAGCCGTCATGACCAATACATGGGGTATGCTTTGGCCTTTTTTCCAGAGCTTGGCTCTTTGTGCCACACCGAAACGGTGTTGTTCATCCACGATGACTAGCCCAAGTTTTTGGAATTTTACTTGGTCTTCCAATAAGGCGTGGGTTCCGATTAGCAAATTCAACCGCCCATCATCTGCCTCAGCCAACAATTCTTCTCGCTGTTTTTTGGAACTGCTCCCCGTGAGGAGCCTCATTTTAATGGGCATCAATCCCAGCGATTCTTGAAGGCTGTAAAAGTGCTGAGTGGCCAAGATTTCGGTAGGAGCCATTAGGGCTACTTGGTACCCATTATCTATGGCTATCAAAGCGGTCAATAAGGCCACAATGGTTTTTCCTGAACCCACATCTCCTTGAAGCAGGCGGTTCATCTGTTTGCCACTGTTCATGTCGGCTCTTATTTCCTTAATTACTCGCTTTTGAGCCCCTGTGAGGGGGAAGGGCAGGTGTTCTTTGTAAAAGGTATTAAAGGCCTCTCCAACTCGATCAAATCGAATTCCAGGCGAGCTGCGATCTCTATTGCCTTTGATCATCAAATGGCGCAGCTGCAAGTAAAAAAGTTCTTCGAACTTGAGCCGGTTTTTGGCTAACTCTAAACTAGTAATAGAAGTAGGAGCGTGTAGCTCACGCACGGCATCGCTTCGATGGGGCAATCGAAATTTATCAAGGATGCCTTGAGGAATGTTTTCGGGAAGATGGTAGTCGGCATGTCGCAAGCCAGTTGAAGTCAATTGAGCCATGAAACGGTTGTCCATGCGACGCCTTCGCATTCCATCTGTCAATGGATATACCGGCACCAAAGCCCGGCCCAGAGTTTCAGAAGCCGATTGGCCATCGATGAGTTCCAATTCAGGATGTGCCATATTGGCCTTGCCCTTGTAAAGCGAAATTTTCCCGTTAACGCGGTATTCCGCGCCGGGTTTTAGGGATTTTTCCAAAAAGGAGATACCCTTGAACCAAACCAGTTCCAATTGACCGGTGGCATCTGAGAATTGGGCCACCAAACGACGGCCAGGGCCTTGGCCAACAATGCCTGTAGGAATGATTTTTCCCTGCAATTGAACCTGCACGTTGTCGCTGGTTATATCGCGAACTTGGTAAATTTTGCTTCGATCTTCGTGGCGAAATGGATAATGACTCAATAGGTCACCAATGGTGTGAATGCCCAGTTCCAAGCGCAATGCTTCGGCTTTTTGAGGACCTACGCCCTTCAAAAATTCTATGCTACTGTCGAGAAATGCGGCCATTCTGTGCGAAAATAGGCAATGCGAGTAGTTTGAACTTTGGATTTCAGGTTCTTATTTCGCCCCATGCTTAGCGGAAAAACGGCTCTGATTACGGGAGCATCTCGAGGAATAGGCAAAGGAATTGCCGAATTGTTTGCCAAAAATGGTTGCAACATTGCCTTTACCTTTGCTTCATCGGTCGAAAAAGCCAGAGCTTTTGAGGCTGAATTGATGAGCCAATACGGAATTAAAGCCATTGGCTACCAAAGCAATGCCGCTGATTTTGCTGAAAGTGAAGCCTTAGCTACACAGGTATTGGCTGATTTCGGCAAGGTCGATGTGCTGATCAACAATGCTGGAATTACCCGTGATACCCTTTTGATGCGCATGACCGAAGAACAGTGGGATGCCGTCATCAATACTAACTTGAAGAGTGCCTTCAATTTAACTAAGGCATTTTTGCGCCATTTCTTGGGCAATAAGTCGGGATCTATAATCAACATGACTTCTGTCGTAGGGGTTATGGGAAATGCAGGTCAAGCCAATTACGCCGCTTCGAAAGCCGGTATGATAGGTTTTACCAAATCGGTAGCCAAAGAGGTAGGTTCTAGAGGCATTCGCTGCAATGCCGTGGCTCCAGGATTCATTGAAACGGAGATGACCGCTGAATTGGACGAGCAAGTCAAGAAAAGTTGGGCCGAAACCATTCCCTTGAAGCGCGCGGGTAGTACAGACGATGTGGCCAATGCTTGTTTGTTCTTGGCATCTGACTTGAGTACCTATGTGACCGGCCAAACCTTGTCCGTTTGCGGCGGAATGCTGATGTAATTTATTTATGGCCCTGGATCAACCCGAAGAATTTTTCCCTCATGAAAAGACCATGGGTTTTTTCGACCATGTTGACGAGTTGCGAAAGCGATTGGTTCGCATGGCGGCGGCCGTATTGATTGGTTCTATAACCGCTTTTGTCTTCATTGAAGACATTTTTGAGGTGGTCGTTTTGGGCCCCTTTACTCCTGGTTTCTGGGGCTATGAGTTTTTTTGCAAAGCCGGTCGCTTGTTCATGGGTTCTGACGTTCTGTGTTGGACTCCGCCAGCCTTGGTGATGCAGTCTCAGCAGATTCAGGGGCAGTTTATTTCGGCCTTTAAAATGTCCTTTACCCTGGGGTTTGTAGCCGCATTTCCCGTGGTGGTTCAGCAACTTTGGTTGTTTGTCAAACCGGCACTGAGCCAAAAAGAGATCAACAATACACGCCGATCACTATTCGTCGTTAGTCTGCTCTTTTTTGCCGGGGTTTTCTTCTCCTATTTCTTGTTGGTGCCCTTAGCTACCAATTTTTTATTGGGATATACGTTGAACGATCAAATTCAAAACATTATCACCATTAGCAGTGTCACGGGTTTTGTTTCCTTTATGAGCTTGGCCACTGGGTTGGTCTTTGAATTGCCCGTGCTGATTTATGTGCTGGCTCGAATTGGCATGATAAGCTCCGAATTTTTAATCAAATACTGGCGTTATGCGGCCGTAGCTGTATTTATCATCGCTGGAATTGCCACTCCTTCACCCGATATGTTTTCCCAATTGTTGTTGGGCCTACCTTTGTTAGGCCTTTATGTTGTGGGTATTTACGTAGCCAAACGGGTAGAAAAAAATAGAGAATCATGAAAAAATTGAACATAGCCTTGGGTTCGGATCACGCCGGATTCGAATTGAAAAATGAAATCATCGTCAGCCTTTTGGAACAAGGCTATGATTTGCAGGATATGGGTCCCGATAGCAGCGAAAGCTGCGATTATCCCGATTTTGCCCACGCTGTGGCTGAGGCCGTTCAATCTGGACAATGCGATTTGGGTATTTTGGTCTGTGGATCAGGTAATGGAGTTTGCATTACTGCCAACAAGCATAGCGCGGTTCGCGCAGCCCTTTGCTGGGAGCCTGAACTAGGAGCACTAGCCCGTCAACACAACAATGCTAACGTTCTTTGTTTGCCCGCTCGATTTGTATCGGTAGAGAAAGCCCTTGCGATTGCGAGTGCTTATTTGGAGGCTGAGTTTGAGGGCGGTCGCCATCAAAATCGCGTCAACAAAATTGAGGCTTGTTAAGTCATGCTAGGGCTTAAGCTGCCCACTGACCCTAGGTGGGCCAATATTGCCGAAAAGAGCATCGAGGAGATTCTGACCGATCACGCTTTTTGTGAACAGAAAGCGGCCACTCAATGCATTTCAATGATTGTTCGATTTTCAGAACGAGTGGAGTTGGTCGATGCTGTAAGCCCTGTGGTGGCCGAAGAATGGGGCCATTTTCGCAAAGTGTTGAAAGAGCTCAAAAAGCGCGGATTCGAACTGGGTAAACAGCGCAAAGATGAATATGTGCTGGCCTTACAATCCTTCATCAAAAAGGGAGGTAGCAAGGAAGATCACCTTTTAGAGAATTTATTGATCTGCGCTTTGATTGAGGCGCGAAGCTGTGAGCGATTTCGCCTGTTGAGCCTGCATTGTAGCGATGAATCGCTGCGGGAGTTCTACCATGAATTCATGGTGTCGGAAGCCGGTCACTACCGCATGTTTTTGGATTTGGCTAGGAACTATTTCCCCGCTGAACGCGTAAAATCTCGCTGGTCGGAATGGTTGGAGTACGAGGCCTCCGTCATGCAATCCTTGGAGTTGCGCGGAGACAGGGTGCATTGATTACCCCAAGCCTACATCAAGGGCCATCATGATGAGAAAGCCCACCATCAATCCTAAGGTGGCCTTGTCTGTATGTCCGTCTTTTTGCGATTCGGGAATCACTTCTTCCACCACCACATAGATCATGGCTCCTGCAGCAAAAGCCAAGGCGTAAGGGAGAATGGGGACGGCGATCATAACCAAGCCCACACCCAATAGGGCGGCTAAGGGTTCAACAGCGCCACTTAACTGACCCCACAAGAAGGATTTCCATTTGGACAATCCGAATCGACGAAGGGGCAAGGATACAGCCAATCCTTCTGGAAAGTCCTGAATACCAATACCTATGGCCAAAGCGATGGCCGCTCCTAAATCAGCACCGGGCAGACCTTCTGCCACGGCTCCAAAGGCGACACCAACAGCCAATCCTTCCGGAATATTGTGCAGGGTAATGGCTAGAACCAATAATACCGTTCGGCTCCAATTGGTCTGTACGCCTTCGCTTTTTTCAATCGGTTCGTTCAGGTGAAGGTGCGGTAGCCATTGGTCTAGAGCAAAAATGAAAAGGGCTCCTCCTAAAAATCCGATGCCAACAGGAACCCAGGCATAATGGGAAGGCCAGTCTTGTTCGGCCATTTGAATGGCCGGGTTTAGCAATGACCAAAAACTGGCCGCTAACATGACTCCACCGGTGAATCCCAACAGAGTATCCATAAAGGCTCGTTTGACCGAGGGTATGACAAAAACCATGGCAGCCCCCAAAGCCGTAATCAGCCAAGTAAAGGTCGCCGCGCTGAACCCCTGCAATAAGGGGTGCATGCCGTTGAAAAAATGTACCAGGCTCTCCATTGTTTAGATAGACAAATCTAATAAGTTAGATTAATCTAACAATGGAATTTCTCAGATTTTTAGTAGAAATACTCGTCTGATTTCTTGAAGTTTTCCAAATCAAACAAGTAAGTGAATCGAAATTGCACAAACCCGCCGCGGTATTGAAGAGGGAAGGAGCGGCTCCAAAACTCACCCGATTCTACTCGTAATTCCGATTCTAGGCGAAGCGATTGCTGGTACAACAAGCCAAATTCGTAGCGGTTTCCATTTTCTCCAGTTCCGCCCATCGCAAACCCCAAATAAAAGGCGGGAACAAATTTGGAAGGGGTGCTTTGTACGATGCGAAAAACGGTATCTCTTGGATCATTCAAGAAAGTTTGGGTCTCTGTGTTGAATAGCCAACTGCCAGAAACGCCAAATTTTTCGGTTAAAAAGGAACTACCGCTCAAGGATTGTCTCAGACTCAAGCCAATGGGAATGTTTAAACTCCCACTGTTATGGCTAAGGCTTCCCGTGTTTAGGCCAAGGGTGTCATTGTTGATCTTGTACCCCTTGTTGACCAATCCAATGCCCAATTGAACACTGGCTCCAGGGCTCAAATTGTATTGGGTATTGAGTTGAAAGTATGCTCCCGTTTTGTTGCGGCTGCTGTAGGCAGCGGGCAATGTGTCTCCGCTATAGGTTCGGGCTACGGTTAATCCCGCTTCAGGGCCGATGTGCCAACGGCTAATGGATTGGGCCGACAGGGCTTTGCATGAACCAATGATGAGTGCGAATAGAGCAAGCTTTTTGAATGCCATACCGCAAATGTAATGGCCCTTGGGGCTAGATTTGCAGCATGATTTCAATCCCATCAGCCTGGCAGGCTATTCATAGGGCTCTGGAAGACTTTCGCCAAGATCCTGAGTGGATGGCATGCATGCAGTTGTCTGAATCCAAAAACCGCTGGTTTGACCAAGATTCGATTGCATTTGCCTTAGATCAGTGGTATGCGATGAGCTCTGAGGCCCAGGCTGCCGAATGGATTCAACGGTACGGAAATCCAACCTTGAACAAGAAGCGATTGGGCTTGATATTGGCGGGCAATTTGCCCTTGGTTGGTATACATGACGTGCTGACGGGTGTTCTCTGCGGATACCGTGTGCTGGCAAAAGCCTCATCTGATGATGCAGAATTGCCTAAAATGCTCTTGAAGAAGGCCGCTCAATACGATTCGATCTGGTCGGAGAGGGTACAATGGGTAGATACCCTTCAGCAATTGGATGTGGCCATAGTTACCGGTAGCAACCAAACAGCCCGGCATTTTGCTCATTTTTTTAGAGATATTCCCCATTTGATTCGCCACAACCGCAGCAGTGTGGCTGTTCTATCGGGTCAAGAAACCCCTGAAGAATTGCTCGCCCTGGGTAGGGATGTTTTTCAATATTATGGATTGGGTTGTAGAAGCGTATCCAAACTTTACTTGCCTGAGGGTTATTCCTTTGAAACGCTTTTGCCCGTTTGGGAGCCGGTTTTCAATGTACTCGCCCTTCACAACAAATACGTCAACAATTACCACTACCACAAGGCCCTATTATTGATGAATTTAGACCCGCATATTGATTCGGGTTATGCCATTCTCAAGGAGCGAGAACAGTTGCATGCTCCTGTGGGTATGTTGAATTACCAATTCTACACCTCTATTGATGAACTCAAACAGGAATTGCTTGCCCTCAAAGATGAGATACAATGTGTTTCGTCCCACATTCCTGAATTAGAGGGAGCGATACCTTTGGGTACTACACAATGTCCCGGTTTATTTGATTATGCCGATGGGGTTGATACGGCCCAATGGCTGCTCAGTATCCCTTAGGAATGGGCAAGCGAACGATGAATGAGGCCAGCTACTGCCTTGGCCATTTCATTGTCTGACTCCAAGGTTGGATTGACCTCAGTGATCTCCAAAACTTGGGTTTTGGGGTGATTCCAAAAGGTGCTCAAGACTATTTCGCTGTCTTCGAGATTGAGGCCATTGGGGACGGGAGTTCCTGTTCCGGAAGATATGCTAGGATCCATACTGTCAACATCGAAGCTGACATACAAATAATCGCAATCTTGCAAATAATCTAAGGTTTCGCTCAGAATAGCCGGCATTCCTTTTTTAGCGATGTCATCTGGATAGTAACACCGTATACCGTGTTTTTGAACCAATGCTTCTTCCTGACTTTCGAAGTCCCTCACGCCGATGTAGACTATATGGTTGGGTTTGACACGGTTTTTTTCTCCGTTCTGGTGCTTGAGTTGCTTGATTTTTTGCCAGGTGTCGGCGCTTTCGGTATCGATGGCATTCGAGGCAAACTCTATATTGTCGTCCCCTAAAATGGCATTCATAGACATACCGTGAACATTCCCGCTAGGCGTTGTGTAGGGGCTGTGCAAATCCATATGGGCGTCAATCCAAATAACTCCCACATTTTTGCCCTCTCTAGACTTGCATAGGCCGCTCAAGCCACCAATGGCATTGGAGTGGTCACCAGTAAGAATCAAGACTTTACAACCATGGTTATTGAGGTCATAAGTAGCCGAGCAAAGTCGTTTTTGGTGTTCGTACAGCTGCTGCCCATTTTTTAGAAAAGGCATGGGAGACTCATCCAAATCAATGATTTGTTCCTGTCTTATATAGTTGATTGTGTGGGTATTAAAAAAAGGATAACCCGCAGATTCACTGAGTTTAATTACAGCGTCTGGCCCTTTACTAGTGCCCTGTTTGCCGGCACCCCATTCCCAATCTGATATGAGTACACAAGGTTTTTGATGTAGCATAAATTGAACCGAGGTTCAAGGCAATATTAAGACTCGGGAGGCTTAATTGCTATTCAAATTGTGCACAGTTGCGTTTCCAGAGCCAATATCCGCCGAGCGGTTTGATAGCGGTGAATTTCTGTTTGAAGAACCAATCGGGCTTGAAATCAGCGCGGGTAATGACGTATTGATTGTCACCCATACATGGACCATCTTGAAAGTAATTCATGCGGGCCGTTCTCTGTGGATACAAATGAAAACCCGTTGACTGAACGGTGTTTTCTGCCTCCGCTTTTTCCAAGCATTGGGCTTGAAAGCCGCCACTGCTCCATTTGGTGCTATCGATGCAATCAACTTTTGTCCATTCTGACCAAAAGGGCAGGGCGTAAGACTTGAATCCCCAAATGTCAACCGAAGCATTTTTGCTTTTCAAGGTTTTTAACTCTTGGCGCAACGGGTTTTGCAGTGAAGCTTCAGCTTCAGGAAGAATAAGGGCAGATACCAAAATGGCCACCCCTAGACTGAGGGCATACAAGCTAGCGGGATGCCAAGCTTGTTTTCCCGCGGCTCGAATCAAGTAAATGGCTAAATATAAGGCCATTAAAATTCCTGGAACCAAGGTGCTCCAATGCCAATAGGGAGAGTGCTTGAGAATGCTGGCTGAAAACAAATCCAAACGCAGTACCCAATTGCCAGGAATTTGCTTCAAACCCCAAAACCAAGGAACCAGGAAAAGTAAAGCGGCCAAAATCGAGCCCGATACGGCCAACAATACCTGTAAGATCCAATTGGTTTTTCGCCTATTCGTATGCCATTGGTACACGGTATAAGCCCCGAAAAACGATAAGGGCCACCAACCTAGGCTGGAATAATGAATGATTTTGGTTTCTACAATGGAGAACAAAATCAAAACCACCCAAAACAAACTGCGCATGTATGGGAACCACAAGCCAAAGTCTCGGCTGTCTTGTTTGGCATTGAACAAGAAGGGAAGGGCCAGGGTAGAAGAGGGGAAACACAAGAAAAACAAAACCAAGGCATGGTAGAACCAAGGTTGATTGTGCCATTCGAATTGCCCAGCAGCCAAATGCAGCTGGTACCCAAAAAAGTGCACGAGAAAATCGGCGCCTAAGTTCCAATACAAGGGCATTAACCATGCAAAAACAGGAAGTAGGGCTGAAGCTATGAATAAGCCAATGCCGGGGTGAAACAGTTCATTCCAACGGTTATTTTTCAGAACAACAAAGGCAATGCTCATTCCAAATATTAGGCCAGCCACCGGCCCTTTGGTGAGTATGGCTAGCCCGAGAAACAAGCCTGATAACGCGTAATCTCTATGCGGTCTTTCTCCCGCTCGCTGTGTCTGGCCCATGCGAAACCACTTCCATAAAGCAGCCACGATTAACAAGTTGAACCAGGGGTCTATCAATCCTGATTTCCAATAGAAATAGGGGGCAAAAGTGGCAAGGGTACTCAAGGCCCAAAAACTCCCGAGCATTCGTTTTCCCAAGGAAAAGCCAATGTGGTAACTGAGGTTAACGGCCAAGATTGCCGCTAAGACATTCGGAAGGCGATAAACCCAATCAGCCGATCCAAATGCGAGTACGAAGGGTAGCTGCAGCCAATTGAACAAAGGAGGCTTTTCCCAAAAAGGTTCAAATTGCATGGAATTGTAGAGGTAATTCCCGCTTGAAACCATCTCTCGGGTAGATTCGGCAAAATTCAGTTCATCCCAATCGAATAAGCCCAAGCTGAACATACCAGGCAAAAGAAGCAGAAGGGTACCCAAGCTAAGCCAGGCGTGGAGGGTTGATTTTTTCATGAGTCAATCCATTGGCTAAGTTTGGAATGATGCCGCTGTTCAAATAACCAGCACATAAATAAGCCCAATAAGGCTCCCCCCAATATGTCATCTAGGCTGTGTTGGCCCAAATAAATTCGGCTATATGCAACGGCCAAGGCCCAAAGTCCGAGCCCTATCTGTATCGGTTTTCTTTGGAAAGCGGGGTGAGAGGCTAGGAAGAACAAGGCCAATATTGTAGAGGCCGTGTGACCCGAAGGCATAGCCCATTGGCTTTGGAAGGTTTCGCCTTCTATGGGCCGCAAAGTCCATGCTTGAAGGCCGAGCGGCCTTGGGGCTTGAATCAGCCTCTTTAAAGATTGGGCTAGGCCCGATTCTACAGCAAAAACTAAGATGGCCCAAATTCCCAATCTAAAACGCCAGGCAAACAAAGACAAAATGCCGGTCGTAACCCAGAACCATTCCCCCGTCCAGGATATCAGTTGCATAGGCTTGTCCCAAGTGTTGTTGCCCTTCAATTGCACCCACTGGCTCCACTCTAACTCGTTGTGAAACAACAAGGAAAAGCAGGCCATTATCAAGCCAAACAGTACCGTGCGTATGAACAGAGAACGCGCCATTCACACAAAGATAAATGACTATAATTTTTCAAAATTTTGTTTTTCCCTTTGAAATGGTTTTTTTGCAACAAAACGCAGCAAGAGTATGGCAGCCAAGAAAAGCAATCGATTGAAGTTGGAACTGGAGTACCCCTTGAGATCTTCAGCTAATATTCTCTATCAATACATTTCCACTCCTTCCGGATTGCAGAGTTGGTTTGCTGACCACGTTGAAGTAGCCGCAGGTGCTAAGTATAAATTTAAGTGGGAAGACGGCACGGAGAGCCGGGCGGTAATGGTTCGCAACGTCACCAATAAATACGTAAAATTCAACATGGAGGGCTCGGCTCATGCGAATGAATACATGGAATTTCGCATCGATCAAGATGATATTACCGGCGATGTAGAGCTTATTATCACCGAATTTGTCAATGACGGTGAAGAAGAGATGGCCGCCAGCATTTGGGACGCCGCCATCGACGCCCTTTGCAATACCATTGGAGCTTAATTACTGCTTCCTCTTAGGGCGATTCAACTCTTTCAGGGCCAAATAGGCCATCAATCCCGAACCTACTGCTATGGCATCTTCATCAACGTCAAAAGAGGCGTGGTGCACGCTGAAACCTGTGTTTTTGGATTCTGTCCAAGTTCCCAAGCGATAGAAACAACTGGGTGCTGCTTGGGAATAGTAAGAGAAATCTTCAGCGGCCATCCAAATGCCAAGGTCTTCCACTTGGTCTTCGCCTAAGTATTCTCGAGCGTCTTGCTGACAATCAATAGTCAAGGTCTCGTGGTTGTGTAGAAAAGGATAGCCCTTGACAATGCGCACATCGACCGTGCCACCCATTCCCTCGACAACTCCTTTGGCTATTCTTTCGATATGCTCGTGTGCTTCCGTTCTCCAAGTCTCGTTAAGCGTTCTAAAAGTACCTTCAATTTCCACTTTGGATGGTATGACGTTTGTGGCTCCTGCGGCGGTAACTTTTCCAAAGCTCAGAACGCTAGGAATAGAGGGGTCGGCAAAGCGAGAAACGACTTGTTGCAAAGCCACAATCATATGGGAACTCATCAAAACGGGATCCAAGGCAAATTGGGGCATGGCTCCGTGTCCACCTTTTCCATGCACAGTGATGTAGATTTCATCGGTTGAAGCCATGTACAAGCCGGGTCTAAAGCCGGTTTTTCCTGTTTGAATGCGGGGCATAACGTGTTGGCCTATCATGGCGTCAACGGGGGGATTGTTCAATACCCCTTCATCAATCAACATAGATGCCCCTCCCGGTAGTTTTTCTTCTCCCGGTTGAAATACCAATTTGATGGTTCCTGAAAATTCATTTCTTCGTTCTTGAAGCAAAGTCGCGGCTCCCAACAAGCAAGTGCTGTGAACATCATGGCCGCAGGCGTGCATGACGCCTTCTTTTTGTGAACGATAAGGGCGACCATCTTCCACCTCTACTATGGGCAATGCATCCATGTCAGCGCGCAAGCCTACGACTTTGGACTCTGGGTTTTGACCCTCAATCAGAGCCACAACTCCTGTATTGGCCATGCGTTGGGTTTTAAGTCCTAGCTCATTCTGCAAATAAGTCTCAATCAACTTAGCCGTCTCGAACTCCTGAAAAGAAAGTTCTGGGTTGGCGTGTATTTGTCGCCGAATTTCGACCAGTCTTGGCTGCAACTCAAGAGCCCGGCTTTGCAATTCACTTTTTGTAATCATGGTTTGATTTTGGTCTAATTGACGGCTATTTTGCAGTCCATTCCTTTCCAAAATTAGGCATTGCCCGTGATTACCGAAAACTCCTTAGATCAGTTGCTTAGCGTCGTGGCCATCGAACAAGTCGTCGGTGAATATGTGACGCTGCGAAAGGCTGGGGCTCGTTATACGGGGTTGTGCCCATTTCACGACGAAAAAACACCCTCATTCTCAGTAACGCCTTCTATGGGCATTTACAAATGCTTCGGTTGCAACAAAGGAGGCAACGCCATACAATTTGTTCGCGAAATTGAGAATGTCACCTTCGTGGAAGCGGCCCGGCAATTGGCCAATCGATATGGAGTGGAGCTGATTGAAACTGGCAATCGCCTTGACGACGATGAATACCAAGAACTTCAACGTCGCAAGGAAGGGCTGCAAGTTGTGTTGGATTATGCACAGGGCTTTTTTCAGCAGCAGCTCAATGATACGGAAGAAGGGGCCATAGGCTTGTCTTACTTCAAAGAACGAGGTTACAGCAAAGAAACTCGCTCCTATTGGGGGCTTGGCTATAGCCCGAGCGCTTGGGATGCCTTGCTCAAAGACGCTGAAGCCAAAGGATACAAAAAAGAACGATTACTGGAGGTTGGCTTGGCCAAGCAAAATGACAAAGGCAATTGGTACGATATGTACCGAGGTCGCGTCATATTTCCTTTGAAAACGCCTTCGGGTAAAATTGTAGGATTCGCCGGCCGTAAAATGGATAAGGCCGAGAATTCGCCAAAATATGTCAACTCTCCAGAGACTGAACTCTATAAGAAAAGTGATTTCCTGTATGGATTGTTCGAAGCCAAACAAGCGATAGGAAAAGAAGATAATACCTATCTAGTTGAGGGCTATACGGATGTGATTACCCTATGGCAATCGGGTATTCGAAATGCCGTAGCCAGCAGCGGAACAGCCCTGACACCCGGTCAGATCAAACTGATTAGGAAATTTTCATCCAATATCACGGTATTGTATGATGGAGATGCGGCTGGCATAAAAGCTTCTTTGCGGGGTATTGATTTGCTACTGGCAGAGTCATTGAATGTGAAGGTGGTGGCCCTTCCTCAAGGAGAGGACCCTGATTCTTATTGCCAAAAATTGGGTGGAGAGGCATTTGGTGAATATGTCAAAGAGGAATCTCAGAATTTCATTTTCTTCAAAGCCAAATTGCTGTTGGGTCAAGCAGCAGGCGACCCCATTAAAAAAAGCGAAGCCATCAAAGATGTGCTTCAATCGGTTTCCTTGATTTCCGATAGCATCAAGCGTTCGGTATTGACTCGTCAATTGGCCAGCATTTGCCAAGTCGAAGAGGCTGTGTTGATTCAAGAGTTGGGCTTGTTGCTGCGTAAATCGCTAAGAGACGTTGAAAAAGGCGAGGCCTTGGTTAAGCAGGCCGATACCGTGTTAGGCCAAGGAACCTGGGTATTGCCCGAAGATGCCTTTTCAGAACGACACCAAGAGGCTGCTTTGTTTCGCTTGTTTCTGCTGTTTGGCAATCAGGAGCTCAGTTCTGGGCAGTCTGTCTTGGATTATACCTTGGATTCCATTTTGGATGGTGCAGAAGAGAAGGCGAGTCAATTGGGTGAGTTATTGAAGACAGAGCTTTTTCAGCGCATTTGGGCCGATATGCTGAAATTTAGGGAACGAAATAAGGGTACTGAATGGGCCAATCGTTGGCCTGAGCCCTCCTTTTATATCAACCACGAGCAAGCGCAAGTATCTGCTTGGGCCGCCGATGTGTTGTCTCGACAGCATGTATTGTCGCCAACGTTCGAAGAGCACTACATTTATATCAAAGAAGAATCAGATGCGGTTCAAATTGTGAGTTCTATAGAGGCCATTGTGGCCAACTGGAAGCGCATTAAAGTGGAAAAAGATATCCAAGATGCCATGGCTATGCTGGAGGCCGCTGAGGGAGAAGAGGAAGAAGAGCTGCTGAATTACCTGTTGCATTTGAATGAAATCAAGTTGAACATCTCCAAAACCATGGGAACGGCCATCAGTGGCACAGGATTTGGAAACAAACCCGCTCAAGCATGAGAACCTTTGTATTATTTGGGGCATTTTCCTTGTTTTTGATAGGATGGAGTTACTGGGATGCCAATTATCGACACAACAAGCGGGAGTCTGGCGACCCCATGCATACCCCTGTTGTTATAAAAGGAGACAGTCTGTATTACGATAGCTTGATCTTGCCCCTAAATACGGTGCCTAAGGCAAAAGACATTTACACTGTTTCTAAAACAGTTTTGGATTCTTGGGCTCATATGTTCATTGTCTTCAAGATTGAAGAAAGTGGAAGAGATGGCCATTTGTCCAAATACGGGCGTCTATACAACAATTTGGTGGGCATGCGCTTCCCTAAACGACGTCCAACAACAGCGATTGGTAAAAGCCCAACGGGTTATGCTATTTTTCGTCACTGGTGGGATTGTGTGCTTGATTTCGAATACTTCCTTCAAGATCATTTGGAACGATTTCAAAAACGAAAAGGAAGGGCCCCCAAAACAGAAATGGAATTCGTCAACTTCATTTTTAAGGGTTACAATGGCCACGATGCCTGGTTAGAAGACATCGATTGGTTGTTGCGTCACATTAGTTACGAGCCTGATTCCGGATTTTAAGTGTTTCTTGAAGCGCTAGACCAAAAGCCAGCATAAAGCATAATCCATTGACCGCAAAAGCACTGGAATATCCAAGGCCTCGTGTCACCAAAAATCCAGCAGCCAAGCCTCCAATGATGATTCCGGTTTCTAAGGCCATGAACAACATAGCGGTGGCCGAACCTCTGTTTGCCTGAGTGCTCAAATCGCTGCTCCAGGCAAACAAGGCTGGGGCGTTGAATCCTTGACCCAAGCCATACAAAATGGCTCCAGCCCAGAATCCCCACTGATGGCTGACTCCAATCAATACAGCCGTTGATAAGATTTGAAATCCTGTACCAATGGCCACCGAAAGTGGTCGCCCAAAGCGATCGCTTATATGCCCGCTTATCAATCGAACCATTAAGGAGGCTGCGATGTACAAGGAGAGAAACAAACCTTTGTTGTCAAATCCCCGAAATTCGGTGTAATCGGGCATGATAGTCAATACAGAACCTAAGCCTACACAAACCAGCATCATGAGAATGGCAGGTAAAAAACTGTCGCGATGAAGCCATCGAGAAACCTTGAATTCCAAAGCTCGAGGCTCAGAACTCTTAAACGTTTCGGGCAATCGTGAGAAAAGGGTCAAGGCCAATATGGCCGAAAGGGCAGTGGCGGTGTACAATCCGTCTCGGCCAAACTCGGCTACAATCCAAGCTCCTACACCATACCCTATAGAGGTTCCGGCATTGTTAAACAAACCTAACCAGCCCATGGCTTTGCCTCGATAGGCAGGATCTACAACGTCTCCCGCATATGCGACAAATCCCGTTGGGGTAAAGCCGGTAGAGAATCCGTGAATCATGCGAACCATGAAAAAGAACCATACAGTGCCGCTAAAGGGGTATAGCAGCCCTGCCAATATGCAAAACAAGGTTCCCGCCATAAGGGCCCATTTTCGGCCCCATTGATCGGTGATGTAACCACTCAAGGGCCTAGATATCAAAGCCGATAAGGAAAAAACCGGTATGATCAATCCCAAATATTCTCCTCCACCGAGCTGTCTCAAATGGCTGGGTAACTCTGGCAATACCAGATTAAAGGAGACGAAAAACAGCAAGGCCCCTGTGCTCAGGAGCCAAAAGGACAATGGAAACCTAGGGGATGCCATATCAATACTGGGCTACAAGAGGCATTCTACGACCTTTTCCGAATGACTTTTTGCTCACTCGAACAATAGGCGGAGCCTGGTAGCGCTTGTATTCGGCCCCATTGATCAATTGCAGTACTTTGTTCACCGTGTTGGGGTCATAACCATCGGCAATGATCTCCTGGGCTCCCTGCTGATCCTCAATGTATTTTCGAATGATTTCATCCAGAATGCTGTAATCAGGCAAACTGTCAGAGTCTTTCTGACCGGGCCTCAACTCTGCGCTGGGTGCTTTGGCGATGATGTGATTTGGAATGATCTCCTTTTCGCGATTGATGTATTGCGCAAGGGCGTATACTTGTTGCTTGTATACATCTCCCAACACAGATAAGCTTCCGCATAAATCACCATAAAGGGTTGAATACCCTACGGCTAATTCGCTCTTATTGGAAGTGTTTAACAATATGGCTCCTGTCTTGTTGCTGGTAGCCATTAACAGTACACCTCTGGTTCGGGCTTGTAGGTTCTCTTCGGCTAGTCCAAAGGGGCTGTCACCAAAAACAGGTTCTAATTGTTGCAGGAGAGAGTTGTAAATGGGAGCAATGTTCAATTTGGTGTAGGCATTGCCAAGATTTTCACTCAGAGCTACAGCGTCCGTTACCGAGTGGTCGGAACTATATTCACTGGGCATCAACAATACCGACACGTTTTCTGCACCCAAAGCCTCTACGGCCAAGCATTGAACCACGGCAGAATCTATTCCGCCTGAAGCACCCAATGTGGCTTTCTGGAAGCCCATTTTGCTGAAATAGTCTTGCAAGGCAAAAACCAAAGCTCTGTGCAACAAGGGAATGTCGTCTGTTTCCAAGGGTAAGCCTAGTTGGCTCTCTGTCGTCAATAAGCCAAAGTTCAATTGAACATCGGCCGTAGCCTCTTCAAAGCAGGGCAATTGAACCAAAACCTGTCCACCATGTCCAACGGCGCGTGACGCCCCGTCAAACAACAGTTCTGTGTGAAAGCCTACTTGGTTAACGTAGAGAACAGGGAGTCCAAATCGATTCAATTGTCCGGCAAAAACTCGATTTCTCAAACTTTGCTTTCCCAATTGAAAAGGAGAAGCAGAGGGATTGATAATGATCTCGGCCCCTAAGTCTTTCAAACGCTGACCAGGACTAACTCGATATTGGAAATCATTATAGATATCCCATAAATCTTCGCAAATCGCCAGGCCCAATTTTACACCCTTGTACTCCACAATTTTCGTATCCTGAGCGGGTTCGAAATACCGATGTTCAGAAAATACATCGTAAGAGGGAAGCAGGGTTTTGCTTACGCTTTCTTGAATCCTGCCCTGGGCTAAAAAAGCCGCTGTATTGATCAAACGTCGGCCGTGT
>JBJOHK010000060.1:0-23266 GCA_046047755.1 Bacteroidota bacterium | reverse complement strand
CCTCATCGCTTTGTTGCTCCAAAATTCTCACCAAGGCATTCCAGTTCCCCTTCTCCTTGTAAAAGCGAACCTGCATGGACAAGGCCGTCATGGTATCGGCTGGAAGAACGGCTAGAAAATCGGCAATCGCCTGATCAAACTCGGGTTCAGTAGCCGTTTTGGTCAATGCGTACAATCGGCGCATGAGGGCATTTTGCAACAAATCATTGGCCATATCAGAACCGTATTGCTGACCTAGGCTTTCTCGGTGATTGAGCAAATACTCCATCTCCTGAGTGCCCATCATGGAAGAAAAATTCATGGCCAAAGCAAACCACATAAACGAACCGGCTTTGGTTTCTTTAAAGGCTTTTGCCACGGCATCGGCATCGGGTCTTTTCTCAAAATCAGAATCGGCATAAGCTTGAATAGCCTCGGGCCAACTGACGGTTTGGAAGGAAGGGTAACCCGGTCTTGGAGCATGAGGCTCGGCCAAAAATACCTCTAGGGATCTCATCCATTCGGCTGAATCGCTGTAGCCCACCAACTTACCCATCAAAGTCCCATCGGGATGCAGAATCACAAAGGTGGGAAAGGCATTGATGCCAAAGACCAAGCGCATGTTGTGGCTGGCCTTGTTGTGCTCCATATCCAAGCGATAACACTGCATGTTCTCGTTCATGTAGTTCTTGATGGCAGGAAGCGAAAAGGTCTTCTTATCCATCACCTTGCACCAGCCGCACCAATCGGTGTAGGCATCTATAAAAACGGGCTTACCCGACTCTTGGGCGGCCTGCAAAGCAGCCGACCAATCAGTCAATTCAGGGAAGGCTGCTTCATGGCTAGAGGCAGAGGATCCGGCTTCTTGGGCACGAGCGGCGAATGCGCAAAGCGCTAACAGAACCATGGCAAATCGTTTCATTCCGAAAAGATACTAAATTGCCGCATGCCTAGCGCAGCGGTTGATCTTTACATTGATGCTCTGAGCGAACCAGGGAAAAGTCGGCTCTTGGAAATAAGGAAGTTTTTACACGAGACTTTGCCTGAAGCTGAAGAATGCTTCAAATGGCAAATGCCCACCCTATACGAATACGAAAACCTTATTCATTTCGCCTGTTTTAAGAAACATATCGGAATTTTCCCAGGGGCTGATGGAGTTCAATACTTTTTGACCTTGCGAGAAGATTATCCGACCTCAAAAGGCACGATACAGATTGCGCACGATCGCGAAATACCCTGGAATGATTTAAAAACATTGGTTCTTTACCGCTTGAAAAAAGCCAAAGAAAAAAGCGCCCTAAAAAAGGGCGCTTATAAGAAGGTAAAGAAAGCTTAGCCTTAACTCAAGCCACTGATGATGCCATCAGCATCTATGCTCATGTTTTCAGCAGCTGGCACTTCAGGCAAGCCAGGCATGCGAAGCATCGCTCCGGTAATGGGAATGATGAAACCTGCACCTGCGGCAATTTCAAATTCACGAACCGTAATCTTGAAACCGGTTGGGCGACCAATCACTTTTTCATTATCGGTCAAACTCTTTTGAGTTTTGGCCATGCATACGGGCAATCCCGCTAAGCCTATTTTCTCAAATCGCTTCAACTGAGTTTTGGCCTTTGCCGCCAATACTACTCCATCGGCTCCGTACATCGTGCGGGCAATTTTATTCACCTTGTCTTCCAATGAGTCGCTGAGTTCGTATGTGAACGTAGGGGCCGCATCAAAATTTTCTGCAGCCGCCACCACGCTATGGGCCAACTCGGTCATTCCATCACCGCCTTTGCCCCATCCTTGGCTAAGTTCAGCCTTCACGCCGAGGGCCGCGCAACGCTGGCGAATCAATTCATGTTCTTCAGCGCTGTCATGCAAGAAGGTATTGATGGCCACAACCACGGGTATTCCAAAACTTTGAATGCTCTCAATGTGCTTTTCCAAATTGGGAATGCCCTTAGACAAGGCCTCTACATCAGGTGTATTCAAATCATCTAGCGCTTTGCCACCGTGGTATTTCAATGCGCGAACTGTGGCTACAATTACCACCGCCGATGGGTTCAAGCCCGCCGTCCGGCACTTCAAGTTCAAGAACTTTTCAGCCCCCAAATCAGCACCAAAACCGGCTTCCGTCACTACCCAATCGCCATAACTCATGGCCATTTTGGTCGCTAAGATGCTATTGGTGCCCTGAGCAATGTTCGCAAAGGGACCGCCGTGTAAAATGGCCGGATTGCCTTCTAAGGTTTGCACCAAATTGGGATTAATGGCATCTTTCATCAGAATGGCCATGGCCTCAGACGCATTCAAATCTTTGGCATACACGGGCTCTCCAGCATAGGTATCACCTATGTAGATGCGATCAATACGGTCTTTCAAATCTTGCAAATTCTGGCTCATGCACAAAATGGCCATGATTTCTGAGGCAGCCGTAATGTTAAAACCACTCTCGCGCATGATGCCGCCATTTTTACCGCCCATTCCCGTAATTACTTGGCGAATGGCGCGGTCATTCATATCCATGACTCGTTTCCAAAGCACCGTACGTGGGTCAATGCCCAAATTGCGCTTCTTGGATTGGATGTTATTGTCAATGAGAGCCGCCAACAAGTTGTTCGCTTTTTCAACGGCTGAGAAATCTCCAGTAAAGTGAAGATTGATGTCTTCCATGGGAATGACTTGGGCCCATCCGCCGCCGGCTGCTCCACCCTTGATTCCAAAAACGGGACCTAAGGAGGGCTCGCGCAAAGCCGCGACACTCTTTTTGCCAATTTTGGCCAAACCATCGGTCAAACCCACGGTAGTGGTCGTCTTACCTTCCCCTGCGGGGGTTGGAGAAATGGCGGTCACCAAAATCAATTTGGCTTTCTTCTGCTCAGCCGCCTTCAACAGGTGAAGGGGCAATTTGGCTTTGGTACGGCCGTAAGGCTCAATTTCATTGGGGTTGATGCCCAGCTTTTCGGCGATTTCCCCAATGGGTTGGGGGGTCACGCTGCGTGCTATTTCTATATCAGTCATATTCGCGTACCCTGCAATCTACGAGAATTTTCCTGTCTTTGCGCCGTAACTTGGCTGTTCGATTGTGCACAGAAAAATGAACCGACCTGAGCGACAAACAGTATTAAACATAATCGAGGCACGCATTCAAGCTCGTTTAGACGATTTGCATTCAGCCATTCGGATCGCCCAAGAAAGCCGAAATGGAGAAGAAAAAAGCAGCGCCGGCGATAAATACGAAACGGGGCGAGCTATGGTGCAAATCGAACTAGAAAACTTGGGCAAACAATTGGCGTTGGTTGAAAAACAACTTATGGATCTCAGACGCTGGAATAAAAAACCAGAATCGACCGCTGTGGTAGGCGGCCATTTGTTGCATCTCGCCAGCAAGCCTTCCCTCTTTCTCGGACCCTCACTGGGCCTGATTCAGGCCGAAGGCATCAACTTCATGACCGTTTCGGTATCGGCCCCCTTGGGCCAATGTTTATTAGGCATGAAAGCCGGAGAAAGCCGGCGCTTCAATGCGGTCGAATACCAACTAGAAGAATTGGCCTAAACGCCGTCAAGCTTACTGGCTTCGCGCCTTTTACTTACTTAGGTTACCAGCGGTAGACAAAGGCATTGATGGTCATTCCTGCCCCAACCGAAGCAAAAAGGAGAACATCACCACTTTGAATAGAATGGCCTTCGTATTGCTGGCGCCAAACCATATCCAACAGAGTAGGAACAGTAGCCACACTGCTGTTGCCCAACCACTGAATGCTCATGGGAGCCACAGCATCGACATCAACAGGCATGCTATAAAGCTTGTACAAGCGCTCAATCACCGCGTGATCCAACTTGGCGTTGGCCTGGTGAATGAAAATCTTTTTTACCTCTGAAAGGTGAATGTCAGCATTGTCCAGAGCCCCTTTCATGGCATCAGGCACATTGCGCAAAGCGAATTCGTAAATCTTTCGACCTTTCATTTTGATGAGCATCTCATCGGGATTTGATCCAGGTTTATAACCGGGATTGCTCTTCAAATAATAGGCTTCATCAGCGGTATAGGTTCGATTGGCTACACCCATAATTCCTGAAGTTCCTTCAGATGTTTGAGCTTCTAAAACCACTGCACCGGCACCATCAGCAAAGATCATCCCATCGCGGTCGTGAGGATCAACGGCACGGGACAGCATTTCATTGCCTACCACCAAAGCACGCTTGGCTTGCCCTGACTGCAAATAAGCATTGGCTGTTATTACCCCTTGTATCCAACCGGGACAGCCGGCCAACAGATCAAAAGCCACTGAATTGGGGTTTTGAATACCCAATCCGTGTTTCACTCGGCTAGCCAGGGGCGGCATTTGATCGGTGTATCGAGTGCCAAACTTGATGTTACCAAAGTTGTGAACCGAAACAATCAAGTCCAAACTTTCGCGGTCAATTCCAGAGGCCTCAATGGCTTTTTCTGCAGCCAGCACACCCAAATCGCTGCAAACTTGAGTAGGCTCTGCATAACGACGTTCGCGTATTTCAGTGATGGCTTGAAACTTCTCTACAATGACTTCGTTGCTATGGGAATAGGGCTCCCCGTTTTCATCGTAAAATTCGTGATTCAAAAAAGCTGAATTATCGACGGCATTTTCAGGAATGTGACATCCTGTTCCCAGGATTCGAACTTGGATCGACATGGGATTCAAAGTTATACGCTCTGTGCCGCACTGGTAAAATTTCCCCGCTGATGTTACCCACAGCCGCTGTGAAAAGTGTCAGTCAGACACTTAGCGACTCATCCGTGAAGCCCCATTTTTCAGGGCCTACGGGGCTCAGGTATACAAAAAAAACCACTTTGAAAAAGTGGGCAAAGGAGCCTTCTACGGGATTCGAACCTGCGACCTACTCATTACGAATGAGTTGCTCTACCAGCTGAGCTAAGAAGGCTTGTCGGTTTCAAAATTACAGGACGATACACATGGCCACAACTAGAATTTGCATTCAACGATGCGATTTTATCAACCCTTGACCCGCACCAAAACCTCATGGAAAAATCGCAATACGAACTGACCATTTTCTGACAATTTGCAAGAAACGAATGGCCCCACTCAAGCGTCAATGAACTATAACTTTTGTTTCCTAGAGAAACCGCAAAGTGGTTAGTAGAGTGTGCCAGGCCCTCCTTCAGCGGGCCTGGTTTTTTTATCCCAACTTATTGGAAAACCTTTTTAATGCTTAGCCAGCGAAAACTGTCACCTGTAATAGTGTTAGAGCCTTAACCCAAGTCTCGCTCCACCAAAAAGCCCATTTTGCCCATTTGGTAATCGCGCATGGCCGCCATGATTTCGCTTTGGTTGCTCATCACAAAGGGGCCATATGACTCAACACGTTCACCTATGGGTGGCGCCGACACCCATAAAAACTTACAAGGTTCAGATGGAACGAATTCCATGAGTCCCTCTTTAAGATCAACCAATTCGGTGGCTTGAACCAGGCCATGACCCACCAATCGACCGGCTCCACTGAGCAAATACAACAGGGTGCTATAACCGGGCTTGGCATCCAAACCCAATGACACACCAGACGCCAAAGTGCCAAAAGCCGATTCTACAGCAAATGCCGTTTGCAAAGGCCCATGCAACCCACACTGGGCGCCAGAGGCCAATTTAGCTTCCGGATGACCGGGAAGGCTCGGCATTTCATCGGCTTGACATGCCAAATATTGAGGGGCCATCATTTTGAGTCGAGCCGGCAAATTCACCCACAATTGTATGATCTCTTGTTGTCCTCCAGCGGCACAGAGAGCAGCGCTGGGTCGCTCGGAATGAACCATGCCCATACCCATATCGCACCACTGAATACCCCCAGCTTTTATCACACTGCTATTGCCACGTGAATCGCGGTGGTGTACATCACCTTGGTAGATAAAGGTTACCGGAGAAAAACCGCGGTGCGGGTGAGGCCCAACACCCGAATCATAGGGATCAGAACCGGCTTTAACGGCTGAATGGTGGTGATGGATCAACAAAAATGGATCCACCTGATCGACATGCTGAGTCGGCAATGGCTGCAAGAGCGGAATCCCGCCCATATCCACTTGATAGGCCGGCAAAATGCGTTTTACCGGATTGTTCATTATGGGTGAATCAAAGTAAATCGATTGTTCATTTCGCCTGACTGAACGCTCAGGATATAAATTCCAGCCGGCAATTCGCTTAAGTCCAAGGTCAGAGCCCCCCCGACATGAACATGCTTACCAACGGCCAATTCACGACCTTGAGCGTCGAAGAGTTGAACGGCGTCCAAATGATGAACCTCACGGGGCTCAACGCGTACCCAATCGTAGGATGGATTGGGAAATACTCGAACCCATTCCGTTACCCAAGATTTCACAGAATTGGTCTGAGGAGGCAAATCAAAGGCTTCCTCACCGTCGGCGGTATTATTAGGATTTCCTTGCGCGGCTGAATAGCCAAGCCCACGCCTGGCAAATGCTTTCCAAATCAAATCGGCATTTTTTCCTCCGAAACGAGCATCATCGGCTTCCAATATGGCATCTCGACCATCGACAAAACCAGGGCTACAGGGCTGCAATTTCATGGCATCAATTACCAATTGAATGGCCATGTTATTGCCGCCATCACCGTAAGACAAATCGGCATCATACCCATATTCGTCTACAAACTCCCAATACATATCCCACAGCATGGCGCACCAGACTTCGCCTAGATAATGCACCTCGGTTTGAATTCCTGAGGCTGCCTTGGCAATGTTTTGATAGGTATGCGGATTGACACTCATATTCGTGCTGTAAGGGTATGTGCGTATGCCACCCCCATTTCGGTCTTCATTGATTAGCCAGTTGCCAATGCCCCGTGGGTCTGAGCCTACATCTCCTTGTTCATGGGTCAAGGCCAGAGCCAGAAAATCAGACCAACCCTCTCCCATTTGTTCGTTGTTGCTCAAACCATTGCTATTGCTAGGCCCACAAGTCAAACGATTGCTCACCCCATGTCCAAATTCATGTGCGATAACTCCCATTTCCAAGTCGGAATCGGTCATGGGCTCATAGGCTGACGAATCGAATAAGCGAATTTCCACATCGCCATTGTTCATCAAGGCTTTGATGATATTGGCATGGCTGTATTTCAAAAAGGCCGCTGAAATGGTCGTATTTCGGGCTTGGGAGGTATTATCAGAAGCCATGGTGATGATTTGATCAGCCGCAGAGGTATCAAAAATCACGGCCGCGATGGCGCCCTCTCTCTGGGCTTTGTAGACCTTCTGAGCAAAGGTGCATCCGCCGCGCATGATGGCCGCAATGTTGCCCGATAAATCTGGACCGTTATCCAAGGTTGCACAACCTTGACGGGACTGAGAAGTTCCATCTTCTACCCAGACCAACTTCCCCACAATGGGTTGATCATCGATGGCTTTTCCCCAAGTATTGGCTTGAATGCCCACTCGGTAGCGGTCGCCGCTACTTTCTACCTGAAGGGTAGCGCCCGAACCTCCGCCACCGTCCCATACAAACATTTGCATGCGTGGATCAGACCCGTCTGGAGGGGTGCTAAAGTTGGCGTTATTTGTACCACTTCCATCTTGAGCATCGGCTTGCACGGCATCATTTCCTTTGCCGGCACCGCTGTAGTTTTTCTGCTGAAAATTACCCGCAGCCTCGTCAAATTCGTAATGCCACAAAATGTCGTGCAAGCGATTGTTGATGACAAACAAATTGGTGATGGCAAAATCTTGGTATTGCGAAGGATTGATCATGCTCTGATCAAAGGAATATTGAAAATCAAAGGTGCTGGAACTGGGAGAATAGCCCGGCTGATTATCAGCATTGGCATCTTCTGAGGCGTAAACGTTGTTTCCTCTAGTGATGCTGTATTCGGCGCCCGTTTGGCCGTCGACATCATGCCATCCAAAGGGGGAAGCCATACTATCGGCGGGAGAAACCATCGTGGACGGACTGCCGTACAGGGGGCTTTCAATCGGAAAATCAAAGGCCTTGTATTGGGCATTATCTCCCGCTCTGCGACCCACTTCTGGACCTCCCCAGGCGCAGTCTTGCGTCCATGAACCCGTTTTTACCTGTCCCTCTTCGGTCAACCAACGAGTTACCCAGGTTTGAGATTCGAGATCAAAACATACGGCATACACCGCGCTTGTCAAGCCTTGTTCATTGGGCCACCAACAAGTTTTCCAATACAAATTCCCTTCTCTATAAACGGTAAATTCGCTTATCGCTTCTTGCCGATAAGAAGAGATCGCAGGAATCATGGTCGCCCAATTCAAGGGCTGCACATAAGCCGGCATTCTAGGAGGAATGGACACAGCACGTGAATTGGAAGAAGTCAAATCGCCTTTAGCATTGTAGTGCAATCCCATCACGGCTCCCTCAACGGGCAAACCTTGATGGCATTGTTGAACGTAGGCATGTACACGGCCATCGCGTTCGAACACCAAATCTTGCATGCTCAACTCTTTGACATCTCGTGCCGATAATTGGTGTTGTTCTAAAAACGCGGTACTGCGTACCTGTTCAAAAATCTGCTCACGGGCCGTTTCTGGTTGCAGTGACTGAGCTTGAAGCCCAGCACACACCAAGGCCAGGGCAAGGACAATAAATCGCATACCGCAAGTTACATTTTTGATACCATGAAATTCATCATTCCATCATCATAAAATCAAGAGGCTGAATATATTTGCCCATGCGACAATTAGTTCTACTTGGGATTTTCGCCTTCCTAGCGCTGTGCACACCTTCTGCAAAGGCCCAGTGCAACGGCCGATACGAGGATTCTCTGTTCTCGGAGATTGAAAAATCCACAGTTAGCTATTCCCCAATTTTCAATGATGGACAGCACCAACTAGACTTGTATACCCCCAAAAACGACAGCGAAGAGAAACGGCCTTTGATTGTCTACATACACGGCGGGTCGTTCATTTCTGGAGACAAATCAGGCATTGACTGTCAGCATTTTGCCGAGTACTTTGCCAAAAGAGGCTACGCAGTCGCGTCCATCAACTATCGCCTAGCCAATCCCTTTTTATTTCTAGCGTCTAAGCAGGTTCAGTATCAAGCCGTACTGGAGGCCATGGTTGATGCCAAAACCAGTGTTCGGTTTTTCTTAAACAGCACGCGTGAAGGCAACCCCTATCACCTGGATAGCCAAGCTTTTTTTCTCGGCGGATATTCAGCCGGTGCTGTCACCGCCCTTCATGCCACATGGATAGACCGTCTGGATGAACTCAGTTCAGAAATCCAATCCATAGTCTCGAGCAGCATTGGCGATCTCGACGGTGATGCAGGCTACCAAGACCTACCCTTTCCCATTCAAGGTTTATTCTCTTTTTCTGGGGCCTTGCACCAAACTTCCTACCTAGACAACTCTGATACTGAACCCTGCTACTCCATTCACTCCAAAGACGACTCTACCGTATGGTACGAATGCGGCCCGGCCTATGGCAATCCTAACCTGCTTCAACTCTGTGGATCAGGCGCCCTCAAGGAGCGCTCCGAATCACTCGACTTGAACATGCATCAGTTGATTACCTTAGAAAACGCTGGCCACGGATGGGCGGGACTAGGCAATGCCAACCCTGTATTTCGCTGGGCACTAGATTCCATCAATCAATACTTATATCCATTATTGCCTTGCGCCCAATCTCCCCTAGCATTGAAACCACAGGCCACTGAACCTGTTACCCTATTCCCCAACCCCTGTGCGGCAGGGCAGACTCTTTTTGTTGGAAACGGTACTAAAAGCGTAAAAATTGCCACAGTACAAGGCGTTTCTTTGGGTCATTATCGGGTTCAAAATGGCCAGATAACTCTACCTGAATTGTCTTCGGGTGTTTACACGATTTGGGCTGAAACAAACAAGCAAACCATTATTCAAACCCTAATGGTTTCCAAACCATAACCATGAATTCCATATTCGTACCCAACCAAGATTTCTGTGCTGGCTCGATCGAGCACATCGTGGCTGTGCTTCTTCTAGTTACCGGGGGCCTTTGGGCTACTCAGCAAGCTCGAAAGCACCCTGCAAAGGCAGAAAGCATAACCCGACTCTTTGCCTGGGCCTTGGTGGGGAACGTGCTACTTTGGCAACTCATTAAGGTAGCCTTGAGTTATGTAGAGCCTTCAAGCCCAGCCTATGTGAGTTACAAATGGGGAGAAGACCTGCCCCTAAACCCCTGTAATTGGCTAGCCTTCGTCGCTCTTGCTTACAGTTACACCAAAAAAGAATGGCTCTGGCATCTGCTGTATTTTTTTGTCTGGGTATTCACATTCAATGCCGTGATAACGCCTTCCTTATATGAGAACTTTCCTCATTTTACTTTTTGCAAATTCTGGATTGCCCATACCGGTTTGGTCATGTTTGTCATACACTTGAACCGATTAAATGCCCCTAAAATTGAATTCAAGCACCTGATACAGGCCTATTTGTATCTGCAGGTTTTCACAGCGGCGAGCTTAGGAATCAATGCCTTGATAGGGCCGGAAGCCAATTACTTTTTCTTATCGCACAAACCCTTTTCTGCCAGCGTTTTGGACATTCTGGGTGAATGGCCTTTTTACATCATACAAGGAGATGTCATTGCTTTTGGGCTCTTTGTCCTAGCCTGGCTTCCCTATCGATTCCTTAGCCACCGCAAACTCTTTCGTGTCAGTTCTTAGTCACAGCCCATACTTGTGAACAAGATGGCCCTTTGCGTTTCGTTCTACATTAGAACTTTGCATCAGATTATGAAAAGAGGCATCATCGCTTTGTGCATCATTTCGATTGGATTAGCTGCTTGCGGCTCGCCAAAAGCCTGCAGTCCCAAGCGCAAAAAGTACTTTCACTCAGACTTTTTGAACCTGTAAATTTCTCGGGTCTCAGACTCGATTTCACATTCTTGGGTTCAAATATCTTGTTATATTTGGAGTCATGGATTTGATAAGTTTTTCATCAATTTTATTATTGCTATCGGGTATTGCTATTGGATACTTCTGGGCAAAATCAAAAATAGGGCCTGACAATACAGCCACCTTGCAGCTTCAATTCGCTGAAGAAAAATCAAAGATCCAACAAGAAATGGCTGAGCGTTACGCTACGGCCTTGGCCCAGAAAGAAGCCGCTCTGGCTCAGCTGGAGGCTTTTAAATCACAATTGGCCGAATCCAAACAGGAGCAAATTCAGCTAGAAGCCAAAATGAAAGAATGGTTCAAAAGCATCAGTGCCGAAGAACTGAATAAGCAAAGCGAAACTTCCAGCAAACGACAGCATGAAGAGCTCGAAAAATTGCTACTCCCCTTTAAGGAGCGCTTGAGAGACTTTGAAAGCAAAGTAGACCAGAACCGAGAGAATGCTATCAAGTCTCATTCCCAACTTCTACATCAGATTGAGGGCTTATCGAAACTCAACCAACAGATCAGCGAAAAAGCAGAAAGTTTAACCAAAGCCCTAACGATCGAAACCAAAAGTCAGGGCAATTGGGGCGAATTGATTTTGGATTCCATTTTGCAAATGAGCGGCCTTGAAAAGGATGCCCAATACAAAACACAATTCGTCACCCAAAACAGCGATGGGGTTACTATCAAACCGGATGTAGTGGTCTATTTGCCCGAAAACAAACACATCATTGTCGATTCCAAGGTGTCCCTAACGGCCTACAGCCAATTCGTCGAACATTCGGAGCAGCCCGAAATGGCCGCCTCCTACCTTAAGGCTCATGTAGATTCGATCAAAACACACATCAAGCAATTGAGCGACAAAAATTATTGGTCAGGCACTGGGCTTGAATCACCCGAATTTGTATTGATGTTCATGCCGGTCGAAGCGGCATTTGTTTTGGCTATAAAAGAAGATAAAAACCTCTTTCAATTGGCTTGGGAAAAGAAAATCATCCTGGTTGGACCTTCTACGCTATTGGCCACTTTGAGAACCATTGAAGGGGTGTGGAAATACGAAAAACTCAACCAAAACGCCTTGCAAATTGCTGACAGAGCCGGCAAATTGTATGACAAGGTGAAGGGCTTTGTCGACGACATGAATTCCATTCGCAAACACATCGACAAATCGCAAGAAGCCTTTGATTCGGCCATGAACAAACTATCAACCGGCCGTGGCAATGTGGTCAGTCAAATCGAAAAAATGAAACAACTCGGGGCCAAAGGCAACAGCCAAAGCCTACCCGATGACTTGGTTCAACTCGCGTTAGAATCAGACGATTCGGAAGACTGAGAAGACCCCAATAAGGCATCAGCTGCCTCTTCGCGGCTGCGTTGCAAATCCAAGGTCTGGGATTGAGGGTCGAGCATGGTTCGTTTAGAGGGCTGTCGCACAAATAGTGTCGCCACCATCATAAACAAAGCAGAGATCACTACCACCTGGGTAATCAAGGTGTTGTTGAATTCCTCCATTCGAAGCGATGCGGGAATACTCACTACCAACAAAACGGTAATCAAACCGCGAGGTGCAATAAACAGCAAAGGAAACAGATCCAATCCAGCTAGTTTCAAATGCAAACCCCTAACCACATGAACTAGGGCCACAATGGCTAGGGCCATACCCAAGGTATGCCAATCGAACAAGCTTCTGTAATCCAACAAAAAACCGAACAACAAGAAAAAGGCCACACGAACCACGAATGTCAATTCAAAGGTGATATCAGCAAATTTGTGAACTTCTTCGGTCAATTTGGCTGGGCGCAATACATGGAACCAATCAAAGCGTTCTAGCTTTTGAAAATTGGCCAGAAACAGACCGAAAATGAGAATCAAAATCAGCGCCGGCAAATGATAAAACTTGGCCACCGAGTACATAAGCATTATCAGTGCTATGATGGGAATGAATTTGATTCGATGACGAAGGCGACTCAAAATCAGAGATAAAGCGGCGGCACCACCAAAGGCAAACACTATCGATATTAAAATCTGCCAGCCAAAATGAAGCAAAGCGGCCCGGCTCAACACCTCATTCACCAGGACAAAGTTGAAAAACAAAACCCCCAGAATGTCAGAAAAGCTACTCTCGAACACCACGAATTCTCTGTCTTTAGAGCCTAGCATCCTCGCGGTTGGCACGGCAATCGCACTGCTGATAATGGACAAGGGCAAGGCATTGATCACCCCTATTCGGTAGGGGGTTCCAAATTCATTGTTCAAGTAATAGGCCATTACCGCTGTAAAAATGATCATGGGTAAGAGTGCCATATAAAAGGTCTTTCCAATGACCCCCAATTTCTCTCGTTTCAATTCCAGCTCCATAGAACCTTCCAGGACAATCAAGAGCAAGCCGAGGGTTCCCAATTCTTTGACCATTTGATCCAAATTGGGAATGGCAAACCCGAAAGCAGATGCCCCTTCTCGACAAACCACCCCCAAAGCAATCAATAGAATTACGGTCGGGATGCGAGTGGCGCGGGCACTCACTTCAAACAAATAGCCCAACAAAATGAGCAAGGACAGGAATATCAAAGCGGGAGTATCCATCGTTAAAAGGCTTCGCCGATGTAAAAGTACAACCCATATCCGGCAGAATGGAATCCCAGATCAATTCGGGTGTAAACATCTTTTTCCGGAAACAACAAATACCGCAAACCGGCTCCTGCACTGGCCGACCAGTTGTAAAAAGGCCATTGTTCAGAAACCGACCCCAAAGAGGCGAATACTGCTCCACCCAGTCGGCGACTCCAAGAGAAAGGCAATGCGCGCAATTCAGCCTGAATGGCTACCATTTGTTCCGATCGCAATCGTCCCAAATAATGCCCACGCATGATAGACTCTCCTCCCAACAAACTCATTTGGTTGAAGGGCACATTGCCTGCTGAAAACTGCCCTAGGCCATGCACGGCTAGCACTTTATTGGGGCCTATCGTAGCGAAATGCCGTGCGTCAACAAATACCGTATTCATGGGGTGTTGACTACCCAGTCGGGCGCTATAATGCAAGAAAGCCAGTTCCAATAAATTTCCGTGACGAGAATTCAGGACGTTGGGTCTAGTATCATAGACCCAACCCAAGCCCAGTCCCATATTTCGGGACCCTGATGCCCCCAACGGATGCTCAAAATCAATAACATGTGACGGCAAATCAAAAGCCACATTGCTCATGCTCTGGTAGTCAAACTCCAAACCAAAATAGTGGTCTTTTCGAAGCTGTTTCATCCACCGTTCACGAATGGAAACACTCTGCCCACTGACTATAGCCAATGGCTCAACTGGAGGTTCAGAACCCACCCCGTAATAATGCAAAGGGTAATCCATGATGCGAATTCGCCCCATGCCCAACCAGGCATTTCCCTCTCCATACAAAGCATGGTCCAACCACAGGCCCTTCTGTTTTTCTTGAGTGAGAAAAGCAAAAGCGTTGATCTCGCTCAAACGCGCCGTTGTATCACGCCCGCTGTGAAATACATACAAGGAACTAAGCCCTAACTCTAATTTGGTCTCAGGAGCATAGGCCAAAGTCGGATAAGCCAAAAAACGAGGCTTTGACTCCTGTGCTTCGCCCAAGTAGTAATCCAATACACGGCGACCAAAGGGCTTTTTATCTTGTCCCCATGATGCATTCTGAATGAGAATCAGCACGACCCATAGAAAAACTCGCTGCATATGATTTCAAAGGTAATGCAAGCACTATTGAGTAGTTTCGCCACATGGCTCAGGCGTTTGAAATACAGGGCAACCGTTGCAATTTATGCGGGCATGAAAGCCATTCTTTTCGCCACCGCGGTCATACTCATACGGTTCTCTACGATCTTGAGGTCATTGGCTCCCAACGAAGGCCCGTCGATTGTCCTGAATGCAAAAGCAGCGATCGGGACCGTTTGTGTTTTTCGTTTTTACAGAACGCATGGAATCCCAGCCCCAATCCTCAAGTGTTGCACATTGCTCCCGAAAAATCACTGAGCCACGGAATTAGAAGGCTTTTGGAAGAGAAAAAATGCGCTGAACAGTGGAAAGAATACCGCTATCAAGGCTTAGACAAGCGCACGGGCCTATACCGATACCCCGCCTGGGTGCAACAGGGAGACCTATTGTCTTTGCCCTATGAAGACCAATCTTTGGATCTCATCATCGCCAACCACGTACTGGAACACGTCAGGAATTTACCAAAAGCTTTGCAAGAAATCAGACGAGTCCTAAAACCTGAAGCCCTGTTGATCGCCCAAGTACCGTGGGCCTTGAAGCTAGAAAAATCAAGCCTTAGTCCTGACGTGCGCCGATGGAAACGAGCCTTTTGGCAACGAAAACACCACGGTCAATTTGACCATGAATGGCTTTTCGGCCAAGACCTCAAATACCTGATGGCTAAAGGAAATTTAGGTGCACAATATTGGACTGAACCAAGCAGTAGCTCCTTGTGCATCAATCTATTAGAGCCCCTGATGGTTTACAACGCTTTATAGATTTTTACAAACAATTGAATTTCATCTGTAAATTGCAGGTTACATGAAACTTGCATTCCGCATTTTGCCCGTTTTGGCATTGGTAGCCTGGGCATCAGAAGCTTCGGCTCAAAACGTGGGCATCAACGAAACAGGGGCCAACCCCAATGCTTCAGCCATGCTGGACGTTGCGGCCAACAACAAAGGAATTTTAATTCCTCGATTGAACCGCGCCCAAAAGTTTTTGATCAACAACCCCGCTGACGGTTTGCTCATCTACCAAACCGACGACACAGTGGGTTTCTGGTACTACGAAAAAACCAAATGGGTTCCGGTTATGCGCTCCGTAACCGCTGGTAAAGGCCTAGTTGGCGGATACATTCAAGGAAAAGGAAGCATTGATATGCAAACCACGGGTGTTACTCCTGGATCGTATGGCCGTATCAACGAATACCCCGTATTCACTGTCAATGATTTAGGTCAATTGACCTTTGCAGGGGTACAAACCATCAATGACAAAGATTCCACCAACGAATTGCAGACCATTAGCATCTCCAACGACACGCTCTACTTGAGCAAAAATGGAGGCTCGGCCTTTTTGTCTGGCGGCTGGCGCACTTCGGGCAACGACAACATCGATGACAATACCGATTTCCTAGGCACTACGACCAACCAAGCCATTCGAATCAAAGCCAATGACGTTTGGTGGGGAGAATTGAACCCTAAAACGCGAAACATTTCATTCGGAGACCGTGCACACATCAACAACAAAGGAACCGACAACATTGCTTTAGGCCGAGATGCCCTTGTTAGCAACCAATCAGGTACCGACAATATCGCCTTGGGTGAATATTCCCTAGAAAACCTGCGCAGCGGAAGCTATAACGTATCGCTGGGTTACGAGAGTATGTACAATACCAACAACAGCATGTACAACGTAGCTCTCGGCTATCGCCCACTGTACACGCAAGTTACAGGATATTACAACGTAGCCTTAGGCTACTACGCCGGCTATTACCAGTACAGCGCCAGTTACAACACGGCCATCGGCACCTATTCCTTGTATTACAACTACAATGGCTATATGAACAGCGGTTTGGGCTATGCTTCGATCATGTACAACCGCTTTGGCATATACAACACAGGAACTGGGTCTTATGCCTTGTATACCAACCAAAACGGTAACTACAACTCGGCTCATGGCACCTTCGCCCTGCGCTATATCAACGGGGGCGATTACAATACCGCTATTGGCTATACAGCCGGGCCCACCTCAGCGACTTTTGACAACACCACAGCAGTGGGCAACGGGGCTGTCCCAACGGCCAGTGATGAAATTGTGATTGGAAACGGTTCGGTGACTTCCATTGGTGGCTACGCCGATTGGAGCAACCTATCGGATGCGCGATTCAAAGAGAATGTTCAGGAGAACGTAAAGGGCTTGGATTTCGTCATGAAACTGCGCCCGGTAACCTACACCTTGAACGTGCACAAAATTTACGAGCACACAAACCCCTTCGACAGCACCGATTGGGAAAGCAAATACAGCCGCGAAAGTGATGTGCAAACTGGTTTCATTGCCCAAGAAGTAGAGCAGGCCGCTCGAGCAACGGGCTTTGATTTCAGTGGAGTAGATGCCCCTCAAGGCGAAAATGATCATTACTCCCTTCGATATGGAACCTTCGTCGTACCTATGGTCAAGGCCATTCAAGAGCAACAAGCCCAAATCGAGGAGTTAAAAAAGCAAAATGAAGAACTCCAAGCCCTCGTTCGTCAACTGATGAGTGCTCCCCAACCTGTGCGAGATTGAACTCCATGAAAATGGTAAAAAAAGTCGGACTTCTGCTGATTCAGTTGGCCATCACTTCGGTGTATGCCCAAGGCTGGATACAAACGGGTGGCCATTTGGTCATGACCGATGGAGCTCGCATTGTGGTGACCGGAACAGACGGCAATATTTCGGTCGAAAAAGACACCCGATTTCATCTCAAAGGTCCTAATAGCCGAATATCTTTTACGGGTTTGTGGACCAACAATAGCCAAGGCGGTGTTTTCACTACCAACGAGGGGCGGGTAGATCTCAGAGGCTTCAACCAGCGAATTGGCGGTAGCTCCATGACTTGGTTTCCCGAAGTAAGCATTTTGGGTTTTGGTGCGGTTGACTTGGATCAACACACATTGATTGGCGGCGGCCACAACGGTGGGGGAACGGCTAGATTCTTCTTGAACAACCGCACATTGAACCTCAACAGCTACACCCTGGTCATCAACAACCCCTCTCCCAATGCCATGAGCTATTTTGGCACAGGCGGCATTCGAAGCGATAATTTGCCCGCCCAAGGGTATGGAAAACTGCAATGGAACATTCGCGGTGGCGGTGTAGGACCCGTTTATCGCATTCCCTTTGTTACAGGCGGCGGCTTTGGAACTCCCATACGATTTGACTTCACCTGCAACTTTGTGGCCACACAGGTAACTGATTCGGGATTCATACGCATTGCCACCTACAAAACGGCTGATGTTCCTGTTCCGAACAATCGCCCCTTGCCTGACGGTGTATTCCACGCTGACAACGAATGCCAAGGAGAAAATTCCGAGCGCATGGTTGACCGTTTCTGGATTGTTGAAGACGGCGGATACAGCGTCAAACCCGATGCTACTCTGGGATTCTCTTACGCCACCAACGAGTGGAATACAGCCAATAACAGCATCACAGAAGACAACATTGGAGCCATTTCCTGGGACGCTGCTAACAGCCGATGGTCTTACCCAATAAAAGGCACAGTAAACACAGCCACCAACTATGTTTCCTATCGAACCAAAGACAAGTATTTGGGCATATGGACCTTGAGTGACACAACCCCCTACCCACGGGCACAGTTCACCCATGTGGGCAAATGCGAGAATGATTCAGTGGCTTTCAGCGACCTGTCGGTAGCCAATGGGGACCAAATCATCAACTGGCAATGGAGTTTCGGGAATGGCGCTTTGAGCGGTGATCAAAACCCTGTTGCCTACTACACTCCAGAGGGAAATTACAAGGTTCGCTTGATCATTCAATCGGCTTCAGGATGTCAAGACACCGCATACCGAGATGCCTTTATTTACGGTGCACCCAATGCCAATTGGGTAGTCAAAGACACCTGTGAAAACACCATCGTCAAATACGAATCGTTTAGCTTCCCAGGGAGCGGAATGCTCGCGGCTGAATATTGGGATTTTGGAGATGGCTCCGCCCAAGCTTCGGGTAAAAAAGTGAACCATTATTACGGTGGTACGGGCATCCCTCCTGTTCGTTTGATTGTCTACAACAGCAATGGCTGCAAAGACACGATGATGCGAAACGTATACATCGCTCCAAAGCCCTACGCGGCCTGGTCGGCCAGCCCTGATTGTGAAGATGTTCCCATCTATTTCACCAACGGTTCTGGGCCTGGTGCGGGCAGCATCAGCGGCTTCCGTTGGGATTTCGGTGATGGACAACGCGCTAGCACGCAAGACGCCAGCATCATTTACCGCGATTTCGGAGTATACCCTGTTAGCATGATTGTAGAGAACTCTTACGGCTGCGAAGACACTTCCATTCAAAACGTTGAAGCATATGCCAGAGCCATTGCGGCTTTTGATTACAGCCCAGATTACCCTGATATGCTTTCTCCGGTAACCTTCACCAACAACTCCCAGTACGATTCACTTTGGGATTGGAGTTTTGGCGATGGATATTATGACCAGACCGAAAATCCGGTGCATGCTTATGACCTCAACGGGACCTACCGCGTGAATTTGATTGCCAGCAACGTGCACGGCTGCGCCGACACCACCTACAAGGACATCAGAGTCAAGTCCATACCCTTGTACTGGATACCCACCGCATTCTCACCCGGCAACACAGACCCCCTGAACGAAGGTTTTGGTTTATTCACCCCCATTAGCATTTCTGCCTTCCACATGCAGATTTACAACCGTTGGGGCGAATTGATCTACGACACTACTGATCCTGCCGCTTATTGGGATGGAACAGTAAAAGGCGAATACGTCATGGGAGGCAATTACGTGTACAACATGAGCTTCCGAAATCCTGAAGACGAAATTCAAGTTCGCCAAGGACAGGTCATCGTCATTCGCTAAGGCTTCATCGGTTCTAGTTGCAGATTGCGGCAATTCGTCGTAATTTGTCGATACTATGTTACCTACTATTTCCTTTTTCATCGCCGTATTGGTGGTGGTTTTCATGGGCGCCAAAGTGGTTCCCCAACAGTCGGCTTATGTTATCGAGCGATTGGGAAAATTCCATTCAGCCTTGAACCCGGGTTTGAACATCATCATTCCCTTTATTGATAAAGTAGCTTACCGCTTTTCTCTAAAAGAAATGGCCCAAGATATTCCCGAACAAATTTGCATCACGGCCGACAACGTCCAGGTGGGTGTTGACGGTGTTGTTTTCCTTCAAGTGATGGACCCCAAGAAGGCGGCTTATGGCATTGGCAATTACATGTTCGCCGTAACCCAGCTGGCCCAAACCACCATGCGCAGCGAGATAGGCAAAATCGACCTAGACAAGTGCTTCGAAGAGCGAACCAATATCAACATGGCCGTGGTAAGTGCCATTGATGAGGCCGCCCAAGGTTGGGGCGTAAAAGTGCTACGCTACGAAATCAAGAACATCACCCCTCCTACCACGGTTTTGAATGCCATGGAAAAGCAGATGCAAGCCGAGCGTGAAAAACGCGCTAAAATCTTGTATTCAGAGGGCGAAAAACAGAGTGCGATTAACGTGGCCCAAGGTAACCGCGAAAAAGTGGTTTTGGAATCAGAAGCGGAGCGCCAGCAGCAAATCAACTCAGCCGAAGGTGAGGCCGAGGCCATTCGCGCCATTGCTCAAGCTACCGCAGAAGGAATCGAGTTGGTGGCAGCCGCCATTCAAAAGCCCGGCGGCCTAGAAGCGGTTCAACTTCGTGTTGCTGACAACTTGGTGGAACAATACGGCAAGCTTGCCAAAGAGACCAATACCATGATTTTGCCCGCCAATTTCGCCGATGTAGGGTCATTGGTTACCGCCGCTATGTCTGTTGTCAAGAACCAGAAATCTTAAGATGGAAATGGTCGACTTTGACATGGCAACGGCCCGAACTCTTTGGTTAGCCCTAGGGTGTTTGCTCATGGCGGCAGAAATGCTGAGCGGAACTTTTGTCTTGCTTTGTGTGGGCTTGGGCGCCTTGTTGACAGGCCTATTGCTCAGCGTGGGCTTGAACCTTGGAAGCAATGCCCAACTCATCATAGCTGCCTTGGGTTCAGCGGCCTCTTTGTGGTTGCTTCGCAAACCTTTGTTGGAAAAATTCGGAAAGTCGGCCGGCTTTGACGAGCATGAGGGCCAACGAGTAAAAGTACTTTCTTGGAATGGCTCAGAAGGTCGCGTACGCTACCGCGGCAGCGATTGGTCAGCCAAAACGGAGTCTTCAGACCAACCCGTATTTGAGCAGGAAATGATCATCGAGCGAGTGGAGGGTTTGACCCTTTGGGTGAAATAAATAGACCGAATTAGAGCTATGGCAGGGCGCTGCCTATCATCAGTCTAAGGCCAACAATTGAATGTGGTTGCGGTGCAAAGCTACTAGCCCGCGCTGTTCCATCTTCTTTAACAAGCGCGATATTACTTCTCGCGAAGAGTTTAAATCGTTGGCAATTTCCTGGTGAGATAGAAAAATGTCGGTGCAATTGCACTGGTCTTGCTGTTTTTTAAGGTAGAACTCCAATCGTTCATCCATGCTGCGAAAGGCCACATTGTCGATGACATTCAAAACCTCGTCAAAGCGGTTTCTGTACGTGGCGATAACGAACTCATACCACGTACGGAACTCTTTCATCCAATGGCTCATTCGCTCTATAGGAATGCTCAAAAGCAAGGAATCTTCAGACGCAACCGCCGTAACTTGACTGGCTTCAGAACGCGTAGCACAAACCATACTTAAGGCACAGGCTTCGCCAGGACTTAGGTAATACATAAAGAACTCTCCCCCATCATCTCCTTTGCGATAGATCTTGACACTGCCCTCCAAAACCATAACAGCCGAGGCAATGTATTGACCCGTTCTCAAAAGCACATCACCCGATTCTGCCTTGCGCAACTGAGCATGTTCCACCATATCCATCAATAAGGCAGGTTCAAAATCTGGAAAAAGTGACTTTAATTTCTCTTGGGTACCCAATTCTTCGCTCATCCTATCTTCAAAATTCTATAATATTTGCAAGATAAGGAGCGAACGAGTAGAAAATCCCGAATTTTGCCTCGTGTTACGCATCGGTCAAACCCAAACCCTTACAGTTTCTCGATCGGCTCCCGTGGGGCTGTATTTGGTTTGTGAAGATGCCCAAGAGGTTTTGCTACCCAACAAATACGTAACAGCCTCTATGGACCTCGGCCGATCATTAGAGGCCTTCGTCTACAAAGATTCGGAAGACCGTATCGTGGCCACAACTGAACAACCCTACATGGAGTTGGGTGATTTCGAATTGCTCGAAGTGGTCGCTGTAAACCGCGTAGGTGCATTTGCTGATTGGGGCTTGGACAAACATCTTCTCATACCCTTTCGGGAGCAAAATAGGCCCATGGTAGTGGGTGGTTTTTACTTGGTTCATTTGTATTTGGATCAAGCCAGCCAGCGATTGGTGGGAAGCACCAAAGTCAACAAATTCTTACAAACCGAAAACCTTCAGGTTCAAGAGGGTCAAAAGGTAAGGATACTATGCAGCGAAGAGCGTGAAAACGGCATGCAAGTCATTGTCAATAATCGGTACCGAGGCATTGTATACAACAACGAGGGAGGCGCAAAACTCAAGCTTGGCGAACGTATGGAAGCTTATGTCAGCAAAGTTCGACCCGAGGGTTTATTGGACATTCGCTTGAATCCCATTGGCCGAAACCGAATCCCCAAATTTGAGGCTCAGATACTCGAAACCCTGAAAAAAGCTGGCGGCAAACTGCCTTTTGGAGATAAAAGCAACCCAGAACTCATCCAAGAAACCTTTGGAATGAGCAAAAAAGCATTCAAAGAAACTTGTGGCGCTCTTTATAAGAAAGGGCTTATTCGCCTTGAAAGCCAAGGAATTAGCCTAGTATAATTTCTTTAGGACCGCCCGATTTGTTTAGGCAATAGGCCGCCCTTTTTCAACAGAGTACTTTACCTTTGTAGGTATGTCAACCAGAAGCACATTTTTGGGCTTGATGGGTTTGATAGCCATAATCCAAGTTTCTTGTTCCAAGAACAAAATGGATTTCAATAAGTTTAACGGCTACAATCCTTCACCCGAAGTCATCACCCCCCTTGCTCAAGTTTACCTCAAAGCCTCCGACCTTCTCAAGCAAGACAGCATCATTCAATACGACCCTGACGGGCTCATTCGATTTGTCTACCGCGACGATTCGGTCTTTTACATGGGAGCCGATAGCGTCTTGGATAACATCGCTTTTTCCAACGCTGCTGTTGACTACACCTTAGGCAATGTGACCTTGCCGAGTATCCTATCGACCAAAACCATAACCTTAAATGAGTTATTAGTAGATTTAGACCCTAGTACCGCGCAATTTTTCATTGACAATGATGGCAAGGATACCCTTTTCCCCGCTGTCAATGATGCATCTAATACTTCTTACGACGCGAACAAAGCCACCAATTACGAATATTTGAACATCAGCCAAGGGCACATGGTCATCTCAGTTGAGAACACGTTCCCTGTAGAAATAAGTGAATTCCAATTCCAACTGGTCGATAAAACCTACAACCGTACGGTTGGTGTATTCTCCTACAGCAACATTGCACCTGGGGCTAGCGCCAAAGATTCGGTTAATTTAGCTTGGCAAACCTTGAGCAACAACCTTGGCATCGTATTGACCTCGATGAAAATGGCCGGTTCAACGGGAAATGTTCGCATTGATTTGAGCG